>NZ_CP070491.1:3970000-4270000 GCF_016925495.1 Methylococcus sp. EFPC2 | reverse complement strand
CAGCGCAGCCACGAAAGCCCGGCCGGCGGTGCCGTGGTAGCGGCCAGCTTGGGCCTTGAGGGTGTCGGTAAACGTGCGTCCGTCGGCAAGTCCGTGCAGTTCGTTCCACATGCCCAACTCGGCGCCGCCGTTGCTCGGCAGCTCGATGAAGCGGACCGACTGCCCGGCGTGGGCCTTCTGTCCCGCGCTGGCCAGGTGATCGGCTAGGCCCAACTCACCGGATGAAAGCATCGCTATGCGCCAGGTCAACGTCTCCCGCAGTCCACCGGCATGGTGGGCACGATTCTTCCCTTTCGCATTACTCAACATGTAGGCAATAGCGCCGGCCTGCTTGGGATCGACCTCCTTCAGTTCGTCCATGATCAGCAAGCCATCGTTATGCTGAGCGGCGACATACTCGGTTGAGTTATCTGTGCTCCTCCAGCTATGAACTATGCCAGCAGGAGCGCCCCAGACAGACCCGGCCGCCGTCAGTGAACCGGATTTGCCTTCCGAACTGTCGCCTACCCAGTGACAACAGAAGGACGGCCCGCCGCAGGGCTTCAACAATGGGCCGACAAAGGCGACCGACAGGGAGAACATCAGCCGGGGATTGCCGACCGCCAGCGCCGCGATATTCGCTTGCCAGTCGGACAGCTTGCCCTTGCCGGTGAACACCCCGAGCGCCCGCTTGCTGCCGCGATAAAGCAAGGTTTCGTCCGTGTCGCCTATGGCACCCTCGGGATGCAGGTAAGCGGACCCGTGCCAGCCGGTGGCATCCACCAGGCGGGCGCGTTTCGGCGGTCTGGCGCCGGCAATGTAGGCCTTGAGCCGGTCCAGCGATTGCCGGCCAGGCTCGATGAATAGCCCCAGGTCGGCAAGCTGCTTCGGTCCGTCCGTGCCGTCGCCCAGGAACTGGCGCCGAGGGATGATTTCCTGTCTCAAGTGGCTGTCCATGTCGCGGAACTCCAGCACCGGGGACCAGCCGGCGGACTCTTCATCCCGTGCCAGTGCAGGAACGTAGAGCGCATCGGAAATACGCACCTGTCTAAGCTCGCCATCCTTGTCGGCTGCGACGTAGTACAAGCCGGCATCGTTGACCATGAAACGCGAATCGCCGCCGGTCGCGGGCTCCGCCGCCTCGGGTACTTTCGGCTTCTGCTTGGCCTTTCCAGGTTTCCCCGCCGGCTCCGCCGTCGATTCCGCTGGCACCGTCTCCGGTTCAGCCGCCACCGTGGGCGTGGCGTAAAAGTCCGGCCGGTCGACAATTTGAACGAAATGATCGACCGTCCAGCCTTCCGCCACGGCGTCGGCGGCGTCCCAGCCTTCCGGCAGTTCGCGGGCGTGTTCGGTCAGGATCGCCGCCCCGGCCTCATCAGCGCCAGGCGCCAGCTTGGCAAACAAGGACAGATCGACCAAGCGCACCGATGCGGCACCGGCCTCCGTGAGCAGCCCTGCGGCCTTGTCCATCGCCTCGCGGCCGGGCTGGTCGGCATCTGGCCAGAGAATCAGGTCGCACCCGGCCAGGGGACCGAAGTCGGCCTTGTCGATCGCCTTCGAGCCGCCCGGCCAGGTCATGACGACCCAGGCCGGCATCAAACCCCGTGCCGCATCGGCCGATTTTTCGCCTTCCACCAGCAGGACCAAGCACCCGGCCCGTTGCGCCAGGTCATCCAGACCGTAGAGCGGTCTCGGGACATCGAATCCCTGCCAACGCCACTCCCGGCGGCCTGCGAGTTCCGCATAGACCAGCCAGGCGAATTCCTTCTTCTTCCGTGTAGCCGACTTCTCGAAGCGGGCCACGTAGCCCAGCAGGCGGCCGGCGGCATCGTGGTATACGTGCCAGGCGTCCGGCTTGCCGTGCCCGCGGTGCGCCGCAGGCTTAGGCGGTGCATCTTCCGGAATGGGCAACACCGGCCGCCAGACCGCCTCCGGGGCCGGTGCTGGCGCTGGCGCCGGTTTAGGCGCTGCTGGTGTGGCGGGTTTGGGCTCGTCGTCCGTAGCAAGCCCCAGGAAGGCCGCCAGCTCGCGGGCGGCATCGCCTTGGGAAATGCTGTCCACGTAGGCGACCAGCGACACCAGGTCGCCGCCCTTGTCACCCGTGCTGAAGTCGGACCAGATGCCGGCCTTGTCGCCGCTCAGGTGTACTTTCAGGCTTTGGCCTTCCGCGCCGAAGCGGTCGCCGATTTGCCACTCGCGCCCGCTGCGCTTGCCATTCGGCAGCCAGCGGGCGCAAACGGCCTCGATTTGATCGAGAGCACGGGACTTGATGAGGTCGAAATCGGGAGGTTTACGACGGGGCATCGTCACCTCCTCCCGGTGGCCGGGCGTCGATTTCGTATTGCAGAGCGGCCGTACACAAGTCGATGGTCTTGCTCAGCCCGTATTCGTTGTAACACTCCATGTCCGTCGACGCGATGGACAGGAAGTCCAGCACGGCGATGACATGGCCCAGCGTGTCGGCGTTGTTGCCATCGATCAAGGGATTGATCTTGCTGGCGGTTTCGCGGTCTATGCGTGTGGCGCTCATGACCGGTCCTCCGTGGCAGCGATGGCAGCGGCAGTGCGCCGCAGTCCTTCGGCCAGGTCCGCCAATTCGGCAACCGCTTGGAATAGATTTTCTTGCAGAAAATCGAAGGCGGCTTCCAGGGTGTCAGCATCGACGATGACGTGGCCATCGACGCGCTGACCCACCCGGATTTCAGAGCCGGCCATGACTGCCAAAACACTGCCCGTGCCTGAAATCCTCCGCCGGATGGCATCAATATCGACGGCCAGGCTTTCGACATTGGATCTTGTGAGTGCGTTCATGAGCGGCCTCCTTGCGCAGCGACGATGCCTTGCTCGATCAACCGAACCAGCTTGAATCGTGGGAGGGTCAACGGGGTGTCATCATTGGGCGCCAAGGGGGCGGCCTCGCACGCGATAGCCTCGGCGATTGCGCGGGGAGACTGCGAGCCGACGTCGTTCAAGCACCGGGCCAACGGCTCGGGCGGAGCGCCCGAGTCCTCTTCACCCTCCGCCAACGGCGAGCCCGTCTTGGACTTCAGGCACAGCTTTTCAAAAGCCACATCAAGATCGTTCTCTACACTGGCGAGCCAATAATTCAGCATGCCCAGCAGACTCGATACGTTGGGGTCTCTCGGCTCGGAGATCGCTTGACGCAGATAATGGGCCAGCGTTCCAGCCCAATCGATTTGGTTAAGGGTCATCAGCCAGGTGTCGGAAATATCGCCCAGCGTGATGGGCGCTTCGTAGTCGACGTTTTCGAGGTATTTCGGCGCATAACTCATGACTGCGCCCCTCCCTGTTGGCCGTTCTCGCTTGTGGCGGCCCGCAGCACGGCCAGTTGGGCGCGTGCGTCCGCATGGATCAGGTAAGCCTCTGCCGTCAGCGTCGCCAAGCCGTTCAACAGCCATGCAACGTCGTTCAGCACGCCGTCCGGCAATTCACGCCGGTCGACCACCGCCAGCAGATGCGCCACGGCCGCGCTGTAGGCGGTCAGGTTCTCGCCGACGCTGTACGACAGGCGTTGCAGGGAATCCAGCCCGGGGGCATCGGTCTGGAACGCGAGCCAGCCCAGCCCGGCGTCATGCCCCCGTGTCTGTAGCAAAGCCCCCAGGGCCGGCACCGATGACAGAGCGCCTCCGCAGCGGTCGATTTCCAGAACGCCGCCATGCGCAAGGGGAAACGCGATCTTGGTTGCGGCCATCTCAGCGCCCTCCCTGGTTGCCGGCATCGGTACCGCTCAAAGCCGGGTCTATCTGCCCTTGCAAGGCGTTCAAGTCATCCAAGACCCGGGCCAGTTGGTCGCCCAGAAACAGGAAAATCGTTTCTATGCTGCCTTCATCGCACAGCACACGGCCATCCGGCAGCGGCCCGATGGCGAGACTGGCGGCGCCCAGGGTGGACGTGAGCGATTGAAGGTGGCTGACCTGTCGGACGATGGCCTTGAGGTTGTCCGATAGTTCGGAATTCGGGCGGGATACGCCCTCGCTGGGGGTATTACTTTGCATGGCAGTTGCTCCAATCAAGATTGATTAAAGCGCCGCCCCTAAAGGGATGGCGCAAGGCTTCAACTACCGCTTCACAACGGCCCCGGCTATTCGTGCGGTTGCCCGCCTTAGTTCCCCGGTGTAGACCTTGCGCCAATTCTTGAAAACTGGCGTGGCCTGCTTGGTGTCGCCGGGTCAGTGGCCCGGTTCGCCGAATGGCAGGCACAAAAAAATCACGATTACGCTGTGATGAGGCGTGTGAAGTAGTAGTGCGGCCATTCTGCCGGCAGGTGGGCGGGGGCGTCAATGGCTGCATCGCTCGGGTAGCCATCATGCTGCCCTCTCGATCTTGGGCTGCTGCCCGCTCCGCCAGTCCAAGGCGTGTTGCTCCAGTATCTTTTTCCGGTCGGCGTAGGCGACACCACGCCCCAGCCATACGGCGTTGCGCTCTTCCAGGCTTGCCAGGAGCGCCAAGTCGCACGGCGCCAGGGACTCACGATCCAGCGCTTTGAACTCGCCCGATAGCGCCCAATTCACTACCCGGGTTTCGTTGATGTAATGGCGGGTTTCGGTGGCTTTGCCTTGATCCTGCCGCACCAGGCGCAACACCTCCGCCATCACCTTGAACGAACTGGTCGCCGCAGAGCGGGCTTTCTGCCAGTCATAGGCTTGGTGGGTGCCGCGAACCAGGGCGTCTATTTGCAGATCGCACCAAATGGCGAAACGGGTATCCAGCCAACGGGCGAAGGGAACGGCAAGTTTCGGGTGCATCCAGGTACCCCCGTGGTGTCGGCCTCGCTTGGTCTTTAAAAGTGAGGATTTCTCACATTTAGAAATCTCGGCCAGCGTAGCGATATAGTCTTGCGTGCTGTCCAGGGCCAACCAGTCCACAGGCCGTTTACCAAACCCCGCCGCCGCTTCCGTGGCATTAAACCAGCCGGTTTCCGCGAAGCCTATTTCATGGCCCTGATAATCCAGGGCGATAATGTTCGACGCCCCGATCATTCCGCTCCCCCTTGCTCGCTTGCCGCGCAGAGGGACGAACTCGCTTCATCGACGAACCGGAAGCCGGCGAAGTTGCAATGCTGCGAGCACGGCGTTTCATCGTCCTCAATGTACCCGTCCAGGTGGGGATACGCGGCCTCTTCGATGGCCAAGAACAAGCCCACGACGCGGACGAACGTCTCCTTGTTGTCCCGTTGACGAAAGACCGCCCGCAGAGTGGGCGGGGCCGGGCAAAGCTGGGGCGGCCGCACCTGGATAGCCCCTCTCAGCAAGCGGATTTCTTCCGCAAGACCCCGCAGGGCTACAGGAATGGTGATAAGTTTTTTGGCGGGGTCTTCGTCGAAGAGGAGGCAACCGACTATCTCGTCCAGCACGGAAACAATCTCATCGGCGCCGGTCATTGGGCTGCCTCCTCGGTGGTCGCACCGTTGACGGTGTGGCTGGCCAAGTAGGCGTCAAGGTCCGACTTGCGGTATTTGACCCGCCGGCCCAGGCGCACGAACGGCAAAGAATGCCGTCCGGTACAGGCCCATGACGCAAGCGTTTGTTCGGATAAGCCTAGATATTTGGCCGCCTCGGGGCGGTCCATGATTTCGCTCGCCGCCGTTGCGGCGGCGACTGGTTTTGAGATGGCCGACATTGTTAGAACTCCGAATAGGTGAAGAAATACCCGGCTATCGCCAGGCTTCGGGTTCAGTGTCGGTATAACTAGGGCGGGCGTGTGGCTTTTAGGCTGTTTTAGTCGGTTCTCGTCGCTTTTTGCCGGAAGCATTCTCCCTGAGATTATTCATAGACCTTCGGATTGATTCCTTGGTCATGGTCGTGCCGTCGGCGAGATATATTGTCTGACCCTTAGTTTCGACAAGTCGCTTGTCTTTCATTGGGTCAGTAGATGGTTTATTCGCCTCATCCCACAGGCAACCGTGAACCTGTCCATGGGTGGGCGAGGCCTCTGGATTGCCGCCCTTCAGGGCGCGCCATGTTTCGTAAACAAGCCAAGCTTGGTCGCTGTTGTTTTTCGGCTCACGCAAGGGGGGCACGGCCAATAATTGGGAAGGCTCAGCCGCCGTTCGGTCGGCCCGCTCATCCGGCGCGGCCTCGTCCGTTGCTTTGCCTGCCTGTTCGCCCGCGATTACGTCGTCATCCCGTAGCGCGGTACAGATCATTGATGATGCCAACCCCAAATCCGTGGCTATTTTTTCTAACAGCCCCATTGAATATTTGGGGATACCGTCGTGCAGAACGTCGGTCGGGTAAGTTGCTCTTATTTGCTCAATTAGGGCGTTTATTTCCCTTGAAATTGGTATCGATGACGGCACCTCGGGCGGTATGTAATTCAACAGCAAAAATGCCGCCTCGCGGGCATCGCAGGCCTTGATTGCTTCACGCCATACCTTGGCGAACGGCTTTGTGAGGGGTTGTAAGGCGCTCGAAGAATGGTGGGCTCGCGAGATATTACGCTCCAAGTCTTGAAGTGCGACTTTGTCCCCTGCTCCTAGATATGAGCTTCCAAAAACAGTGGACACCCTTCTGTCCATTTCGAAAGCGTTTTTCATTACCTCGTTCACCCGTCGAACGCCATCGTCCAAGGCGTCCAAGGTCATATATTCGGGCAGGGCGAAATCTGGTAACTTATCGTCAGCCATCGCGATTCCTCTTAAATCGTGATCGGTAGAAACCCGCCGCAGGTGCCAGCCTAAGGCGGGTTTTGTTTTGTCTGCTAATCAACACTGAAGGCTTCCAAGATCGGAAGGCGGCAGTGCGTTGAAAACGCAATATCAGGGTAACAAAAAACCCGCCGTCTCGGGCGGGTCTGTTGCTCGATAGGGGTGGAATGGCCGGGCAGCGGCCTAGTCTTGGCGCTCCACCCGGATGGTCCGCTCGCCTATACGGAATGACCGGACGCCGGGGAGCTCGCCGCTTCTTAGAAAAGCCTCGTATTTCTCCACCAGCGCATCCCCCTGCAAGCGCAGCACACGCCGCGCCATGAGACGAGCGGCGAACAGGCCGGCATCCAGTCCGCCTAGCTTCAGGGCATCCATGGCTATGTTGAGCTCCAAGAATTCATCTATGCCGAAGACTACCGGCCGGTAGACCTCCTCGATACGCGCCATCATTAGATAGTGTCGTCATAAGATAGCGGCCCAAATAGCAATGCAGCGAATCTGCACCGCCGCCAAGAATGAAGCGGTATTTTTGGCATAACGAGTTGCAATACCGCGCCAGCGCTTCAGGTGTAGAAAGGCGTTTTCCACCAAATGCCGAAGGCGGTAAAGGTCTCGGTCATACGCGCGAAGTTCGGTGCGATTTTTCTTCGACGGAATGACAACCGCCATATGGGCAGCTTGTGCTTGGGCGACGATGGCGTCCGTGTCGTAGCCTTTGTCCGCCAGCAGATGCTGGGCATCCAAACCCGCGATCAAGGTTGAAGCCTGCGTACAATCTGCCACGGTACCTGCTGTAACAATGACTCTGAGCGGCATACCATGCGCATCCACGGCCAGATGTATCTTGCTGTTGAGCCCCCTTTTGTGACCCCCATATCCTGGCTGCCCCCTTTGGCGCCCGCCGCATGCGGGTGGACTTTAATGTGGCTGGCATCGATCATCAGCCATTCATAGTCAGGTTCGATCACCAACTGTTCCAACAAGGATTCCCATATGCCTTTATCGCGCCAACGGCAAAAACGGCGATGGGTGTTTTTCCAATCGCCGTAGTCGGGCGGCAAGTCTCGCCACGGCGCGCCAGTGCGCAAAATCCAAAAAACCGCATTGATAAACCGGCGGTTATCGTGCGCTTTACCACCCCAAGCACCTTCTCGCCCCGGCAACCGCGGCTCCAATAATTGCCAGACTCGATCCGATATATCGTGTCGCCGATGCCCTGAATCCGCCATCTTTCCTTTCAAAGAAAATTTGAGATAGAACTATTCTCTCATAATCTTGTGACGACGCTATCTAGATTTGCCTCGATGCCGGCGAGGCACACAGCGGCCGTTTTCAGCGCCACGGCTACCAAGTCGCCCAGGTCCGCGCCACGTTGGCCATCATCGGTTTCGGGTATGGCCAACCGGATACCGAAGTAGTCCGACGCCACAACAAGCGCGGCGGCGCCCAAGGCCGCATCAAAGGTCCTTACTGGCAGGGGCTCAATCGTGCAGGGTATTTGCACCAGGGTTTCGTTGGGAATGTCTCGCTCATCCTGGTCCAGAAAAGCACACACGTGCTGCCGAAAAAGATCGACGTTTGTCAGCAGGCCCTTGATTTGATCGCTAAAGCGCGACAAAGCCTCGTTTTGTCTATCCATCACAACGCCCCGATAAGGAATTCCAAGCCCTCTTGATTGGCCCTCAACTGGCAGGCCTTGAGGATCTCATGGAATATCATTTCCAAGGCCGGTTGCAAGGTGCCGGACTCCACTTTTACCAGCGCATCGCCCTGGTTGAGTTTTTGCCGCCGGGCCTGCAGGTATTTGAGCTGCTCTTCCGTGAGTTTTTTCTGTTGTTCGAATTCTTGCGCGCGGCGCTTCTGTTCCTCGCGGATTTGGTCCTGGAGGCCCAATTTATCGAACTCCGACGCGCCTTTCATGGCATCGTTGAGTTTGCCGAGCACGTCGCCCGTGGATTTGATGCCGGCGTCGATCGACGAGAACACCGCTTGAACGCGCTTCAAGTCAGCCTCGATTTGCGCCTGGTCGATCTTGACCTTGGCTTCGATGACGGCAATACGCTCTTTTGACTGGATTTCGCGCAGCTTTAGATCGAACTCCCTAGCCTGCTTTTCCACTTCTGCCAGCTTGCCGCCCTGGTCGGATAGGGCCTTATTCGTGCGGTCGACCGCGTTGCCGAGCTGCACATACGACACCCGCCCCAGATCGTCGACCACCTCCTTGTAGCCCGTCGCGGCTTCCTCAGCTTTTGGCCAGACTAAATGCAGGTTGCCCAAGGCGTCGGTGACTTTCGTGTATCCCGTGGCAAGCTGCTCGACCTTGGCGTTTCCATCGGAAAACTTGGTCGCTGCGGCGCCGGCATCGTCCAAAGAAACTCCCATGCGCTTTGCGGCCTCAGCCACTGCATTGAAGCCGGTCAGATCGATAGGCTTGAAGCTCTCATGTGCCTTGGCCGAAGACTGGCCGGCACCATCCAAAGCCCTGCCCATGGTGGCCACGCCGCCGGCCGCCGTGGTGGCCGTGGCCGTAAGGTCTTCGGCCTTGTGGGTAAGGTCATAAATCAACGTTCCGAGCGAGTCCCCTCCCGTGAGTTTTCCTACGACTTTATCGATAGCCCAAGCCAGACCCGTACCGACGCTGTACCCCAGCGCACCGGCCAGCGGGGCAACCGCGACGGTCAGCCCGCCCATGATCACCGCGGCCGGCCCCGCAGCGGCTGCCAAACTACCTATGGTCTTGACCGCCCCGATGGTTTGCGCCCCGGCAATAAGGGATAACGACGTGGCTACCAGGTGCATCGTGTTCTGGAATTCGTCCAACACCGGCCCTGCGCTCTCGATGACGCGCGCGAAGCCGAGAATCCTGCCACCCAGCTCCTGCGTGCTGTCACCGGCCTGAACGGTGTGATCGATGACCGAACCCATGGCGCGAAAGAACGGTTCCATCCCCTGGCCTATGCCGGTGGTGATCCTCGTCAGCGCCTCGAAGCCATCGACCAGGCGCTGCAGCGCGGCCCTCAGGCCTTCCGGCGTGCTCAGATCGACGCGGCCGAATACGTCCTCAAAGATCGTGGATAGCTCGCCACCCAGATCATGGAAGGAATCTATCAGGCCGGTGAAATCCAGGCCGCTCAGGGCTTCCGGGAGATTCGCGGCGATTGCCTGGAGTTGGCGCTCGGCCTCGCCACCGAAGGCTTGCAGGGCATTCAAAAGCGGGTCGAACGCGCCCGCGTCGATGCCGGCGCCCAGGCCCTGGAAGATCGCGGCCAGGGCCTTGGTGACGCCGCCGAACTCTTCAAGCAATGGTTGTCCGGCCTTGATCGCGGCCACTTCGATGGAATTCACCAGGCGCTGAACTGACAAGCCGACGTTATCCGCCATAATGTTGAACGCCTGGTCCACGGTGCCGGAAGCGTTGGCCATGGCCGCGAGTGCTTCCTTGAACTTACCCGACTTGTCGGCCCCGAGAACCATCGCGCCGTTGAGGCCTTCCACTGATCCAAACAGCTTGGCCATCACATCAATGTTGCCGCCGGTAGCCTTGAACACGTCGCCCAGGACGCCGGAGAACCCCTTGGACGACAGCGCCGACGCGTCGAACTTAAGGCCCAAATCTTCGGCGATTTTCGCCGCCTCGCTGGACGGCTTGATGATGTTGGACAACGCCGACCGAATAGCGGTGATCGCTTCCGACGTGGGCAAGCCGGCGACCGTCAATGCTGCAATGGCCGCATTGAGCTCTTCAAAAGAGACACCGGACCCGGCCGCTATGCCGGTCACTTGGGAAATGCTTTGCGCCAGCTCCGGCAGCGTGGTTTGCCCCAGCTTGACGGTCTGGAACAGATCGTCGCTGAACCGCCCGGCGTCTTTCGTGCTCAGGCCGTAGGCGTTGAGCGCGGACACCAGGACCTTGGTCGTCTCGGTCAGGTCCGCCTTGCCGGCGACGGACAGCCTTTCCGTGGTGTTGATCAGCCCAAGAGCATCGTTGTAATCCACACCCGACGAGATGGCTTCGTAGAGGGCGCCGTTGAGGCTTTCAATCGATTGGGTGGAGTCTTGCCCGTAGTTGAGTACGTCACGGCCGAAACGGCCTATCGCTTCAGAGGATCCATTGAACAGGGTGCCGATTTCCTTGACCGAATCGCTGAACTTCCCCGCCTCATGGACCACGGCGCCGACCAACGCCGCGCCCAGGGCTATGGCGGCGGCTTCGGTGGTGGCCATGGTATCGGCCAGCGATGCGAGTGGGGCGGCCACGTCGCGGACACTGCCTTCTAAGTCGCCCATGGCGCGCTCGATGATTAAAAGACTGGTCCTCAAGTTTCTATCTTGGGCCCCGAAGATAATTTCAATTGTGCGGGTTAGATCAGCCATGGTGGGTTACTCCGGGGGATGGGCTGAGGCGGGGAGGATCTGATTCTTCCAGGCTCGCAAGATAATTTCTTACGGCGCCAACCCGCCAGCGCGTGGCGCCGGTGCCGACCTTAACCGGTTTGGGCAGTTCGCCCGCCTTGGCCTTGCGCCATATGGAGTTGACGCCAAGGTTCAGGAGCAGAGCGAACACGTGGACGTTGATTAGCGCGGCAGCCGGGAGGTTGTCGAAATCGACCAGGCCCGCCGGCGGGCTTTTCTTGCGGGGCGTTCGTCGTTTGAGGGGGAGGGCGGTGGCGCCGGGCTTACTGCCGGTGGATGGCGCCCGTTCGGGTGTGTGCATGGCGTAGCCTCATTCCGTTTGGTGTGAGGCGACATTAGATGGCATGAAAACGAAATGGATAAGGCAAGAATTTCGCAGTTGCCTCAACTTAGACGTGGGCCGATTTCAGCGGGGAGAGCGTGTTGCAACGGCCGGAATTCCACAAACTCCCGGCACTTGTGAGCATTCAAAGAAACGGGTTGACGATCATCAGCCGGTCATCGATCAACTGGCCGTGCTGCATGTCTTCCCGTAGCGTTTCGCCGGGGTGCGGTGGGTTGTGCATGTGCATCAATGCGCCACCGCCCGCCTTTCCGTATGGCGCTCGGTCAGCAAGTAGAGCAGATATTGATTGAGGCTCACGCCTTGAGCCTTGGCGTCGCGGGAAAGATCGGCGTGTAGCCGTTTCGGCACGCGCAGAACAAAGCGGCCGCTGTATCCCTGCTCATCGCCGGGCCGGGAGGGCGCCGGCACGGGATTACCCGCAACACGGCAAGCCTCGATCCAGGCAGCAGCGGCAGGCTGAGACGCTTTCAAGGCGTCTTCCTCGGTTTCACCCCAGGCCGAACAACCGGGCAGATCGGGGAACACGGCAATAAAGCCTTCGTCTTCCTCGCTCCAAAAGATTTCAACGGGGTAATGGTGCATAGGGTTAAGCTCCGTACTTGTCCATCATCTCGATCAACTGCCGGGCCTGATACGGCGGAATGAAGCCGTTCCGATTCTGGAAGTTCAGCCCGACAGGCTCACCCGTGCGAGAAAAAGCACAATGCGAACCTTGGCCGCCTTTATGCACGAACCCCAGTTCCTCAGCGACCTTGCAGGCGTCCTCGAAACGTACGCCCTTGGGGTTGTTGCGAATGCTTGTCCACAGCTTTTCTCGTCGGGTCATGAGGTCAAATTATACTGTATACGGTATCACGCACGACAGCCAGGCATAACGACGCACGCCGATGCAACCCCGCCCTTCGCGGCCAGCTTCGCACAGTTTCGGCCGATGCCCAAGGTTGCAGACTTTGGCGTCATCCTCTGCCTGCCTGGCTCCCAAAGTTCGCCCCAAGCCGTGTTCAGTTGAGTATACCTTTTTGAACACTGGACACATGCCCCTGAAACCCGCATTTCACCGTGTCCATAAAGGTTTAGATTTTATTATTTGACACGCCTTTTTGAGTAGTCTATAACCTTTCTGAACACGAAATAGACCGGAAAGGGGCATTCACATGACCAGCGTCGGATACATCAGGGTAAGCAGCTTTGACCAGAACACGGACCGTCAACTAGCCGGGATCGCCCTGGACAAGGTTTTCGAGGAAAAGGCCAGCGCGAAGGATGCCAAACGACCGCAGCTTCAAGCGTGTATCGACTTCCTCCGGGACGGCGACACGCTCCACGTCCATAGCATCGACCGGATGGCGCGCAACCTGGTCGACCTCCAGACCATCGTTGACGGCCTGACCAAGAAAGGCGTGATGGTGCGCTTCCACAAGGAAAACCTGCAATTCGGCGGGCAGGATGGCGCCTTGCAAACCCTCATGTTCCAGATGATGGGGGCCTTTGCTCAGTTCGAGCGCGCCCTTATCCGGGAGCGTCAGCGGGAAGGCATCGCCGCCGCCAAGGCGAAAGGTAAGCATGTGGGGGCGCCTTCAAAGCTCACGCCCGAAACGGTCGCAGAGATACGGCAGAAGCTCAACCAGGGAGCGAACAAGAAAGCCCTGGCCGCAGAGTACGGCATCAGCCGGACGACCTTATACGCAGCCTTGGAAAGCCGATAGGAGCTAGGCAAAGTTTGGCTTGACCTTATCAAATGCGCTCGCTGCCGGGGTGCTGGCAGGTGGGAAAGCTAGCGCGCGAAAATCCGGCGTCGTATAACTCAGTGAATGCCGGTGCAAGAATTTTCCCGGTTCTCCCGGTTTTTCCCGGTGCCAAAAATCAAACCGGGAAGGCTGGAAGCCGCGTGGCGTCAGGGTTTCCCGGTTTTCCCGGTTTTCCCGGTTGCAAAATGAGGGGGCCGGGAAAAAACATCACTTTTTAGCCTTGCGCTTGGCTCCCAGGTCGACCACTTCGGCAGTGGGTTGTATGCCCCCGGCGGCGAATATGGCGCTGGTCGCTCGCTCCATCGCATCGCGTACCGGGTCCACACTCAGCCGGGCATAGATACGGGTTGCATCGGTGCTCTTATGCCCCAGGGCTTGTCCGATGATCGCCATGCTGGCTCCCTGGATCGCTGCCCAACTGCCCAGGCTTCGGCGTAGGTCGTGCATGCGCAGATCGGTCAAGCCGGCCCGCTCCAACAGGTCCGCCCATGGCTTCGCCGGGTGGCCCATGTGACCACTGGCAGAGTAGGAAGGAAACACCCAGGGACTACCGCTGCCCCGCCGCTCACGCAGCACTTCCAGAGCAGGCGCAGTCAGAGGAATAACCAGGTGGTCGCCGTTCTTTGATTGCTCACCCGGCACAGTCCATAAGCCGGCGTGTAAGTCCAGGTCGACCCAGCGCATACCCTGAATATTCGAAGATCGAGCCCCAGTAGAGATAGCCAGCAAAACGAAGTGACGGAAATACTCGGGAGCCCCTTGGAGCGCTTCAAAGAACTTGGGCAACTCTTCAGCCTTGAGGAAACGCGAGCGCTCCCGCTCGGGATATTTCGGAATGCCCAGGGTAGGGTTCTCACCGTCATAAGCTCGCCACTCCGCCAGCTTCCGATAGAGCGCCCGCAGAAGAGCCAGCACCTTGTTGGCCGTGCGCGGCCCGACGTTCTCCCGAAGGCTTACCATCAGCTTGCGGACCTCCACCGGCTTGATGCTGGATAGCTTGCGCCCCTCCCAATCAACCGAACCCGGTGCTTTGGTTCTTTCCTTCCCGCGGGGCTTTTTCTGTCCGGGCACCACCTTGCCAACGTAGCGGGCAAACTCCCCTTGCAGCTCCTCAGCGGTGCGCCGGCCTTGGGGTTGCAAGTGGTCTTTGTAATACAGGTCGAAGGCCTCCCTAAGCGTCAGCTCCTCCGCCGCTTTGCGGCGCTGTTCCCGCCGGTCCGCCACCGGGTTTTCGCCCCGATCCATCGCCGCCGATACGGCAACCGTCAGGGCGCGCGCCATGCGGACATTTAACCGGGGCGTGTTGCCGATATAGGCCAGGGGATCTAGAGGCTTACCGTTGGCTAGCGTTTTCGGCAGTTCTCGGGAATCCGGCAAATCGGGATCGAATCGCCCTAGGACGGCCCGCACCGGTTTACCTCCAACCTTGCGGTAAAGCTGGAATGCCTTGGTACCGGAAGCGGTTACGTCCAACAGCAAGCCAGCTTGCTTGACGTCTCGGAAATAGTCCCGCCCCTTCGCCGGGGGAGTGATCGCGGACAATGCCGCTCGCGTGAACTCGATTTTTTCGCTTGCCATGGGTAAGCCGTCCAGGGTGTTCAACCGGTAGCACAGAGTTCCTGTGCTACCGCTGTGCTACCGGAAAGAGGAAATTCGAGGCATTTCCGTACTATTCGGTAAACCTGGCCTCAGCTTAAACCCATTGAAAATAAAAGAAAATGTATCCCGGTGAAACAGGGTGTAAGAGTCGTGGGACTGATTCCGAAGCCGTTGGTCGCAGGTTCGAATCCTGCCGGGCGCGCCATCCTATCGATCCCTAGCTCTCCCGTTCGGCGAAGCGCGACCATCCGCTGCTACCGCTGCGATACTTCACTCGGCCTGTTCGGGTGATTCCCGACACCTCCCGGTTTACGATCCCGCGTGTCATCCGGGCCTAGACGTCACGAGCCAGCTTGGCGCTCGATGCCGAATCTGCTTACCATACGCCCATGGGCTCATTCTCTCCTTTCGGCCTCAAGGGCATCCTGTTCGATCTCGACGGGGTGCTTTACGTGGGATCCCACGTCATTGCCGGCGCCGCTGAAGCCGTGCGACAGGTGCGGGACGCCGGCTATGTTTGCCGCTTTATCACCAATACCAGTACCTTGTCGCTGGCCACCTTGCAGCGAAAAATCGGCGCGCTGGGTTTTCCCGTCGCAACCGAGGAAATCGTCAGCGCGCCGCAGGCCGCCCGGCTTTATCTACAAGCCCTGCCCGATCCGGTTTGCCGGCTGTTGCTGGCGGAGGACGTCAAACGGGACTTCGCGGAGCTCCGCCAGTCGGATACGAAGGCGACGCATATCGTCGTGGGCGACATCGGCGATGGCTGGTCTTATTCCTTGCTGAGCGAGGTCTTCAATGCGCTGAAAAACGGCGCCGAGTTCATCGCCGTGCATAAAAACCGTTTCTGGCAGACGGAGTCGGGCTTGCAAATGGACATCGGCGGCTTCATCCACGGGCTGGAATATGCGAGTGGCGTCACCGCTCGCATCATAGGTAAACCGTCGGAGGATTTTTTCCGGCTGGCCTTGAACGACATGGGGCTTGCGGCGTCCGAAGTCGCGATCGTCGGCGACGACATCGACGTGGACGTGGGCGGCGGTCAGCAGGCCGGATTGCGGGGCATCTTGGTGCGCACGGGCAAGTACCGCCAGGCTTACACCGAGGCCTCGGCCATCCGACCGGACCTGATCCTCGATACGGTGAGGGATTTACCCGCCGCGCTGGGATTGTAGCGCGCGAGAGGCGGCCTGCACCTCCCGGCTCAACCCGCCAGGAGGCGGCTCTCGGCCTGGTCGATCTGCTCGGTTTCGCCGAGCAGTATGACGATATCGCCGGCCATCAGCTCGTACTCCGGCGGCGGCGACTGTATGCTGCTATGCCCGCGCCGCACCGCGCTCAGCGTCACGCCGAACTCGTCCAGTCCCAGATCCACGATGCGGCTGCCGGCGGCGGAAGCGTTCTCCGGCAAGGGGATGGCATGCAGCACCTTCAGCCGCCGCCCTTCCTCGTCGATCAAGCGGGTCTGTTCGCCCTGGAAATAGCCTTGCAGGATCTGATAGCGCTCCCGCCTGACTTGATTGATGGCTCGCACGATCTGTCCGATCGGCACATTCAGCATGGCCAGAACGTGAGACACCAGCATCAGGGCGCCTTCCAGGCTTTCCGGCACGACCTCGCTGGCGCCCTGATCCAGATAATCCTGCAAATAGGTGTCGTCGCTCGTGCGCACCAGTACGGGCACGTCGGTGCGCACGGTGCGCACCGTCGCCAGCGTGCGGGATCGGCGCGCCTCCTCGCTGAAACTGATCACCACCAACCTCGCTTGCTCGATACCGGCGGCTTTCAATAGTTCGGGGCGGCGCGAATCGCCGATGAAGACGGATTCGCCCGCTTCGGCCGCTTCCCGCACCCGCATGGGGTCGCTGTCCAGCGCCACGAACGGAATGCCGAAACGGCGCAGAAAGCGGGAAACCGTCTGACCGACGCGGCCATAGCCGCAGATCAGCACCGGCCGGTCCAGTTCCGCGACCTGGGCTTCCAGCGACGCGATGCTCGCTTCGTCCGGCGGGGCCGAGGCCGCATCCCGCTTGCGCAAAATTTCCGCAAACCTGCGGCCGATGCTCGTAGCAACCGGTGTCGCCAGCATGCTCAGGATGATCACGCCCGAGACGAAGGAAACCTGGGTCGTATCCAGCAAGTGCTGCTGCCCCCCCAGATTGAGTAACACGAAACCGAACTCGCCTCCCTGCGCCAGCATGAAGCCGACCCGCAAGGCATTGCGGGCATTCTCCCTCATGGCCAAAGCCAGACCCGCCAGCAAGCCGGCCTTGACGGTCAGCAACACCAGGGCGGCCAGCACCAGCCAGGGACCGAACTCGACGACGACGGAAAATTCGAGCAGGGCGCCCACACCGACGAAAAACAGGCCCAACAGCACGTCGCGGAAGGGCCGGATATCGGCCTCGATCTGATGACGGTAATGGCTCTCGCCCAAGGTCACGCCGGCGACGAAAGCGCCCAACGACATGGGCAACTCGAATAAATGCGTCACCCATCCCGCGAACAAGGCCACGACCAGGGCCGCCAGTACCAGCAGTTCCTCGCCGCCGGCCTTGGCGACCAGTTCGAACAGCTTAGGCAGCACCCAATGTCCCAGCGCCAGCAAAGCGGAAAACAGCAGTATCCCGCGCAGCAACAACTCCCCGACCAGTCGCGGTCCATCCCCCAGCGACGCATCGTGCAGCACCGGCGCCATCAGGATGAACAGCAGGGCCGCCAGATCCTGGAACAACAACACCCCGAAGGCCAGTTGGCCATGATGGCGGTTGAATTCCTTACTCCTGAGCAATTCCTTGCTGACGATGGCGGTCGAGGACAGGGCCAAGGCCCCGCCTATCACCAAGGCGCCCACGAACGGCACCCCGGCGAACCAGGCCAGCGCGACGATGACCGATTGGCATACGGCGACCTGCAATCCACCCAGGCCGAATACGGTGCGCCGCAGGGCCAGCATCTTGGGGATGGAAAACTCCAATCCGAGGCTGAACAGCAGGAACACGATACCGAATTCGGCGAAGTCGTGGATGTCGGCAACATTGTTCAACAGCCCCAAGGCTCCGGGCCCGAACGCCACGCCGACCAGCAAATAGCCCAGGATGGGCGCCAGGCGCAGACGTCCGAACAACGCACTGATCAACACCGAGGCGCCAAAGATGAGCAGTAAGTCGTCGAACAGCGAGGAGTTCATAGTCCGTCAGATGCGGGAGTCTGCGCCGATTGTACCTTCATCCCTATCGCGCTTGAGCCCCGCACACGATACGCGGACACAAAAAAGCCTCTGCCGGGAGGACCCCGGCAGAGGCTGATAGCGTATTACCGACGTAACGTCTATTCGACCGCTTCGATGCTGATGACCGGGCGGGACAGCACGCTCTTGGTCTGCTTGGCCTCCCATTCGGGGACCGGGTCGGGGGCCATGGCGCCTTCCGTGCGCGGCCCGCGCAAGCCTACCCACAGGGCTTTCAGCGGATTGCTGATGGAATCGTCGGCGGCGGTTGCCTCGAAACCGCAGTGGGCCATGCAGTTGGCGCACTTGGGATTCTTGGAATTGCCGTATTTGTCCCAGGGCGTGTCTTCCAGCAGCGATTTGAACGACGGCGCGTAACCTTCGTCGACCAGCAAATAACAGGGCTTCTGCCATCCGAACACATTGCGGGTGGGGTTGCCCCAGGGCGTGCAGTTGTAGGCCTGGTTACCGGCGAGGAAATCCAGGTACAGCGGGGAGTGGTTGAGGGCCCACTTGCGGTTCTTGCCGATCTTGAACACCTTGCGGAACAGTTCCTTGCTGTCGCGCAGCTTGATGAAGATGTCCTGCTGCGGTGCGTGCTCGTAGCTGAAGCCGGGGGCGATCGTGACGCCTTCGACGCCCAGCTTCTTGGTATAGTCGAGGAATTCGACGACTTCCTCGGCGGATTCATTCTGGAACAGGGTGCAGTTGACGGTCACCCGGAACCCCTTCTTGATGGCCTGCTCGATGACCTCGACCGCACGATCAAATACGCCTTCCTGACACACCGAGGCATCATGACGGTCGCGATTGCCGTCCAGATGGATGGAGAAGGTCAGGTAAGGAGACGGCTGGTAATCGTCCATGCGCTTTTTCAGCAGCAAGGCGTTGGTGCAGAGATAAACGTATTTCTTCCGCGCGATGATGCCTTCCACGATTTGCGGCAGCTCCTTGTGCAGCAGCGGCTCTCCGCCCGCGATCGAGACGATGGGCGCGCCGCACTCGTCCACGGCCGCCAGGCTGTCCTCCACGCTCAAGCGGCGGTTGAGGATCTCCTCCGGGTAGTCGATCTTGCCGCAGCCGGCGCAAGCCAGATTGCACCGAAACAAAGGTTCCAACATCAGTACCAGGGGGTAGCGTTTGACACCTTTGATCTTCTGCTTGAGCAGGTAGCTCGCTACGGTGATCTGTTGACGTAATGGAACGCCCATCGTGTATCTCCTAATTGAATGTTGTGCAATGCAGCCGCCCTAACTCGACATCGCGCTGTGTGGAAAACGCAACAACTCTCCGCAGGTCCCTGCATGGCCAGAAAAGTTTGCCGTTTTCGGAGATAAACCTTATCCAAAATAAGAGTTTACTCAGCCCTTGGTGATTGGGTCACTGGCTTTCGGTGGTTATGATAAAACAAATTTTCTACAACAAGTTGTTTTTTTCTCAAAAAAAATAGCTAAAATACAACAGCCTTACTTTTGCAAGGCAATTGCGCCTAGCCCAAGGCTTGCGCGCCACCCAAACTTTTTAGAGCAGACAGCACACGCATGAACGGAAGCCACTCCGAAATCGCCATTCCAGATTTCGCCCGTCTGGACGACGACGCCCTGCAGGCCTGGCTGCTCGAAGGCGTATCGCGCACCTTCGCGCTGACCATACCCCAGTTGCCCGCAGGCCTGGCCAAGCCGGTTTCCAACGCCTACCTGCTGTGCCGCATCGTCGATACGATAGAAGACGAAGTCGCCCTGACCTCGGCGCAGAAGCGCCAGTTCTGTCAGCGCTTCGTCCGCGTGGTCGCCGGTGAAGACGATGCGACAGCCCTTGCGGCCGACTTGGCCCCTCTGCTCTCGCAACAGACGATACCGGCCGAACACGAGCTGATCCGCCTGATCCCGCGTGTCATCGCCATCACCCACGGGTTCGAGGCGCCGCAGCGCGAGGCCTTATATCAATGCGTGAGCGTCATGGGCCAGGGCATGGTCGAGTTTCAGGACCGCGACCTGCGCCACGGCCTGGCGACCATGGATGAGATGAGCAGCTACTGCTACTACGTGGCCGGCGTGGTGGGCGAGATGCTGACCCGGCTGTTCTGCCATTACTCGCCGGAAATCGCCATCCACCGCGACCTCCTCATGAAACTCGCGGTTTCCTTCGGCCAGGGATTGCAGATGACCAACATCCTGAAGGATCTGTGGGACGACCACGGCCGCGGCGTCTGCTGGCTGCCGCGCGAAATTTTCGATGCGGCCGGCTTCGACCTGAGCGACCTAAGCCCCGGTCATCACGATCCCCGTTTCGCCGAGGGCTTCCGCCGCCTGATCGGCATCGCCCACGCGCATCTGCGCAACGCGCTGGAGTACACCCTGCTGATCCCCAGCCACGAGACCGGGCTGCGCGAATTCTGTCTGTGGGCGCTGGGCATGGCGGTATTGACGCTGCGCAAGGTCAATGCCCACATCGATTTCAGCGAATCCAGCCAGGTCAAGATCACCCGCCGCAGCGTCAAGGCCACCATCCTGACCAGCCGCCTGACCCTGCACAGCGATCTGCTGCTGAAAACCACATTCTGGCTGGCGGGCTTGGGGCTGCCGGCCGCCGATCGCCAAGTCTTGGCTTTGGCGCACCAAAGCTAGTCATCGAGCAATTTCGAACACCGCGTTAACAAGGAGCAACCGAGCCATGTTAAGAGAATTCGACGAAATGTCCGGCCTTGATTCCGCCTTCGTGGGCTGCTTTCCGGAATCGCCTCTCGACGAGGCCGTTGCGCGCGCCCGATCCAGTCTGCTGAACCTGCAGCATCCCGAAGGTTACTGGGTGTTCGAACTGGAAGCCGATTGCACCATCCCGTCCGAATACATCCTCATGATGCATTTCATGGACGAGATCGACGCCGACCTGCAAGCCAAGATCGCCCGGTTCCTGCGCACCAAGCAGAGCGCGGACGGCAGTTATCCGCTGTTCCACGGTGGGGCCGGCGACATTTCCTGCACCGTCAAGGCCTATTACGCCCTGAAACTCGCGGGCGACGACATCGATGCCCCGCACATGAAGAGGGCCAGGGAGTGGATACTGGCCCAGGGCGGAGCGGCCAAGGCCAACGTCTTCACACGCATCATGCTGGCTCAGTTCGAGCAGATACCCTGGCGCGGCGTGCCCTTCATTCCCGTTGAAGTGATGCTGCTGCCCAAGTGGTTCCCCTTCCACCTGGACAAGGTTTCCTACTGGTCGCGCACCTGCATGGTGCCCCTGTTCATCCTCTGCACTTACAAGGTCACCGCGCGCAATCCGCACAAGGTCGGCGTGCGCGAGCTGTTCACGGTCGCCCCTGAAAAGGAACGGAACTACTTCTCCCACGTCAAGACTCCGCTGGGCAAGGCCGTCCTGGCCGTAGAGCGCATGGGAAGGCTGATGGAGCCGCTGATCCCCGGCTTCCTGCGCCGCAAGGCTACCAACCTGGCCCGCGACTGGTTTATCGAACGCCTCAACGGCGTGGACGGACTGGGTGCGATCTTTCCGGCCATGGTCAACTCCTACGAGGCGCTGGACTATCTGGGCTTCCCCAAGGATCACGAATTGCGCGCAACCGCCAAGGAAGCCATCAACCGCCTGCTGGTCATCAAGGGCGACACCGCCTATTGCCAGCCGTGCGTATCCCCCATCTGGGATACCGGCCTGGCTTCGCTGGCCCTGCAGGAAGCCGACCGCTACGAACGCGACCCGGAAACCCGCGCGCAGCTCAAGAACGCCATGCGCTGGCTGGCCAGCAAGCAACTCACCGACGAGCCGGGCGACTGGCAGATCCAGCGCCCCGAATTGCCGGGCGGCGGCTGGGCCTTCCAGTTCGGCAACAGCTACTATCCGGATGTAGACGACACCGCGGTGGTTGCCCAGGCCATGGTGCAGGCCCGCGATCCCGAACTCGCCGGCAATATCGAGCGCGCAGGGGTATGGATCGCCGGCATGCAGTCGCGCAACGGTGGCTGGGGTGCTTTCGACGCCGACAACGACCACTACTATCTCAACCACATTCCCTTCGCCGATCACGGCGCCCTGCTCGACCCGCCGACGGCCGACGTCAGCGCCCGTTGCATCATGTTCCTGGCCAACCTGGTCGACGAACACCCGGAATACCAGGCCGTGATCGACCGCTGCATCGCCTACTTGAAAAAGGATCAGGAAGCGGACGGTTCCTGGTTCGGCCGCTGGGGCACCAACTATATCTACGGTTGCTGGTCGGTGCTGATCGGCTTCGAGAAAGCCGGCGTTTCCAGGGACGATCCCAGCGTGCGCCGCGCCGTCGCCTGGCTCAAAAGCAAGCAACGTGCGGACGGCAGCTGGGGCGAGGACAACTACACCTATCACGACAGCAGCGAGGCCTTGCGTGGCGAGTTCCACACCGGCATGGCCTTCCACACCGCACTGGCGCTCATCGCCCTGATGGCGGCCGGCGAGGCGAACTCGGCAGAAGTCAAAGCCGGCGTGGACTACCTGATCGCGCACCAGAAAGCCGATGGGCTGTGGAAGGACGAGCATTTCAATGCCCCCGGTTTCCCCAAGGTTTTCTATTTGAAGTACCACGGCTACGACAAGTTCTTCCCGCTCTGGGCCCTGGCGCGCTACCGCAACGAGCGCTCGCTGAACGCGTGAAACGGGTCGGCATCGTCGTCGCACTGCCGGACGAAGCGCGCAGTCTCCACCGAACACGATTGAATTCGAGCGCACCCGTGGCGCTCGACGAATCCCGCCTGCTCATCATCTCGGGCGCCGGCCCCAAGGCCGCCGCCTCGGCCGCGACCGCCCTGGTGAACCTGGGCATATCCGGCCTGGTGTCCTGGGGTTGCGCCGCCGCCCTGGCACCCGCGCTTCGCCCCGGCGACCTGGCCCTCCCCCACACGCTGCATAGTCCCGACGGCGCTGCGCTGGATACCACGTCATACTGGCGGGAGCGCATCGCCGCCACGCTGGCTCCGCACATCAACTGCCATCACGGCACGCTCGCCGGCAGCGTGGAAATCGTCGCGACCGCCTCAGCCAAACGGACGCTGCATGAGCGCACCGGTGCGCTGGCCCTGGACATGGAAAGTGTTGCCCTGGCCCGCACCGCGCAGAAATACGCCCTGCCTTTCGTGGCGATCAGGGCCATCGCCGATCCGGCCTCCATGAGCTTGCCCGGCGCCGTGGTGGCCGGCATGGACGAGGCCGGCCACGTCCGCATTCCCCGCCTCCTGGGGCATGCGTTAAGACATCCGACCGATTTCATCGGCCTGATCCAGTTGGGCGCCCACTTCCGGGCCGCCTTGCAGACCCTGACCCTCGCCGCCAACCACCTGGGCCCCGACCTGGCCGTTTGAGCGCCTCCGCCGCCTAAATCCTCGATGAACAAAGCCGCACACAACCTGCTGATCAAAGTCATCCACTGGTGGGAAGCCAGCATACTCAGCCGTCCCTGGCCTCTGCTGATCATCACCCTCGTCGCCTGCGGCTATGTCGGCAAATACGCCTACGAAAACCTGACCGTGAACACCAACACGGCGGACATGCTGTCCATCGAACTGCCTTTCCAGAAAAACCGCATCCGGCTGGAACACGCGTTCCCCCAGGACGTGAGCACGATCCTGCTGCTGGTCGAGGGCCCCACGCCCGAACTAACCTCCGAGGCGACCAAGCGGCTCGGGGAGAAATTGCGCGCTCATCCGGACAGTATCAAGTCGATCTACCAGCCGGACGAAGGCGGCTTCTTCGAGCGCAACGGCATGCTCTATCTGAGTCTGCCGGAGCTGCAAAAACTGTCGGAAAAACTCAGCCAGGCCCAGCCCTTCATCGGCCGGCTATCGCAGGACAACAGCCTGCACGGCCTGCTGGGCATACTGAGCCAGGCCATCGAAGCCAAGGATGACGATTTGGCCCTGGACCTGGATCCGGTGCTCGCCCGCTTGAACGAGGCCATCGAGGCGGTGCGCGCCGGACAAGCCTATCAACTCTCCTGGCAGCAATTGATGCTGGACCAGAAAGACGGACTTGGCGTTACCAAACGCTTCATCTTCGTCACCCCCATCCTGAACTTCTCGGAAATGCTGCCGGCGGAGCAAAGTATCGCCGCCATCGATAGCGCGGTCGCCGAGACGCTCACGGGAGACCTGGCCCGGGTCCAGGCGCACAAGACCGGCGAGGTGGTGCTTGAGCACGAGGAAATGCAGACCATAGGCCAGGGCACGGCGGCGGCCGGCGTCGCCTCCATGATACTGGTGTGCATCACGTTATGGATCGCCTACCGCTCGTTCCGCCTGATGTTCGCCACCTTCCTCACCCTGACCCTGGGACTGGTGTTTTCCATGGGCTTTGCGGCCTATGCGATAGGCCATCTCAACCTGATCTCCATCGCCTTCGCCGTGTTGTTCATCGGCATGGGCGACGCCTTTTCCTCGCATTTCTGCCTGCGTTACCGGGAGCTGATACTGCGCGGCGAGTCCCAGCGCGACGCCCTGCGCGACACGCTGACCTCGACCGGCACCGCCTTGATCCTCTGCGCCATCACCGCCGCCATCGGCCTCTACGCCTTCATCCCCACCAACTACATCGGCGTGTCCGAACTGGGCATGATCGCGGGCACCAGCATGATCATCGCCCTGATCACCACGTTCACCGTGCTGCCGGCCATCATGAACATCCTGCCGCTCAAGCCGCCGCGCGCATCCGCCGGCGCGCACCGGCGGACTTCGTTGCTGTCCAACTGGCCCCTGCGTTATGCCCGGCCCATCCGCTGGATATCCGCGATCCTGACGGTGCTCGCCTGTGTGCTGCTGGCCCGCGTACAAGTCGACTTCAATCCGATCAATCTGCGCGACCCCAACACCGAGTCGGTCAAGACCTTCAAATACCTGCTGCAATCCCGGGACACTTCGCCCATGACTCTGGCGTCGCTGGCGCGCAGCGAAGCGGAAGCCCGCGACAAGCAGGCGCGCTTCGAGCAGTTGCCGACCGTCGACAAGGTCGAATCCCTGTTCGACTTCATACCCGCGGATCAGGACGAGAAATTGGCTCTGATCGAGGAACTGGGCCTGGTGCTGGGCACGCGCCTGGCCGAATTTCCGGCCCCCGCGACGGGCAACGCCGACTGGGCCGCCGTGGAGAAATTCCGCGCCGTGCTCGCCACCCGCCTGAGCCAGGAGGAAAGGCCCAGCCTGCGCGCGACGCTGGACGCCGTCGACGGCTTGCTCGAAGCCCAGCGCGAACTCCCCGCCGAGGACAGCCAGGCCGTTCTGGACCGTCTACAAACCAGCGTGTTGAGCGCCCTTCCCGCCACCATCAACACCTTGAAAAGCGGCCTCGACGCCAGCCCGGTCGAGAGGGAAACGCTGCCCGCCGACATCGTCGATCGATGGCTCAGCAAGGACGGGCTCTATCGTATCCAGGTATTTCCCAAGAAAGACCTGAACGATCTGGAAAACTTGCGGGAGTTCATCCTGGAAGCGCAGAAGATCGATCCGGAAGTGACCGACCTGCCGGTGACCTATCTGGAATCCATGAACGAAGCGGTCAAGGCCTTCGTCGAAGCCTTCACCATCGCGCTGGGCGCCATCACCCTGCTGTTGCTGATCATACTGCGCAGCGTCAAGGACACCCTGCTGGTGCTGCTGCCCCTGTTGCTGGCTTCCCTGTTCACCGCGGCCGGCACCGTGGTGTTCCACACCCCGCTCAACTTCGCCAACATCATCGCCCTGCCCCTGCTGTTCGGCCTGGGCGTGGACAGCGGCATCCACATGGCGCACCGGTTGCATTACCTGCATTCAGAGGACGAAAACCTGCTCAGCACCAGCGAGGCTCAAGGGGTGTTCTACGGCTCGCTCACTACCGTATTCAGCTTCGCCAGCCTGGCCTTCACGCCGCATCCCGGCACAGCGTCCATGGGCTTCCTGCTGGCCCTGGGCCTGTTCATGACCTTGCTTTGTTCTCTGGTCGTACTGCCGGCCTTCAGCGCGCTCAAGCTCAAACATCGCCGCGCATAGTTTTGTAAAATCACGTTTCAACCTACACACCGAGTTCACCATGTCCATATCCATCGCCGAACTGCTCAAGGAACGGGCCGGAGAAAATTTCGACCTGCACGAAAAACATCTCAACACCCAGATGGTGCGCGTGCTCAAGACCATAGGCTACGACCGGGTCTACACGCGGGCGCAAGGTCCCTATCTCTACGACGAAAAGGGCAGCGAGTACCTCGACCTGCTGTCCGGCTTCGGCGTGTTCGCCCTGGGCCGCAACCACCCGACCATCATCCGGGCGCTGAAGGATGTGCTCGACGCCGAACTGCCGGACATGGTGCAGATGGACGTCTCGCTGCTGTCGGGGATATTGGCCGAGAAGATCCTGGAAAAATGCCCGCCCAAGCTGACCAAGGCCTTCTTCTGCAACTCCGGGGCGGAAGCGGTGGAAGCGGCCATCAAGTTCGCCCGCTACACCACCAAGCGCGAGAAGATCGTCTACTGCGAGCATGCTTTCCATGGCCTCACCCTGGGTGCCCTGTCGCTGAACGGCGAGGAAGTCTTCAAGGAAGGCTTCGGCCCCCTGCTGCCCGGCGTCAGCAGCGTGCCGTTCAACGATCTGGCCGCGCTGGACAGAGCCCTGCGCAACAAGGATGTCGGCGCCTTCATCGTCGAACCCATCCAGGGCAAGGGCGTGAACCTGCCCGGCGACAATTACCTGGCCGAAGCCGCCAAGCTGTGCAAGCAATACGGCACCCTGTTCGTCGCCGACGAGATCCAGACCGGCATCGCCCGCACGGGTAAGTTCTGGGCCATCGAGCACTGGGGTGTGGAACCGGACATGATACTGATGGCCAAGGCCTTGTCGGGCGGATTCATCCCTGTAGGCGCCGTTGCCATGACCGACAAGATCATGGATTCGGTGTTCAACCGCATGGACCGCGCCGTGGTGCACGGCTCCACCTTCTCCAAGAACAACATGGCCATGGCCGCCGGCATCGCCGCGTTGCAGGTCATCGACGATGAAAAGCTGGTCGAGAATGCCGCCAAGATCGGCGGTGAGATCATCGCCGGCCTGGAGGCCATGATCCCCAAATACGACTTCCTCAAGCAGGTGCGCGGCAAGGGGCTGATGATCGCGGTGGAATTCGGTTCACCCGACGGCCTGCTGCGCAAGGCCGCCTTCGCCGGCCTGGAAGCGGCCAACAAAGGACTGTTCAGCCAGACCATCACCATCCCGCTGTTCAAGAACCATCGCATCCTCAGCCAGGTGGCCGGCCACGGCATGAACGTGGTCAAATTCCTGCCGCCTTTGGTGGTGAACGACAAGGACCGCGACTGGATCATTTCGGCCATGGATCAGGTCATCGGCGATACCCAGGAAGTCGGCGGCGCCATCAAGGACCTGGGCAAGAACCTCATCAGCCACGCCTTGAAGCAAAAAGCCGGCGCTTGAGGCCTCGACGGAGGACACCCGCTTCGGGCGCCTCCTCTTTGACCTGATCAGACCTTGTCTGCCCCCGTGTACCCTTACCCTACAGAAGGAATGTTTACATGATCGATAAGCTCCTGCCTGCGACCCTGCGACGCCTGTTCTTACCCCTGATCGCTTGTGGCCTGCTGCTCGCTCCGACAGCCGAAGTCGCGGCCCATGCCGTGGTCACCGAATCCTCGCTCAAGCACAAGCCCATCGAAGTCAACCACGAAACCGAGGTCGTGCTGCATTTCAACTCCAACGTGGAGCTGGGCCTGTCCAAGGTCTTTCTGGTCAGCAAGGGCGACATCTATCACCCGCTGGAGATCGCCTCGGGCAAGAAGCCGGGTCAGGTGATCATCAAGGTGCCTGCCCTCAGCGAAGGCGATTACGCCATCAAATACAAGGTGTTCGCGGCCGACGGCCACATCACCGAAGACGTGCTTCGTTTCAAAGTCTCAGCTCAGCGGTAATTATTCATGTACATACAAGGCCTGGCCAATTTCATCGACGACTTCCTGGGCGGGCTGATGCTCATCAGCTACGCCCTGGTGGTCGGCAGCGTGCTGTGGAGCTTCTTCATCCTGCGCGTCGGCACTCCGGCGGCGGCCGGCGACGCCGTCGTCACGCGCAGCGTGAAGCTGCTCAATATCGGCGCCGTATCGCTGGCCGCCTCAGTGGGCACCAAGCTGGTGATCAAGGGCGCGGTGCTGGCCGCGACGCTGGGCGAACTGCCCTTGGGGCCTTACGCCAACACCGTGCAGTTCAAGGCCGGCCTGTTGCGGCTGATACTGGCTTTGGGCTTCATCTGGGTGGCCAAGCGCCTGAACCAGGCGCCGCGTGACAAGAGGAACTGGCAGATCGTCGCCCTGCTCACCCTGCCGCTGGTCGTCAGCGGCGCCTGGCTGGTACATGCGGTGGGCCGCTTCGAGCAACGCGAACTGCTGATGATCACCACCGTGGCGCACCAGCTCGCCGCCGCCGTCTGGTTCGGCTGCGTCGCGCAATTGATGGTTTTGTGGCGGACCAGCCGGCTGAACGACGAAGCCAAGGCCCTTTGGCCGCTGGCGATCACGCGCTTCGGCTTGCTGGGCGTCAGCTCGGTCGTGCTGCTGCTGGTCACCGGCCTGCCTTTGGCCTGGACCTACATCGGTAGTTGGGACGGCCTATTCGGCACCGGCTACGGCAGCCTGGTGGTCACCAAGGTGTGGCTGCTGCTGGTCGCCCTAGGATTCGCCTTCCTCAATCACCGCGCCGGCCGGCTTTGGCGGGCGAATGCCGGCGATCCGACCGTCACCAAAAAGGTTCCCTACTACATCGAAGCGGAAACCTTCATCCTGGTCGGCATCCTGTTCATCGCCGCGACGCTGTCTTCACAGCCGCCTTCGGTAGACATCCCGGACCGCACCGCCCAGGTCGCGGACGTGATCAACATGTTCAAACCGCGCCTGCCCAAGATCGAATCGCCCTCGCACGAAGCCCTGCTGGCGGGCGAGGCCGGCCGTGTGGCGGTGGTCGACAAGGTGCCCTCGGTCGCCGCGACCGAATGGTCGGACTACAACCACAACGTCTCCGGCCTGTTCCTCACCGGCATGGGCCTGCTGGCCATGTTGTCCTATGTCCGCGGGCTCCGCTGGGCGAACTATTGGCCGCTGGGCTTCGTGGGTCTGAGCTTGTTCCTGTTCTTCCGCAGCGACGCGGAAACCTGGCCGCTGGGTCCCATAGGATTCTGGGAGAGCACCTTCGGCAACGGCGAGGTCTTCCAGCACCGCATCGCCACCCTG
The DNA here is from genome assembly GCF_016925495.1 of Methylococcus sp. EFPC2. Classification (NCBI taxonomy): domain Bacteria; kingdom Pseudomonadati; phylum Pseudomonadota; class Gammaproteobacteria; order Methylococcales; family Methylococcaceae; genus Methylococcus; species Methylococcus sp. EFPC2. Next base: position 4,240,785 of record NZ_CP070491.1, on the reverse strand, counting down.
CTGGCCTTCGTGCTGGGCGTCATGGAACTTCGCGCCCGCACCCATCCCGAAGCGCGCAAGCTGCAGTACGTATTTCCCATCCTGTGCGCATTCGGCGGCATCCTGCTGCTGACCCATGCGCACGCGGAATTCGAGCTCAAGAGCGAATTTCTGATCCAGTCCACCCACACCACCATGGGCCTGCTCGCCGTCATCATGGCGGCCGGCCGCTGGCTGGAATTGCGTCTGGCGACGAACGAGGGCTACGTGGAAGGGCGTTTCGCTGGTTTCATCGCCATCTCGGCCATGTTCCTGATCGGCAACTTCCTGATGTTCTATCGGGAGCCGCTTTACTGATCCAAAGCGATGGGTTAACCAGGAAGGCTGGAATGACCGTGGGGAATTCCAGCCCTCCTGTCGTAAACGTCGCTTGACCCTCCACCTTACAGGCCCATCACTCGGCATATACCGTCAGGCTGAAATAGCTCTGCCCTTCCCTTGCGGGCACGAAGCGGCTGCAGCCTCCTTCTTCCGCTGTACGCACGGCGTAGCCGAGGCGTTCGGCCAACGCAATCGCCTGCGCCAGGGTTTCCGCGGATCCTATGACGCGATCCGCTCCGGCTATGCCTTCATCGTCCACGGGAACGATCCTAACCGGGTATTCGTGGCTGATTCCGCATCGGGCCATGTGGTGTTTACTCGTGCAGCAATCGCTGTCGCTTCCGGCTTTGCGAGAGCGGGCTGAAGCCTACCCCCTCACGCTATTCCACTCGCCGGATGCGACCCTCGATGGCGGTGGTGACCGTTTTGTCGGGGAGACGCCCGATGGCCTCTTCCACCGCGCGGCGGAAGCTCACCGGCTCGCGGGCGATCAAGGGCGGGCTGGTTTCGCCCTTGCCCTTGGCAAACAGTACGTAGCCATCCTTGTAGCCCGAATCCCAGATGAAATCGGTGGTTCCCACCGTGTATCGACGCGTCAGATCGAGCGGGCGGAAATCCCGGCTGCCTTGCGGCCTGATCCCGACATCTTCGGCGGCCACCGTGAATCGCGGCGCATCCTCGTTGCCGACATTGCGGTACTCGAAGCGCAACCCGGAAACTTGGAGGAATCGGCCGTCGCCCAGATGGACCTTGGAAACCGCGTTGTTCAGGATGTCCAGCAGTTCAGCCCCCGTGACTTCTCCGGCGACCAACTGGTTGTCGAAATAGAAGAGGCCTTCCAGGTCGAGCGAGGTAATGGGCCCCGGCAGGATGTTGTCGTTGATGCGTATGCCGCCGCCGTTGGTGAAGGCCACGTCTGTTTTCATGCGCGTGCGGATCGTATCGGCCAGGAAATTGCCCAGCGCGGTTTCTCGCCCGCGCACCGCCGTCTCTATGCCTTCCAGCAGATTGACCGCCCGGCCCACGACCTCCCCGGCATCGCGGCCGGTCTGCTGCTTCACCGTGGCATTCAACTGCGCGCGGTATTTTTCCACCTCGGCCTGTAGCGCAGCATCCTTCTCGGTACCGGCATCCAGGTCGATCTTGCGCGGCGTGGCTTCTAAAGGCTGGCCGGGCCGCACGGTCACGTCGTAGACCACCGCGCTCTGGTTGTCCGCATCGGCCTTGGTGATCCAGGTCCGGCCGACGCGCTTTTGGATGTGAAAATGTTCGTGGCCGCCGACGATCAAGTCAATATCGGGAAACTCCGCCGCCAGCTTCTCGTCGTCGGCCAGATCCTGATGAGTCAGGGCGATCACCACTTGCGCGCCCTGCTCCTTCAGACTATCCAAGGACTTGCGCACGACCACCCGCCGGGCATCGCCCTCGTAGTCGTAGCGCACGTAATCGCGGTCGTTCACGTCGGTGGTTAGGCCGAATACGCCGACTTTCACGCCATCCAGCTCACGCACCAGCGTTTCATGCACATGGGTCAGGCGTTTGGACAGCGGCTCGCCTCCCGCCTGTGGAATCGACCGGTAATAGACATTGGCCGTCACCCAATCGAAATCCGACTGCGCCACCCGCCCCAGCAAGACGCCCGGGTCGCGATCGTCGAACTCGTGATTGCCGAAGGTGGCGATGAGATAGGGGTCGAACGCCGCGGGGTCGCCATCCAGCCCGTTCAGGATCTTCACGACGGGCTGGGCGCGCAGATATTTGCTCATCACCGAGGGAAACAGGATGTCGCCGCCATGCAGCACCAGCACCTTGCGCCCGCCGGCCTCCAACTGCTTGCGCAAGGTCCGCAAACGCGCGAAACCGCCCTTGCTCCCACCTTCCAGACCCTCGATCTTGTAGGTGTCGTTGACTTGCAGGAGGGTGAAGTGGGCATCGGCCGGCTTGTCCGTCGGCGGCCTGGTGCCGGCGGCACAGGCGGCAAGCGTGGAGGACAATACGGCGACGGCGGCTAAACGGTTCAATTTGGGCATGGTTGCTGACTCTTATTTTTACAGTTTTTTGCGAGGAGGCCCTTAAATAACAATAAAACCCGCGTATGAGTAGTTTCATCGCCTATGGCAAGCGCAAGGCACCCATGCGGCGAAAGCGGCGCAAACGGTTGCTGCCTCGCCCCCAAACGAATCTTTTCGGGCGCCCAGGTAGTGCAGAGCAATCAGGATATCTCGTTCGATCGATCGTTGCCGCTCAATTCCAAACCGAGGGCGAGCAGGGATTTCTTGACGTCCATGATGAGTAACCAGAGTGAAACGATGAGGCAGGTCAGGGAGGCGACGAAGAGCAAGGCGATCATCAGCCAGGCGTCCTGCAGGCCAAGCAACACCGTCACGAACAAGTCGATGATCAGCAAAGCGGCGAACAGCGCGCTCAGGGAAGCGAACTCTATGCTGTAGCGCAGCATGCGGGTGCGGCGCCAGAGCACGGCCATCTGTGCCTTGAGCTGGGATTTGTGCGGCTCGGACGCGTGCTCGGCATCCTTGGACAGGCTGCGCACGCGGTCTATGGAATGCGCGAGCCGGTTGTTGGTGGTGAGCAGCAGCAGACCGACCGCCGAGATCAGGATGACCGGGCCGATCGAGGTTTGCAGCAGGGGAATGAGATCATTGACGATCATAGGCTGGTCGCGGGTTAGTCGGGATTTGCCGCTTACTCTAACAAGACTCGGCCACTCGGCCGTCGAAAACTTTCCCCCGTGAATTGAACCTTGCATGCGTCTCGGGAATATACGAAGGAACCCTGGATCGCATGGGGTCCTCGAATCACTGGAGACGACATGAAAAAACATGCACTTATCAGCGCGCTGCTCTCGGTCAACGCGTATGCGGCGCCGGAATTGATCACCGCCCCTGGGGCGGACACCCCGTTGTACAGCGTGGTGGTGGTCGACAGCCGTAAACTCAAAACAAGCCTGCGCGACGCCCTGGCGCAGATACCCGGGGAAGAATGCATCGCAGCGGCGGACACCAACTCGATACCGAGCTGTCCGGGATTGACGCTCGCCGGAACCTACAGCTACAACATGGCGTCAGGGTTCGTGCCGTTCCCGGACCCCAACGATCCGCGCAAACAGCTAAGGGTGGACGGAATCAAGATCAAGCAATTCAGCAATTTCCAGGTGCCCGGCCCGTGCACCGTGGTCAACGGAACCACGACATGCCCGCCGCTTCCTCCGCTGCAAATCGTATCGGCAAGGTTCAACCGCCCCACCACCGAATTCGGCTTCACCTTCCGAGCAAATCGGCCCGACCTGATCCCGCCGTTTATCGCTGGCTTCAACGTGATCGCAAACGGGCAAGACCTGGGATTCGTACCGGTCCAGCCGGACGGCGTGCAGTACATCGGAGTAAAAGCCGCCGAAGGGCTGCAGAACGTCAGCTTCCGGCCGGTCGACTATCAAGCCGTGATCAATGCGGGCGACTACGGCGTCATCGGCCCGTTCTACGGTGACAAGTTTTACTATCGCTGATAAGCGGTGGCGGATCGCCCTTGCGGGCATCCGCCCTACCAAGGCGAAAAGGCATTCGACAGGTCGCGGCTGATATCTTCCACGGTTTCCAAGCCGACAGCGATTCTCACCAAGCCGTCCGCGATGCCGGCAGCGGCGCGATCTTCGGGCGACAACCGGCCGTGTGTGGTGGTGGCGGGATGGGTGATGGTGGTCTTGGCGTCGCCCAGATTGGCGGTGATGGACAGCAAGCGGGTCGAGTCGATCAGCTTCCAGGCGGCCTCCTTGCCGCCCTTCACTTCGAAGCTGACCACGCCGCCGCCGCTCTTCTGCTGGCGCAAAGCCAGATCGTGCTGGGGATGCGAAGGCAGGCCGGGATAATACACCCGCTCAACCCAAGACTGAGATTCCAGCCAGTGCGCCAGTTGCAGCGCGTTCTCGCTGTGCGCCTTCATGCGCAATCCCAAGGTTTCCAGGCCTTTCAGGAAGACCCAGGCATTGAACGGACTCATAGTCGGCCCGCCGGTGCGTAGCCAGGGATAGATGTCCTTGTCGAGCAAATCCTGCCGTCCGACGACCGCACCGCCGATGCAACGCCCCTGCCCGTCCAGATATTTGGTCGCCGAATGCACGACGATGTCTGCGCCCAATTCCAGAGGCTTCTGCAAGATCGGCGTGAGGAAACAGTTGTCCACCACCAGCAGACTGCCTTGCGCGTGAGCGATGTCGGCCAGGCGGCGGATGTCGGCGATCTGCGTCAGCGGATTGGAGGGGGTTTCCAGGAACAGGAAACGGGTCTCCGGTCGGATCGCCGCTTCCCACGCCGCATAGTCCGTCAGGTCGACGAAAGTCGTCGGGACGCCGAACTTGGCGAAGTAGTTCTGGAATAAAATGGTCGTGTTGCCGAATACGCCGCGCGAACACACCACGTGATCGCCCGCCTTCAATAAGCCCATCCCCACCGCGGCGATCGCCGCCATCCCCGACGCGAAGGCGATGCAGCGCTCGCCGCCTTCCAGCGCCGCCAGCCGTTCTTCGAAAGTGCGTACCGTGGGATTGGTGAAGCGCGAATAGATATTGCCCGGCACCTTACCGGAGAAACGCTCGGCGGCATCGGCGGCACTGCCGAACACATAGCTGGAGGTCGCGAAGATCGGATCGCTATGCTCCTGCTCCTGAGTCCGCCGCTGCCCCGCGCGCACCGCACGAGTTTCCGGGCCAAAATCGTTCCAATCGAAATCAGTCATCGGTAGGGTTATCTCGGGTTACGAAAAGTGAGAAAAAATATTTCGTAGGGTGGAATCGCGGCTCTTTGGCGTATTCCACCGTTCTTGGTATTCCATGTGGTGTCGCAATACGGCCAATGTAGTGTCGTCATTCCTGCATGGATTGCCGGAATCCAGGTTACAGGGATGTAAAACGCCTCAGCCATCCGTGGCCTCTGGACCCCGGCATTCCCTGCCGGGGTGACGATGCGCCTCTTAACTTAACGACATTGGCTATGCGACTATCTCCTAATCCGCGAGGGCTCCGGATCCGACACGATATGCGGTCGGGAAATAGATGGAGTCATTTCCATCCTAATTCGGAGTAGAGCTTTTTGTCGAGTTCCGGGAAATCGGACTTGTATACCCCCCACCCCATGTACTCATAGTATTGGGTCATGGCCTCGAAGTGACTCCCCGCCTCGACAGACCAGACGAGTCTGGCGGTTGGGCCAAGGAGTTTGCGCGCGGCTTCGCCTTGAGCACCGGCGAGGCAAAACGTTTGCTCGTTCTCCAACTCGACCCACAGTTCGTGCAACATGCTCACCGCTCAACTTGCATTATGCATTTCAATCACCGACGAAGCGCTTTCCCTTTGCGCCTTGGCCGAGTCGCAGCGATATTCCCCTAGGTGATCGAGATAAGCCTGGTTGATGTCGCCGGTGACGTATTCGTTATTGAAACAGGAGGTATCGAAGCGGGTGACGTTGGGATTGCCCTTCTGCACGGATTCGATGAGATCGTCCAGATCCTGATAGATCAGCCAGTCCGCGCCGAGTTCGGCCTGCACTTCCGCTTCGGTGCGACCGTGGGCGACGAGCTCTTCGGCCGCCGGCATGTCGATGCCGTAGACGTTCGGATAACGCACCGGCGGGGAGGCGGAGGCGAAATAGACGTTCTTCGCGCCGGCTTCGCGGGCCATCTGGATGATTTGCATGGACGTGGTGCCGCGCACGATGGAATCGTCCACCAATAATACGTTTTTGTCCTTGAATTCCAGGCTGATCGCATTGAGCTTCTGACGCACGGATTTCTCCCGCAACTGCTGCCCCGGCATGATGAAGGTGCGGCCGATGTAGCGGTTCTTGATGAAGCCTTCGCGGTATTTCACGCCCAGCCGGGTGGCCAGTTCCAGCGCGGCGTTGCGGCTGGTGTCGGGTATGGGGATGACCACATCGATGTCGTGATTGGGCCGTTCGCGCAGGATTTTTTCGGCCAGCTTATCGCCCATGCGCATGCGGGCCTTGTAGACGGAGATGTTGTCGATGATGGAGTCGGGACGGGCGAAATAGACGAACTCGAAGATGCACGGCGAATAGATGGGGTTGGCCGCGCACTGCCGGCTGTGCAACGTGCCGTCCTTCTCGATGATGAAGGCCTCGCCGGGCGCGATGTCGCGTATGACCTTGAAGCCGAGAACGTCCAGCGCCACGCTTTCCGACGCGATCATGTATTCGACGCCGGATTCCGTGCGGCGCTCGCCGTAGACCAGCGGCCGGATGCCGTAGGGGTCGCGGAAACCGATGATGCCGAAGCCGGTAATCATGGCCACCACGGCGTAAGCGCCTCGGCAACGTTGATGCACGCCGGCAACGGCACGGAATACGTCGTCCGCTTCTATGCGCAGCTTGCCGATTTCCTGCAGTTCGTGAGCGAGAACGTTCAACAGGACTTCGGAATCGGAGTCCGTGTTGATATGGCGTTGGTCCTGAACGAACAGCGCTTCCTTGAGGGCGGGGGCGTTGGTGAGGTTGCCGTTATGCGCCAGGGCGATACCGTAGGGCGAGTTGACGTAGAACGGCTGCGCCTCGGCGGAACTGGTGCAACCGGCGGTCGGATAGCGCACGTGAGCAATGCCCATATGGCCTATCAGACTGCGCATGTGGCGGGTGTGAAAAACATCGCGCACCAGGCCGCTGTCCTTGCGCAGATGGAAACGATCGCCTTCGCAAGTGACGATACCCGCGGCGTCCTGCCCCCGATGCTGAAGTACCGTCAACGCTTCGTAGAGCTCCTGGTTGACGTTTTCATAGGAAACGATACCGGCGATGCCACACATGGTCGTCTTACCTTTTAACTGAAGAGGGGGGATAGTTGACGTAAGCCGAGATGCCCGAGGGGAGCTGAGCCCGCAGCCATAGCGCCAAATTCTGAAACGGAGGGATGAGTCTGGATTGCTTCCACCACGGGTCTTCCGGGATCGGAGTGGCGCCGGCCAGAAGCACCAGTACGGAGACGATCAGGCCACCGCGCGCCACGCCGAATAACAGACCGGCCAGCCGATCGGTTCCGCTGAGGCCGGTGAACGACACCAGCTTCCCCAGCAGGTAGCCGAGCAATCCGCCCACCAGCAGCGTGCCGACGAACAAGGCCAGGAACGAGGCCGCCATGCGCGCGGAAGGCGCCGGTATCTTGTTCTCGAACAGTACGGACACGTCGCGGCTGTAGTGCAAGCCGAGCCAGATCGCCGCACCCCAGAGCGCCAGCGAAAACACCTCGCGGATCAGCCCGCGCATCAGCCCGATCAGGGCCGAAAGTGCAAGCAGCCCCAGAATGCCGTAGTCGATCCAGATCAGGTTGTTTAAATCGAGGTTCACCGTGGACCTATCCCGGCATACCAGCGCTGCTGGGCTTTAGGGGTGAGGAACGATGATGCCCTTGATTCCGACACTGCCTTCGATCTGCTTCTGGGTCTGCTCGGCGCGGGCGCGATCCAATTCTGGGCCGACCTGCACGCGATAGGTGAAGCCGGACTCGCCGGGCGCGCGCTCCACGAAGGCGGCGAAGCGCGACTGGCGGAGTTTCTCCGCTAAAGCCTTGGCTTTGGCTTCGCTGGTGAAACTGCCGGTCTGAACGACCCAAGCGGTCAGTTCCTCCGACTCCGGCTTGCTCGTCGGGGCAGGGGCGGCGGCGGGAGCGACCGGCTTGGCCGGCGGCGCTACGGCGGGCTTGGATGCCGGTGCGGGCTTGGGCGTCACGCTCTTGAACGGCGGCGCGTCCACTTCGACATCGGCATGGTTCGGTTCAACCGGTGCGACTTTGGGTTTGGCCACAGATGGCGGGGTGACCTCAGTTTTCTTCGCCACGCCCGCCGATGCGGGCGCAACGGCCTGAGGCGGAGGAGTCTTCGGTTTCTTGGTGTCGATTGGCGTTTTGTCGGCAGGCGGAAGCTTCACGCCGACTGGCTTCTGGGCAATTCCCGCGACCGGCGGCTTCTCGGCTTTGGCCGGCTTTTCCTGCACCTTAGGAAACTCGTCCTCCTCCGCGACCGGCTCGGAATCGCCGGCCTCATCGGTCGGCGCGGAAGCACCGGGAGAGGCGGGCTTCGCTTCGGCAGTATCGGCTTTTTTCGCCGGCGCTTCGTCGGTCAACGGTATGATGCGATAGCCCGCGCTTCCCGTTTCCGCCTTTTCGTCCTTGGGTGCGACATCTTCGGCGGATTTGGGCAGTTCTATCGTTTTCTCCATGACTTCGTCCGGAATCGGAGGAATGCCGCCGCCCGAGCGCTGCGGGTCCTTGTCGTCGAACAGCATGGGAACGAATATCACAACCAGAGCAACGACGATGGTCACGCCGATCAGACGTTGCTTCAACTGCTGATCCATAGAACTCTACCTCGAAGAAATCAGGGCTCTAAGGCCAAAAACTCGGAAACCAGAAAAAACGAGCCGAATACAACGACCACGTCATCATTGTGCGCGTTACGTCGAGCGGCGGCAAACGCGGAAGCCGCATCGGCATAGCCTTCGCTGACGGCATCGATGCTGCAGTGGCCGAATACGTCTACCAGTTCCGACGAAGTGGCCGCGCGCGGCATTTTCAACGGAGCCAGATACCAGCGATCCACCAAGGGCGCCATGGGAGTGACCACCCCCTCGATGTCTTTGTCGCGCATGACTGCAAATACCGCGTGAACGCGCCGGCCGGGAAAACGGGCCTTGAGATGATCGGCCAATACGCGCGCGGACTGCGGATTGTGCGCGACATCCAGCAGCACCGGCGGGGTGCCGTCGATGAGTTGGAATCTCCCCTGCAGCTTGACCGAGCTTAATCCCTCGTGGACGGCATTTTCGCCGACCGGCCGTTTTCCCCGGATGGAACCGAGTACCTGCAAAACCGCTGCGGCATTGAACAACTGGTGTTCGCCGCATAAAGCGGGCAGAGGCAAACCGGCCAAAGTGCCACCGGCCCCCCACCAATTCCATCCCGATTCCGTTTTTTCAAAACCGAAATCCCGCCCGGACAAATCCAGGCGAATTCCGGTTTCGGCGGCATAGGCCAGCAAGGTCTTAGGCGGATCGCTGTCACCCACGACCGCAGGCCGGCCGGGACGGAATATGCCGGCCTTTTCCAAGGCGATGGCCTCCCGGGTGTCCCCCAGCCACTCCTGATGATCCAGATCGATACTGGCGATCAGCACCGCATCGGCATCGACGATATTCACGGCGTCGAGACGACCACCCAGCCCCACTTCCAGTATCTGCACGTCCAACTCGGATTGCGCGAAGATGTCGAGCGCGGCCAGGGTACCGAATTCGAAAAAGCTGAGGCTGGTATCGCCGCGCGCCCGGTCGATGCGATCGAAGGACCGACAGATACTTTCGTCGTCGAGAACCTGGCCGTCGATACGCATGCGTTCGTTATACCGCAGCAAATGTGGCGAGGTGTAGGCGCCGACACGGTAGCCCTGGGCCCGCAGGATGGCATCCAGCATGGCGACGCTGGAACCCTTGCCATTGGTGCCGCCGACCGCGATCGTGAACGGCATGGGCAAAGGGGTGCCCATGCCCTGAAATACCCGCCTTACCCGGGCCAGGCCCAAATCAATGGTTTTGGGGTGCAGGGCTTCCTGCCAGACCAGCCATTCGTCCAGCGTGGAAAATCGCATGCTTTGAATTGGGGTCTTAGTTGGAATCTAGCTGTCCGGCAGCGAGGTACGCGGGTTCGGCATGCATCAGCAAGGCCAACAGGCTGGCTATCCGATCCCTGAGTTCGCGCCGGTCAACGATCATGTCGATGGCGCCGTGCTCCAGGAGAAACTCGCTACGCTGGAAACCTTCCGGCAGTTTTTCCCGCACCGTCTGCTCGATGACGCGGGGACCGGCGAAGCCGATGAGCGCGCCGGGCTCGCCTATGTTGATGTCGCCCAGCATGGCCAGACTCGCCGACACTCCGCCCATGGTCGGATCGGTCAGCACCGAGATGAACGGCAAGCCCTGATCGGCCAACTTGGCCAACACGGCGCTGGTCTTGGCCATCTGGAACAAGGACAGCAAGGATTCCTGCATGCGCGCGCCGCCGCTGGCAGAAAAGCAGACCAGGGGAATACGTCTTTCCAGGCACGCATTGGCGCCCCGGACGAATCGCTCGCCGGCCACCGACCCCATCGACCCGCCCATGAACTCGAAATTGAATGCGGCGGCCACCAAGGGGCGTCCCTTGAGGGTACCGCGCGCGACGACCATGGAGTCTTTTTCACCGGTCGCCTTTTGGGACTGGCTCAAGCGATCCTTGTACTTCTTGCTGTCCTTGAATTTGAGCGGGTCCACCGGGCTCAAGCGTTCGCCCAGTTCGACCAGGCTGCCTTCATCCAGAAACTGGCCCAGGCGCTTACGGCCATGGATGCGCATGTGATGGCCGCATTTCGGACATACGTCGAGATTGCGTTCGAGCTCCGCGCGATAAAGGATGGCGTTGCAACTGGCACACTTGCACCACAAGCCTTCCGGAACGGTGCTCTTGGATGAGGCCTCGGTGCGTATCTTCGACGTCACCAGTTTGTTGAACCAACTACTCACAGAACCCCCTCTCTCTAGTTCTTATCAGGCGTCCAGCGCCGCTCGCAGCTCACGCAACAGGGCAGTGATCTCATTGCGCGCGAGATCGGTATCGTCTCCGGCACTCTCGATCTTACTCACCAAAGCGCTTCCGACTACGACAGCGTCCGCCAGCTTGGCGACCGCCCCCGCCGTCTCCGCATTTTTTACGCCAAAACCTACGCCAACGGGTAGGCTGGTGAGTGAACGGATTTCCTCCAGCTTGCGTTCCACATCACCCAAATCGAGATGCGAGGCGCCGGTAACACCCTTGAGCGAAACATAATAGAGATAGCCGCTACCCAGTTGCCCCATCTTGCGTATGCGCTCAGGGGTGCTATTAGGAGCCAGCAAAAAAATGGGTGCAACCTCCGCCTGATTCAACAACGAAATCAGCTCGCCCGACTCTTCCGGCGGCATATCCACCGTCAGAACCCCGTCGACGCCGGCCTTTTTCGCTGCCGTCACGAATGCCGCGTACCCCAAACTCTCGACGGGATTGAGGTAACCCATCAATACGATGGGGGTTTCGGCATCCTGCTTCCGGAACTCTTCCACCATCCCTAGCACCTTGCGCAAGCTGGTCTTATGCGCCAACGCGCGCTCGCTGGCCTTTTGTATCACGGGACCATCGGCCATGGGATCGGAAAACGGCACGCCGAGTTCGATGATGTCCGCACCGGCTTCGACCATGGCGTGCAGCGTGGGCACGGTGAAATCCGGATTCGGGTCGCCGGCCGTGATGAAAGGAATCAGCGCCTTGCGCCCTTGGGATTTGAGGGTGTCGAGTTTGGCGGAAATACGGCTCACAGGGTGATTCCTTCGCGTGCGGCTATGGTATTGATGTCTTTGTCGCCTCGACCGGACAGATTCACCAGGATCTGCTGATCCGGACTCAGGGTCGGCGCGAGCTTCATGGCGTAAGCGATGGCATGGCTGGATTCCAGCGCCGGGATGATGCCTTCCAGCCGGGTCAGGGTATGGAAACCTTGCATGGCTTCGTCGTCGGTGATGCTGACGTAAGTCGCACGGCCGCTGTCCTTGAGCCACGCATGCTCGGGGCCGACGCCGGGATAATCCAGTCCGGCCGAGATCGAGTGAGTTTCTATGATTTCGCCGTCCTCGTCTTCCATGAGATAGGTCCGGTTGCCATGCAGCACGCCGGGACGACCGGCGCTCAACGGGGCGGAATGACGCCCGGTTTCGATCCCGTCACCCGCCGCCTCCACACCGTACATGGCTACGTCGTGGTCGTCGATGAAGGGGTAGAACAAGCCTATCGCGTTCGAACCGCCGCCGACGCAGGCGACCAGGGCGTCCGGTAGGCGCCCGGTCAGCTCCGTCATCTGCTGCTTCGCCTCGCGGCCGATGATGGCCTGGAAATCGCGGACCATGGCGGGATAGGGATGAGGACCGGCCACCGTGCCGATAATGTAAAAAGTGTTGTCGACATAGGTCACCCAATCGCGCATGGCTTCGTTGAGCGCGTCCTTCAGGGTCTTGGAGCCGGACTCTACCGGCACGACTTTGGCGCCCAGCAACTTCATGCGCAAGACATTGGGCGCCTGCCGGGCCACGTCCACCGCGCCCATGTAGACCACGCATTCCAAGCCCAGACGCGCAGCTACCGTTGCCGTCGCGACGCCGTGTTGACCGGCACCGGTTTCGGCGATGATGCGGGTCTTGCCCATGCGCTTGGCCAGCAGAGCCTGACCGATGGTGTTGTTGACCTTGTGCGCGCCGGTGTGATTCAGGTCTTCACGCTTTAGGAAAATCTGTGCGCCACCCAGTTCGCGGCTCAGGCGTTCGGCGTGATAAACCGGACTTGGTCTGCCGACGTAGTGCTTGAGGTCGTAATCGAGTTCCGCGAGAAACTCAGGATCCTTGATGTAGCGGTAATAGGCCGCGGTCAACTCCTGGATCGGAGCCATCAGCGTTTCTGCCACAAACACGCCGCCGTACGGACCGAAATGACCGTTCGCGTCGGGCAGGTTGTAGGGTTCAGTTGAGTTTTGCATGGTCAAACCTTTGGACCTCTCTCAGAAATTCCGCCATTTTGTCGCCATCCTTGACGCCCTTCGTCGCTTCCACGCCGCTGCTCACGTCTACCGCATAAGGGTTTACCTGCATAAGGGCCGCCGCGACATTGTCTGGACGTAATCCGCCTGCCAGGATGATCGGCAAGGGGCAAACCGACGGCACCCACGCCCAATCGAAGCTCGTCCCCGTGCCGCCTTTGGCGTCCTTGTTGTCTGCGTCCAGCAACAAGCCGGCAGCGTCAGAGTAATCCTCCGCCACACGCAGCAAATCCGTATCGTGACGCATGCGTATGGCCTTGATGTAGGGCCGGCCGCCGCCGGCACATGCCTCAGGGCGTTCGTCACCATGGAACTGCAATAGGTCGATACGGACCTGCTGAGTCACCTCATAGAGGTATTCTTGGCTCGCGTCCACAAAAAGCCCTACCACCGTAACAAAGGGGGGCAAGCTCGCGACGATCGCCCTTGCCTGCTCGACTCCGACATTACGAGGACTGGGGGGGTAAAAAACCAAACCAATCGCGTCGGCCCCAAGGCGCACGGCCGCCAGTGCGTCATCGGGACGAGTGAAGCCGCAGATTTTAACGCGAGTTCGCATGTCGGTGCATGGTCGATTTTAGTGATTTATGGCTTTGTGCCGGGCGAGATTTTCAAATCTCGGTTTGCCGAGCGATTTTCCCACATAAGCAATTACCGAGAAATTCTAAAATCACTCCGCCGAGATTCTCTATTCGTGCCAGAAAAGACGTCGCAATAAAAAACCCCCGTCTTGATTTTAAGAGCGGGGGTTTAGGGGTTAGGTGCCTGGCAGTTCCCTACTTTCGCATGGGGGTCCACACTATCATCGGCGCTAAGCGGTTTCACTTCCGAGGTCGGGATGGGATCGGGTGGTTCCCGCTCGCTCTGGCCACCAGGCAAAACTGGTTAAGCTTTTGGAGCTTTTGTTGTTCATCGGCAAGGCCTTAGGCCTTGTCGATGTCTTGGAAAACGTACACTTCGCGGATGTCAGACACCCTGTTGGCTTTCACCAAACTGTTTGGGTGTTATATGGTCAAGCCACACGGGCAATTAGTATTGGTTAGCTTCACGCATTACTGCGCTTCCACACCCAACCTATCAACCTGGTGGTCTACCAGGGCCCTTCAGGGGACTCGAGGTCCCAGGGAGATCTTATCTTGGGAGGGGCTTCCCGCTTAGATGCTTTCAGCGGTTATCCTGTCCGAACATAGCTACCCGGCAATGCTTCTGGCGAAACAACCGGAACACCAGAGGTTCGTTCACTCCGGTCCTCTCGTACTAGGAGCAACTTCCCTCAAATCTCCAACGCCCACGGCAGATAGGGACCGAACTGTCTCACGACGTTCTAAACCCAGCTCGCGTACCACTTTAAATGGCGAACAGCCATACCCTTGGGACCGACTACAGCCCCAGGATGTGATGAGCCGACATCGAGGTGCCAAACACCGCCGTCGATATGAACTCTTGGGCGGTATCAGCCTGTTATCCCCGGAGTACCTTTTATCCGTTGAGCGATGGCCCTTCCATACAGAACCACCGGATCACTAAGACCTACTTTCGTACCTGCTCGACGTGTTTGTCTCGCAGTCAAGCGCGCTTTTGCCTTTACACTCTGTGCGTGATTTCCGACCACGCTGAGCGCACCTTCGTGCTCCTCCGTTACTCTTTGGGAGGAGACCGCCCCAGTCAAACTACCCACCATGCACGGTCCCCGATCCGGATTACGGACCTGGGTTAGAACTCCAAATAGACCAGGGTGGTATTTCAAGGTTGGCTCCACGCAAACTGGCGTCTGCGCTTCAAAGCCTCCCACCTATCCTACACAAGTCGATTCAAAGTCCAGTGCAAAGCTATAGTAAAGGTTCACGGGGTCTTTCCGTCTAGCCGCGGGTACACTGCATCTTCACAGCGATTTCAATTTCACTGAGTCTCGGGTGGAGACAGTGTGGCCATCGTTACGCCATTCGTGCAGGTCGGAACTTACCCGACAAGGAATTTCGCTACCTTAGGACCGTTATAGTTACGGCCGCCGTTTACCGGGGCTTCGATCAAGAGCTTCGCCTTGCGGCTGACCCCATCAATTAACCTTCCGGCACCGGGCAGGCGTCACACCCTATACGTCCACTTTCGTGTTTGCAGAGTGCTGTGTTTTTAATAAACAGTCGCAGCCACCGTTTCACTGCAACCTCGTTGGGCTCCATGAGCAAGTCACTTCACCTACTTGAGGCATACCTTCTCCCGAAGTTACGGTATCATTTTGCCTAGTTCCTTCACCCGAGTTCTCTCAAGCGCCTTAGAATTTTCATCCTGCCCACCTGTGTCGGTTTTGGTACGGCCTCTTACAACCTGAAGCTTAGAGGTTTTTCTTGGAAGCCTGGCATCAATCACTTCTGCTCTTACGAGCTCGTCATCACGTCTCGACATTAGGGTTCCGGATTTGCCTAAAACCCCTGCCTACACGCTTAAACCGGGACTACCAACACCCGGCTGACCTAGCCTTCTCCGTCACCCCATCGCAGTTGTAACAGGTACAGGAATATTAACCTGTTTTCCATCGACTACGCCTTTCGGCCTCGCCTTAGGAGCCGACTAACCCTGCGCCGATTAACGTTGCGCAGGAAACCTTGGGCTTTCGGCGTGCGGGTTTTTCACCCGCATTATCGTTACTTATGTCAGCATTCGCACTTCCGATACCTCCAGCCAACCTTACGGTTGACCTTCTCAGGCGTACGGAACGCTCCTCTACCACTTGACGCTGAGCGTCAAATCCGCAGCTTCGGTACATGGCTTGAGCCCCGTTGAATCTTCCGCGCAGGCCGACTCGACCAGTGAGCTATTACGCTTTCTTTAAAGGATGGCTGCTTCTAAGCCAACCTTCTGGCTGTCTGTGCCTTCCCACATCGTTTTCCACTGAGCCATGATTTTGGGACCTTAGCTGGCGGTCTGGGTTGTTTCCCTTTTCACGACGAACGTTATCACCCGCCGTGTGTCTCCCGTGCTTGCACTTCTCGGTATTCGGAGTTTGCAACGGTTTGGTAAGTCGGGATGACCCCCTAGCCGTAACAGTGCTCTACCCCCGAGAGTGATACACGAGGCGCTACCTAAATAGCTTTCGAGGAGAACCAGCTATCTCCGAGCTTGATTAGCCTTTCACTCCGATCCACAACTCATCCGAATCTTTTTCAACAGATCCCGGTTCGGGCCTCCAGTGCGTTTTACCGCACCTTCACCCTGGTCATGGATAGATCGCCCGGTTTCGGGTCTACTCCCAGCGACTGAATCGCCCTATTCAGACTCGCTTTCGCTACGCCTCCCCTAGTCGGTTAAGCTCGCCACTGAAAGTAAGTCGCTGACCCATTATACAAAAGGTACGCAGTCACCTAACAAAGTAGGCTCCCACTGCTTGTACGCATACGGTTTCAGGTTCTATTTCACTCCGCTCACCGCGGTTCTTTTCGCCTTTCCCTCACGGTACTGGTTCACTATCGGTCGGTAAGGAGTATTTAGCCTTGGAGGATGGTCCCCCCATGTTCAGACAAGGTTTCACGTGCCTCGCCTTACTCGATTTCACATTAGTAAGATTTTCGTGTACGGGGCTATCACCCACTATGGCGCGACTTTCCAGACGCTTCCACTAATCTTACTGATGCTTAAGGGCTGCTCCCCGTTCGCTCGCCACTACTTGGGGAATCTCGGTTGATTTCTTTTCCTCGAGGTACTTAGATGTTTCAGTTCCCTCGGTTCGCTTCCAGCAGCTATGTATTCACTGCAGGATACCTGTCTTATGACAGGTGGGTTTCCCCATTCGGACATCTCCGGGTCACAGGTTGTTTGCCACCTCACCGAAGCTTTTCGCAGGCTGCCACGTCCTTCATCGCCTCTTACCGCCTAGGCATCCACCGTATGCGCTTATTCACTTGACCATATAACCCCAAAAAGTTTGAAGTCATACAGCAATGCTGACATCTCGCGTGTTATGCTTTCGCTCCAATGGCTCAAGGCCATCTTCACTGAGCATTACAGTGTACGTTTTCCAAATTGTTAAAGAACAGTCATCCACAAATGATGACTCGCAAGCATTACTCGGTTCATACTGCTTGCGGCTCATCAATCGCCGATCACTTGAGTTATGGTGGAGTCAGGGAGGATCGAACTCCCGACCTCCTGCGTGCAAGGCAGGCGCTCTCCCAGCTGAGCTATGACCCCTCAATGGTGGGTCTGGGAGGACTCGAACCTCCGACCTCACCCTTATCAGGGGTGCGCTCTAACCACCTGAGCTACAGACCCGAGCTCTTCGTCTTGATCAAATAATTTGTTGTGGACACTTACGCTCCGCATTGAAGCGAGCTTATATAAGGAGGTGATCCAGCCGCAGGTTCCCCTACGGCTACCTTGTTACGACTTCACCCCAGTCATGAATCACACCGTGGTAAGCGCCCCCCTTGCGGTTAGACTACCTACTTCTGGTGCAACCCACTCCCATGGTGTGACGGGCGGTGTGTACAAGGCCCGGGAACGTATTCACCGCGGCATTCTGATCCGCGATTACTAGCGATTCCGACTTCATGCAGTCGAGTTGCAGACTGCAATCCGGACTAAGATCGGCTTTGTGGGATTAGCTCCACCTCGCGGCTTGGCTGCCCTCTGTACCGACCATTGTAGCACGTGTGTAGCCCTGGCCATAAGGGCCATGATGACTTGACGTCATCCCCACCTTCCTCCGGTTTATCACCGGCGGTCTCCTTAGAGTTCCCGACTTTACTCGCTGGCAACTAAGGACAAGGGTTGCGCTCGTTACGGGACTTAACCCAACATCTCACGACACGAGCTGACGACAGCCATGCAGCACCTGTGTTCGCGCTCCCGAAGGCACCCCCGCATCTCTGCAGGGTTCGCGACATGTCAAGGCCAGGTAAGGTTCTTCGCGTTGCATCGAATTAAACCACATGCTCCACCGCTTGTGCGGGCCCCCGTCAATTCATTTGAGTTTTAACCTTGCGGCCGTACTCCCCAGGCGGTCAACTTAACGCGTTAGCTGCGCCACTGAGAACCTAATTGCTCCCAACGGCTAGTTGACATCGTTTACAGCGTGGACTACCAGGGTATCTAATCCTGTTTGATCCCCACGCTTTCGTACCTCAGCGTCAGTGTTGGTCCAGGTAGCCGCCTTCGCCACTGGTGTTCCTTCCGATCTCTACGCATTTCACTGCTACACCGGAAATTCCACTACCCTCTCCCACACTCGAGTCTGACAGTATCCAATGCAGTTCCCAGGTTAAGCCCAGGGCTTTCACATCAGACTTATCAAACCGCCTACGCACGCTTTACGCCCAGTAATTCCGATTAACGCTCGCACCCTCCGTATTACCGCGGCTGCTGGCACGGAGTTAGCCGGTGCTTATTCTGCAGGTAACGTCAATGCAAAAGGGTATTAGCCTTCCGCCCTTCTTTCCTGCTTAAAGTGCTTTACAACCCGCAGGCCTTCTTCACACACGCGGCATTGCTGGATCAGGCTTGCGCCCATTGTCCAATATTCCCCACTGCTGCCTCCCGTAGGAGTCTGGGCCGTGTCTCAGTCCCAGTGTGGCTGGTCGTCCTCTCAGACCAGCTAAGGATCGTCGCCTTGGTAGGCCTTTACCCTACCAACTAGCTAATCCTACGCAGGCTCATCCACCGGCGCGAGGTCCGAAGATCCCCCGCTTTCCCCCGTAGGGCTTATGCGGTATTAGCTCTCCTTTCGGAGAGTTATCCCCCACCCGTGGGCAGATTCCTACGCGTTACTCACCCGTCCGCCACTCGTCAGCGCCCGAAGGCCTGTTACCGTTCGACTTGCATGTGTTAAGCATGCCGCCAGCGTTCAATCTGAGCCATGATCAAACTCTTCAGTTTAATGGCTTTGCCAGGTTACCCTGGACTTTATCTTGAATCGACTAAGCGCGTGTTACGCACTCACATCGAAATTTATTAAGACTGGCTTAATGCATTCGAACGCAAGCGCCCACACAAATTATTTGATCAATTTTTTAAAGAACCCGGCACCGTTAGCTCCGTGCCGTTCAAGAGCCGCTCATTTTACAGCACCCAACCACCCTGTCAACCCCTTCGTCCGAAGCCGCAAACCCAACCAGCTCCAAAACCCTCTTCCCTAAGCCCACTGCAAAACCTCAACGCTCCCACCCTCCCGCTTCAGTGCCTAGCACCTCACCGGAAGAGCTGCGCATTCTGAAGAATTTATGAGCAACTGTCAACACCTTTGTAACCTGCTGGTCACATTGATGTGTCTATTCCTTCAAACGGCCGTACCACCTACCGTGATGCCATCGATACGCAAAGTGGGCTGACCTACGCCCACTGGCACGCTTTGGCCCTCCTTGCCGCAACTCCCCACGCCGCTATCCAAAGCCAGATCATTGCCGACCATGCTGACCCGATTCATCACGTCCGGACCGTTGCCGATCAGGGTTGCGCCCTTAACGGGCCGAGTGATTTTTCCATTTTCGATCAGATAAGCCTCGCTCGTCGAGAAAACGAACTTGCCGGATGTGATGTCGACCTGACCGCCGCCGAAATTGCGCGCATAAAGCCCCGTCTTCACGGAAGCGATGATTTCGTCGGGATCGTGTTCTCCCGCCAGCATAAATGTGTTCGTCATGCGCGGCATCGGCAAGTGGGCATACGACTCCCGACGTCCGTTACCCGTAGGTTTGACGTTCATCAGGCGGGCGTTCAACTTGTCCTGCATATAGCCCTTGAGTATGCCCTTTTCGATGAGTACGGTGGATTGAGTGGGCGTACCTTCGTCATCGATATTAAGCGAACCGCGTCGTTCAGGAATCGACCCGTCATCCACCACGGTGCATAACGGAGAAGCCACGCGCTCGCCGATGCGTCCGCTGAACGCGGATGTCCCCTTACGGTTGAAATCGCCCTCCAGACCATGGCCGACCGCCTCATGCAACATGACGCCGGGCCAACCCGATCCGAGCACAACCGTCATGCTGCCGGCTGGCGCATCGACCGCATCCAGATTTATCAATGCCTGCCTTACCGCCTCGCGGGCATAACTTTCCGCCCGACCGTCCTCCAGAAAATAGCGATAGTCCTTGCGTGCCCCACCGCCATGACTGCCCTGCTCGCGCCGTCCGTTCTGCTGCACGATGACGCTGACATTAAGCCTGACGAGCGGGCGGACGTCGCCGTGCATTACACCATCCTGATCCACGACCATGACTACGTCATGAGCGCCCACGAGGCTGACCATTACCTGCTCCACCCTCGGATCGATTTTCCGCGCCACTTCGTCGAGTCGGCGCAACAGATCGATTTTTTCCTCTTCGGGCAGAGACTGCAGAGGATCGATGGGACTATATAAGGCAGGCGCTCGCGCCGCGTTGCTGAGCGCTATGCGTTCATTTTGTCCGCCGTGAGCGATGGCTCGCGCGCTTTTGGCCGCCTCCAACAGCGCAGGCAGGGCGATTTCGTCGCTATAGGCAAAGCCGGTTTTTTCTCCCGCCACCGCCCGCACTCCGACGCCCTGTTCTATGCTGTGACTCGCTTCCTTGACGATGCCATCCTCCAGACCCCAGGACTCATAACGGCTGTGCTGCAGATAGATGTCGGCGGCGTCGATTTTCGATCCCAGCAACTGACCCATGGCCTTGTCGAGATCGGAAGAGACCAGGCCGGCCGGTTCGAGTATGGTTTGCCGTGCAATGGTCAAGGATAGGTTGGTCATCGTCGTACTCACGGAATTAGGAATTTGATCCGCACTGTACCATCATCGGCAATACAATCGGCGATGGTGGAGCGCCGGAAAAGTGATTCTAACCTTCGTCAGTTGCTCCGAATCGACTTCGGCCACCACGACGCCGGAACCGCTGGGCTGGGACGCCAAAACCTTACCCCAGGGATCGACGATCATGCTGTGACCATAGGTTTCCCGGCCGTTTACGTGAAACCCACCCTGATTACTGGCTATGGTGTAGCAGAGGTTCTCCACGGCTCGCGCGCGGACCAGGATATCCCAGTGCGCCGCGCCGGTACGCGCGGTGAACGCGGCCGGGACCGCCAGTATGTCCATGCCATGATCCGCCAGTTGGCGAAACAGTTCAGGGAAACGCAGGTCGTAACATATGGCCACGCCCAAGCGGCCGAACGGCGTATCGACCACCAAAGCCTGTTCGCCTGGCTCGATCGTGTTGGATTCGCGGTATTGTTCGTTGCTGCCGGGTACGTCGACATCGAACAAATGAATCTTGTCGTAACGGCCGACCCGTTCGCCACGCGAGTTGAACACGAGGGTGGTCGCCCTGACCTTGCCCGCCCCGGCCTGCACGGGTATCGTCCCGCCCACCAGCCAGACCTTGTGCTTCTCAGCCGTCTTGCTCAAAAATTCCTGTATCGGCCCCGCGCCATCCGGCTCGGCGACCGACAGCTTGTCGGTTTCGCTCATCCCCATGATGGCGAAATTTTCAGGCAGGACCACTAAGCCGGCTTTTTGCTCGGCGGCCTTTGCCACCAGCCGGCCAGCTTCGATCAGATTGGCGCCTACGTTGGGGCTGGACGCCATCTGGACCGCCGCGCACACCGTTTTCGTCATGGTTGTAGCTCTCCTTCTTGTGATTCAAAACCGGACAATTCTTTAAGACCCGACCATGCGCGATTGATCATATCCATCGGCATGTACCCGGATTCGTTGGTCACCCTGGGGCTGTTCCAAGGTCCCGAGACCTCGTAATGACTGGCCGTGATGGCATCGACCTCATCGCCGACCAGGCGCTGGGCCAGCAACACGGCCGCGCCGACCGCAGGTCCACCGGCCAGGGTTCCGGCGATCGGCAAGGCGACCGAGGTGTGCGGCACGACGGCGATTTGCATGTCGAGATCCTTGTCGACCAAGCCGGCGCGTCCACTCACGAAGATATTGGCTGCTGCGGCCTCGATCAGAAAACTTTCCGTCCGCGCCTGCCCGCCCCCGAGGGTAAACCGCCCTGCCACGCTGTCGTAAGCCAGACCCTTACCGAACATGTCGCTGAAATCCAGGCGTAAGCGGCGGCTCAAAGTGCTCAAGTTTAACATGCCGATCACTCGTCCCAGCCCAGGCTCCACCTGAAGCAAGCCGCCCTTACCGAGTTTCATGTCGATATGCCCCGCCACCCGCGCCGCGGAAAACCGCTGCGGTCCGCCGGGCCAATTCAGGTTGAAACGCAGATGGGATTCGGTGTCGCGTATCTCCCGGCCATAGCCCAGTTCCTCGACGAAGCGCCCCATATCCTTTACGTCCAGACTCCCGTCCAACGACGTTTCCGGGCCTGTCTCGGCCTTCATCCAGCGCCCCTTGAGCTTGAGCTGGTGATTGCTGCTGCCCAGCGTCAAATGCCGGATATTCAAGCCCTGGGTCCAGCGCTCCGCCTCGAGGTCCAAAACTCCGAGCGCACTGCCCTGCCAAAGCGTCTGCTTGCTGCGCAGTTTCAGGGCCGGCAAGCGGGAAGGATCGACGTCGCCGCCGTCGTCAGGCGCGATCGGCTGCGCCAGCTTCGGCCACTTCAACGTATCGAGGTCGAGCGTCAATTTGGGCGGACTGAACTCCGGCACATTAAGCTCGAACCGCCCCTTGCCGTAGAGCGTGTCCAGCGTACCGCGCCAGGTGTCATCGGACCGGCTCCCACGCAGATCAAGGTGGCCCAGTTCCTTTTCGTCCCACGTACAACGGTCTATGGAAATATCTACGACATCCGGCGCGAGCGGAAACGCTGCCGTTTTGTCGGTCTGGCCGCCGTCCAGTGCCGTAGCCCAGGCCGCCAGGTTAAGCTCGGGGAGATCGAAATGGAGGCGTAAGCCCGTCGTGCCGCCAGGTGGCGACAAGGGCGCCCCCACGGCAAGCTCCCCCCCCGTTACCTGCAGGCCTTGCGCCGTATCTGCCAGCGCGAATCGCGCCTTGAGTTCGGAGCCATAAGCCACCTGCAGGGACGACCGTCCGGCCTGCTGAAACAGCAAATCCAACTGAAAATCCCGTTTCGAGCGCTCGATCTTGCCCAAGGGGGCCGGCAGTTCCAGGCTCAGGCCGTTCAAGTCGGAAGCCAGATGCATGCGGAACGGGCGGCTGCTGGCATCCATGGTTTCCGGAATGGCCAGTTCGAGGCGATAAGCCGCCTGCCCGGCGATGCGCCGTCCGCCGAGTGCCGGGAAGGTTTTGGTCAAGGATTTGATTCCAACCCGGCCGTTCGCGCCGATCAGGATGTCGCCGGGACTCTGCTCGACCGTGATATCGACGGGCTCGTCCAGCATCTGCGCCCGGATACCCTGCGCCGCCAGCCCTTCGTTGCGGAATCCCAGATCGCCCTGAATATGGGAAAGCGTTAGTCCCAGCGCGGGTAGTTCCAAGGCCGCATCCGTCAGGCGCGCCCTGCCGTCGACTCTCACCTCGCTCATCCCTTCGCTGATGGGCACCTGCAAATTCAACGAAATCGCCGTCGTACCCGCCGGATTGGCTGCTTTCAGCAAATGCTCGGGAATGCGCCGCAACGGAGTCCTGCTCAGGAATTGCATGGCCTGGGGAACGGTGGTTTCCACCTCGCCGGTGATCGCCAGCCAGTCTTCACGGACCAGATCGCCCACTTCCGCATGCGCCGAGCGTATCTGCGCATCGCCGATGCGGCCGGCGTCGGCTTCGATCACCATGCCCCGACTGCGGAACGCGATCAGGCCATGTACGTCGTAGAGATGCGGCCACTCGGGATTGAAATCCAGCTCCATGCCCTCGGCTTGTACCTGGGCCTGGAGCACACCCTCACCGTTGGCGAAGGGGAAGTCGCGCAAATACCCGTGGAACAGGAAGTCAGCGCGCGGAACCCGCCCGGCCTCGAAAGCCTCGGTCAACCAATTTGCCGACAGGCGCGGCATGACGGCCACGGGCAGATAGTCGCGGATCGCCGCGGCATGCACGTCGCGCAAACCGGCTCGCACGCTCAGGAAGGGCGAACGGTTCCCGTCCTTGGGCAATACCAGCAGAAAACGCCCGGCCAGATTCAGTCCCGGCGCGCTCGCTTTCGACACCTCGCCGTTCAGCGACCATGCTTCGTCGTCCTGGCGCCAACCCAGTTCGCCGTCCAGGGTGGATAGGTGCAAGTCTTTGGGCCATAGGGTTCTAAAACCCAGCTCGCTGTCGCGCAACGCCAGCCGAAGCCGACCGTGCCTATCGTTGCCGCAGAGAGAGCCGCTCAGACCGCGGCCGCCCGGCAAACCGTCGAGTGCCTTCGCACCGAACTGGTCAAAACGCGTACATAAGGCCCACTCCGTCCGGCTGGTATAGGCCAGCCGGACATCGCTGAGTTCGCCTTGAAGGGCGAGCGCCCTCACACGCGCGCGGCTTTCCTCATTCAGCAGCGGCAAGGCATCCAGCAGCACGCGCAAGTCGTCGAGGGACACTCGCGTCGCTGCCGCGCGCAGCACCGGCTCGCTTCCGGTTCCGGTCGACTCGTAGGCCAGGGCCAGATCGACCGGGGCGACCGGCTGGTCGAACAAGGCCAGCCGCACGCCCTTGAAGTCCGCTTGCCAACCGCTCTTCGTCGCCTGCCACAGAAAATCGCCTTGCAGCCGGTTCAGGACCAGGCTGTGTTCCTCCGCTGGTTCGGCGGCATGATGAGCCAAGGCCGCCTTGAGCGCAGTCAGCCGGCCCGCGATCTGGCTCGGCTGGCCGTCCCGCACCTCGCCCCACAAGGCGAAATCGACACTGCCCCCTCGTACCCGCCATGGGAAATCGACCGGTACCTCGATAGCCCCCGGACGCAAGCCCTGGGCAGCCACATAAAACCGGCCATCCAATTCATCCAGCCGCTCGGGCAGTCCCTGCCACTCGCCCGCCAGAACCACCCTGCCGCCCAGATCTACCGGCAAATCCAGGGTGATATTCACCCCATGACGGCCGTCTTCGTTCTCCAACATAAAATCGGCGCGCCCCAACCATCGTGTGGCGTCGCCGGTTCGTTCGTCACGCCAGCCCAGCTCGATATCCCGCAGTTCGATCTGCCCGAGAGCCATCAGCCAAGCGGGCCGCCCCCCGCTTCCTGCCACCCCGAGCAGGCCGAATCGACCTTCGGCATCCCGCCGCACCACCACACGCGCGCCTTCCAGGCTCAAGCTGCGCCAGACCGGCCGACCGCTCAACACGGTACGAGGCAAATCGAGGCGCACGCACAAGCGCTCGAATGACAGCGCCGGTCCTCCGGAAGTCGGATCAAGCAGGCTGAAGCCTTTCAGCACGATCACCGGCTCGAAGCCCCTCATGTCGGCGGCCAGGGTTCCGATTTCCACCGGCGCGCCGAGCTGTTTGGCGATTTCGCTCGCCAGAGTCACCCGGTAAGCGGCCGCCTGAGGGATGAGCCAGAAACGAATGACACTGAGCGCCAGGGCACTGGCCACCAGCAGACTCAGCAATACGTAGCGCGTCACACGCCCGAGATGCGGGAGGAGCTTCAGCAAAGTCCGGACGGATCAGAGCAAGACCACATCGTATTGCTCCTGGTTGTACTGCGCCTCGGCGCGGAATTTGACGGTGACGTTCAGGAAGGTTTCCAGCTCGGACAGCATGTCGGCCTCCTCGTCCAGCAAGCGCTCGACCACCTCGTTGGAGGCGAGCACCAGCAGCTCCTGCACGTTGTACTGACGGACTTCGCGGATGATTTCGCGGAATATCTCCAGACACACGGTTTCGGCCGTTTTCAGCATACCGCGTCCGCTGCAGGTCGGGCAGGGCTCGCACAACACATGTTCCAGGCTCTCGCGCGTGCGTTTGCGGGTCATCTCCACCAGGCCCAGCGCCGAGACCTCGCTGATGCTGTTCTTCGCGTGATCCTTTTCCAGGCTCTTGGACAAGGCCTGCAGCACCTGCTGCTTGTGGTCCTCGTCCTGCATGTCGATGAAATCGATGATGATGATGCCGCCCAGATTGCGCAGCCTGAGCTGCCGGGCAATGGTCTGCGCCGCTTCCAGATTGGTCTTGAAGATGGTCTCTTCCAGGTTGCGGCCGCCGACGAAGGCACCGGTGTTGACGTCCACCGTGGTCATGGCCTCGGTCTGGTCGAAGATCAGGTAGCCGCCCGATTTGAGCGCCACCTTGCGCTCCAGGGCGCGCTGGATCTCCTCTTCGACACCATAGAGATCGAACAGCGGCCGTTCGCCGGAATAATGTTCGATCAGCGGCACCGTTTCCGTCACGAACTCCTTGCCGAACTTGAGCAGACGGGAATAGGTCTCGCGCGAATCGACGCGGATCTTTTCCACCTTGCTGCAGTGCAGATCGCGCAGCACCCTCATCGCCAAGGGCAAATCCTCGTGCAGCAGGGTCTTGACCTTGACGGTCTTGATGCGTTGGGCGATGGAATTCCACAGCTTCTGCAGGAACAGCATGTCGGCGCGCAGGGCAGCCTCGTCGACGCCTTCCGCGGCGGTGCGCACGATGAAGCCGCCGGTATTGTGGTCGCGCTGGAAACCTTCCACGCAGGCCCTAAGGCGCGCGCGCTCCGCGTCGCACTCGATGCGTTGCGAAACGCCGCTGACCTTGGCGTAAGGCATGTAGACTTGATATACGGACGGCACCGAGACTTCCGTGGTCAAACGCGCGCCCTTGGCGCCGATGGGATCCTTGACCACTTGGACCACCAGGTCCTGCCCTTCCCGGAACACCAGCTCGATCTGATTGTCGACCGCTTTCTCGCGCTCCGCCGCGTTGAGATCGGACACGTGCAGAAAGGCCGCCCGCTCCAGCCCCACGTCCACGAACACCGCCTGCATGCCTGGCAAGACCCGGCACACCCGGCCCTTGTAGATATTGCCCACCAGCCCGCGGCTGCGCGCCCGCTCTATCATCACGTCCTGCAGGACGCCGTTTTCGACCACCGCGACGCGGGTCTCCGGCGGCGTGACATTGATCAGAATTTCGTCGCTCATGCGGAATCCGGGGTCAGAATGGGAATGCCGGACTGGCTCAACAAGCCGGCGGTTTCGTACAAGGGCAAACCCATCACGCCGGAATAACTGCCGCTCAAGTGGCGTACGAAAATCGCGCCCAGACCCTGGATGGCGTAGGCTCCGGCTTTATCTCGCGGCTCGCCGCTGGCCCAGTAGGCGCGGACTTCAGCTTCCGCGATATCGCGGAAGCTCACTTCGCTGACGCTGAGCACCTGGCTGTGCCCGCCGTCCGTGCATAAGGACACGGCGCTCAGCACGCGGTGCGCGCGCCCGGACAATCGCTTCAGCATCCACACGCCGTGCTCGAGATCGCGCGGCTTGCCGAAAATCTCGCCGTCCAGCACCACTTCGGTATCGGCGCCGAGCACCGGCCGCGTGGCACCGCTCGCCGACCAGCCCGCCTCGGCCTTTTCCCGTGCCACCCGACGGACATAGGCCTCAGGCGATTCGCCGGCTTCCGGGACCTCGGCCAGCGCTAGCGGAAAGACGTCGAATTTCACGCCGATCTGTGCGAGCAATTCGCGCCGGCGGGGCGAGGCGGATGCGAGGATGAGTTGAGGGCCGCTCATGCTAACGATGATAGGGATGATGCTGCAGGATACTCCAGGCCCGATAGATTTGCTCGGCCACGAGTATGCGCACCAAAGGATGCGGCAGGGTCAAGGCCGACAGTTTCCAGCGCTCGTCGGCCAGAGCCAGGCATTCGGCGGCTAGGCCGTCCGGTCCTCCAACCAGCAGGGAGACATTGCGCCCGTCGCCCAGCCAGCGGGTCAAGCTGTGGGCGAGCTGCTCCGTGGACCATTCCCGTCCGCTCAAATCCAGGGCCACCACGCGGTCGCCGGCCGGTATCGCGGCCAGCATCTTCTGCCCCTCGTCGGCCATCGCCCGGGCGATATCGGCATTCTTGCCGCGCTGGCCGGGTGCGATTTCCTTGAGCCGCAACTCGCATTCGCGCGGCAGGCGCTTGGCATATTCCCCGTAGCCCTCGCTCACCCAATCGGGCATGCGCTGACCCACGGCGATCAATTGAATCTGCATCCGGTACCAGGCGCAGTGCCGCAAACGCGGAACCCGCGTGCCGGCAACAAAGGAGACAACATCGATAAATGGATCAGAACGGAGTGGTGGACGGCGTCGGCCCGATCTTTGGGCAAGCGCCATTTTGACCTAGCGGCCGGCGAACTGCTAGCCTCGCGGTTCCCGCGATCTCCTATCCAGGGCACTGGAAAGCCCGCCGCCTACTTCCCATGCACGAACCGCTCATACTGCTCGGCACCCTGGCTTTTTTCGCCGGCCTGATCGACTCCGCCGTCGGCGGCGGTGGGCTGATACAGATACCGGCCTTGTTCACCACCCTGCCCGACGCTCCACCCGCCACCCTGTTCGGCACCAACAAGTTCGCCAGCATCTGCGGAACGGCCACTGCGGCACGCAGCTATATCCGCCGGGTGCGACTGCCCTGGCCGCTGGTTTTGCCAGCGGCTGTGTCGGCTTTCGTCCTGTCGTTCGCCGGCGCGGCCGCGGTCAGTTTCGTGCCGGGTGCCGCGATGAAACCCGTCGTCCTGGTCCTGCTCATCGTGATGGCGGTTTATACCTTGTGGCGCAAGAATTTCGGCCGTTTGCACAAGCCCAAGGCCATCGGCAGACGCGAACGCCGGCAGGCGGCCGCAATCGGCGGGGCCATCGGCTTTTACGACGGCCTGTTCGGGCCGGGCACCGGGAGTTTTCTGATCTTCCTGTTCATCCGCTTCTTCGCCTTCGACTTCCTGCATGCTTCGGCGGCGGCCAAGTTCGTCAACTTCGCCACCAATCTCGCGGCGCTTTGCTTTTTCGTGCCCTCGGGGAACCTTCTGCCCGGCTACGCCGTCGCGATGGCGGCGTGCAACATCGCCGGCAGCCTGGTCGGAACGCGGCTGGCGCTGCGAGGGGGGGCAGGATTGGTCAGGTGGCTGTTCCTGATCTTGCTCGGCGCGCTGATCGGCAAATTCGCCTGCGACCTGATCCTGATGCGCTAAGGCTCGCGGTATATGCGCTCGGTACCGTCAACGACCTGCCGCCCTTCGCGGTGATAGGACGAAGCCGTCATTTATGTCGATCCGGCCGGGCATTGGCGATGCGGTTAGAGACGGCGATACCGACCGGACGACAGGAATGCCCGCAGCGGTTCGGTGCCGAAGCCGGTGATCTTCGTCTCGATGAAGCCGACGCAGAGACGGTTCTCGGCCGCTCGCGCCAGCGGGCCGAGTATCGTCCGGGCAGGATGCCGGGGTCTAGGGTTCAGGCCGAACGCCGAGTCCCACACGTTTTTCCAGCACCTCGAGCGCCAACCCATCGACCTTGAGTGTCCACAGTGCCGGATTGACCGGAAACTCATGCAGCACGCCGGTACGGCGATAGCCACGGCGGCCGTAAAACGCAATCAGTTCGTGGCGCAGCGTGATGACATGCAGGACGATCTTGTCGACCTGCCATTCCGTCCGGGCGGTTTCTTCCGCGCGAGACAGCAGATGCTTGCCGACCCCTTGCCCCTGACGGGTCGGATCGACCACGAACATGCCCAGGTTGGCGTCGCCGCCGGCTTTTTCGATATGCACGGAGCCGATGATCGCCTCCGCGTGTTCACAAAGCAGGATGATGGAATCCCGGCGGGCGATCAGTTGCCGAATATCTGCGGTATCCGTCCGCAGCCCGTCCAGCAAATGGGCTTCGGTCGTCCAACCCAGGCGGCTTCGTTCGCCGCGGTAGGCGGAGTTAATCAGCGCGGCGACGCTTTCGGCCTCGTCGGCAACGGCTTTGCGGAAGGTCAGCGACATGTTGGCTTGCCGATCGGCAATCCCTTACCCGCCATTACGCATAGCGATTCCAGCTCCCCGTAGCCGACTCGGCCGCAGGCCTACACGACCGCCAGCATGTGATCCAGCGTGGACTTGGCTTGCCGGGCGATATCTTCCGGCACCCGCACGCGATTCACCACATGACCGGCGACCAGGTTTTCCAGCACCCAGGCGACGTGCTGGGGATCGGTGCGGAACATGGTGGAACACATGCACACCGTCGGCGACATGAAGTGCACGTTCTTCCCCTGGTGCTTCACTTCCTCGTGCAACCGGTTCACCAGATTCAGTTCGGTCGCCACCAGCCAGCGGGTGTTGGCCGGCGCTTCGCGCACGGTCTTGAGGATGTATTCGGTGGAGCCGATGTAATCGGACTTCTGGCACACCTCGAAGCTGGATTCCGGATGCGAGATGACCAGGGCGTCCGGGTACTGTGCCTTGAAACGGTCGATGTGCTCGGGGAAAAACATCTGGTGCACCGAGCAAAAGCCTTTCCACAAGATGATCTTCGCCTTGCGGATTGCCTCCTCGCTCAAGCCGCCGCGAGCTTGGTCGTAGTCCCACACCACCATCTCGTCCAAGGGTATGCCCATGCGATAGCCGGTGTTGCGGCCCAAATGCTGGTCGGGAAAGAACAGCACCTTCTCCCGTCGCGCGAACGACCATTCCAGGATCTTCTGCGCATTGCTGGAGGTGCAGACGATACCCTCGTGACGACCGCAGAATGCCTTGAGATCGGCGGCGGAATTGATATAGGTCACCGGCGTAACGGACTCGTCCGGATTCAGGACCTCGGCCAGTTCGCGCCAGCAGCGCTCGACGTTGGCCAGATTGGCCATGTCGGCCATGGAACAGCCGGCGGCCATGTCGGGAAGTATCGCGACCTGATCGGGGCGGGACAGGATATCCGCCACTTCGGCCATGAAATGCACGCCGCAGAACACGATGTATTCGGCATCCGACTCCGCCGCCAGACGCGACAGCTTGAGCGAGTCGCCGGTGAAATCGGCGTGCTTGAATACCTCGTCGCGCTGGTAGTGATGGCCCAGTATCACGCAGCGCCCGTTCAACTCCTCCTTGGCCGCAACGATGCGCGCGTCGCACTCGGCGTCGTCCAGCAGAGCGTAGTTTTCGAAAGGAATGGCTTGAGCGGTCATGGCGATAACTCGTACAAGAAGTGCTTGAAACGGACACGGGCGGAACCGTGCAAAAACGAACGGCGGGGTAGCGCGCTAAAGCCGCCCAACCCGACCGTAGACAAGTTCCCGGCTTAAACCGGTTCCTTGGGCTTGCGCAATTTGATTCCCAACTCCCGCAACTGCACGTCGCTGACTTCCGCCGGAGCGTCGATCAAAGGACACCAGGCCGACTGGGTCTTGGGGAAGGCCATCACTTCGCGAATGGAACTCGCGCCGGACATCAGCATGACCAGGCGATCCAGACCGAAAGCCAGTCCGCCGTGCGGCGGCGCGCCGTACTTGAGCGCGTTGAGCAGGAAGCCGAATTTCTGCTGGGCCTCTTCCTCGCCTATGCCGAGCAATTCGAAGACCTTGCTCTGCATGTCGGTGCGGTGGATACGGATGGAGCCGCCGCCAATCTCGGTGCCGTTCAGCACCATGTCGTAGGCGCGTGAGAGCGCCGATCCGGGATGGGCCAGCAGTTCGTCCTCGCTGCAATTGGGCGCGGTGAAGGGATGATGGAGGGCGAACCAGCGGCCGCTCTTTTCGTCCCATTCGAACATGGGGAAGTCGGTGACCCACAGCGGTTTCCAGCCCTTTTCCACCAGTCCGCGGTCCTGGCCCAGCTTGACGCGCAGGGCGCCCATGGCCTCGTTGACGATCTTCGCCTTGTCGGCACCGAAGAAGATCAGGTCGCCGGTCTCGGCTTCGGTGCGGTCCAGGATCGCACGCACCGCATCCTCCGGCAGGAACTTGAGGATGGGCGATTGCAGGCCTTCCAGCCCCTGGGTACGGTCGTTGACCTTGATGTAGGCCAGACCCTTGGCGCCATAGATGCCGACGAACTGGGTCAGGTCGTCGATCTCCTTGCGCGACAGCTCGCAGCCGCCCGGCAGCTTGAGCGCAACCACGCGGCCGTCCGGATCCTTGGCGGGACCGGCGAAGACCTTGAAGTCGACGTTCTGCAACACGTCGGCGATATCGATCAGCTCCAGCGGGATGCGCAGATCCGGCTTGTCCGAGGCGTAGCGGCGCATCGCTTCGGCATAGGTCATGCGCGGGAAGGGATTGGGCAGCTCGGTCTGCAGGACCTCGGCGAACAAATCCCGGATCATGGCTTCCATCAGGAACATGATGGCGTTTTCGTCCAGGAAGGAAGTCTCGATATCGAGCTGGGTGAATTCCGGCTGGCGATCGGCGCGCAAGTCTTCGTCGCGGAAGCAGCGAACCACTTGGTAATAGCGATCCATGCCGGAAATCATCAGCAATTGCTTGTAGAGCTGGGGCGACTGCGGCAAGGCGAAGAAGGCGTTTTCATGGGTGCGGCTGGGCACCAGATAATCGCGCGCGCCTTCGGGGGTCGCCTTGGTCAGAAAGGGCGTTTCGATTTCGTAGAAACCGTGATGATCGAGGAAATTGCGCAGGAAGCGGGTGATGTCGCGGCGCATGCGCATGCGGCCCTGCATCACCGGGCGGCGCAGGTCGATGTAGCGGTAGCGCAAACGAGTTTCCTCGTTGACCTCGATCTCGCTCTCGATGGGGAACGGTGGCGTTTCCGCTTTGTTGAGGATCTCCAGCGCAGTGGCAAAGACTTCGATGGCGCCGGTGGGCAGGTTGGCGTTTTCCGTACCGGCCGGGCGGCGACGCACCCGGCCATGCACTTTCAGCACATATTCGCTGCGCACGCTCTCCGCCAGTTTGAACGCCTCGACCTGGTCCGGATCGAACACGATCTGCACCAGGCCTTCGCGGTCGCGCAGATCGATGAAGATCACTCCACCGTGGTCCCTGCGCCTATGCACCCAGCCACAAAGGTCTACTTCCTGATCCAGGTGGGTTGCATTGAGTTCCCCGCATGTGTGGCTGCGCATGGTGCTGTGTACTCTACCGAATGATGAAAAGGGTCGAATGGTACGGATAGACCCCTAGACGCGCAAGCTCACTCCGAGGAGCTTGCCTTGGAGGACGAGCTTTCCTTGGTCGATGTCGAGGCGGCTGAACTGCCCTCCCCGGCCAGGTTTTTCTTTTTGCCTCCGCTTTTGAAGTCGGTTTCGTACCAGCCGCCGCCCTTGAGCCGGAAGCCCGCCGCCGACACCAGCTTGGTCAGTTCTTCCTTGCCGCACTCCGGGCAAAATTTCAAAGGCTCTTCGCTGATCTTCTGGATGGCCTCCAGTTCGTGGCCGCAGGATTTACATTGATATTCGTAGATGGGCATGAGCAGACTCCGTATTCGATTGGCCCGCCAGTGTTGGGGATGCCACTAGGGATTTTCAAGAGCCGGGACCGGCGGTGTTAACATGCCGGTCCCAGCCAACCAGGCCTTATCTTACCGCATGCAAAGACTCGCCCTGATCCAACCCGACGACTGGCATCTGCACCTGCGCGACGGCGCCGCATTGGCGCACGTGGTTGCGCACAGCGCGCGGCAGTTCGCTCGCGCCATCGTCATGCCCAATCTGAAACCGCCGGTCACCACGGTAGCGCTAGCCCTGGCCTACCGCGAGCGCATCCTGGCCGCCTTGCCCGCCGGCAGCGGATTCCAGCCGTTGATGACGCTGTATTTGACCGAATCGACCACGGCGGACGACGTCAGGGAAGCCGCGGCCTGCCCTCACGTCCATGCGTTCAAGTTGTATCCGGCCGGAGCGACCACGCACTCCGAAGCTGGCGTGGGTGGCCTGGACAAGGTCTATCCGGTCCTGGAAGCGATGGAGAAATACGACGTTCCATTGCTGGTACACGGAGAAGTGACGGATCCGGAAATAGACATTTTCGATCGCGAGCGGATTTTCATCGACCGGGAGCTGGCGCCCATCGTCAGACGCTTCCCGAGGCTGCGCGTCGTGCTGGAACATCTGACGACGAGAGACGGCGTGCAGTTCGTGCGCGCGGCGAGCCCCCAGGTGGCCGCCACGATCACCGCCCATCATCTGCTGTACAACCGCAACGCCCTGCTGGCCGGCGGGATAAGGCCGCATTACTACTGTCTGCCCGTGCTGAAGCGGGAGGCTCACCGGCAGGCGCTCATCGAAGCCGCCTCCAGTGGCGAGGCGAAATTCTTCCTCGGCACCGATAGCGCGCCGCATCCCAAGAGCGCAAAGGAATCGGACTGTGGCTGCGCCGGTTGCTACACCGCTCATGCCGCCCTGGAACTCTACGCCGAAGCCTTCGAATCCGTCGGCAGACTGGAAAACTTGGAACGCTTCGCCAGCCTCAACGGACCGGACTTCTATCGCCTGCCGCGCAACACGCGCACCGTCACGCTGGAAAAAAGCCCCTGGACCGCCCCGGCCGGCTATGCGTTCGGCGCAGACAGCTTGACCCCCCTGCGAAGCGGCGAAAGCATCGCCTGGAAACTGCTGGCCTAAGCCCTGCCCCAAAACGGCGAAGCCCGCGACCCCCACATTTGGGGGCGCGGGCCTCCGCAAGCGGCCGTAGTCGGGAAACGCTATTTCAGGCCATTGCCGTTGCCGCCGGCCTCCAGCTCGTCCATCTGTTTCTCGATATCGTCCTCGATGGGCGGATTGCCGTCGTGTATCTTGTAATTGCGCTGCTGGAAGTAGGCATTGCGGATGAACTCGTAGCGGTCCACCGAAGCCTCGTCGGCAATTTTCGTGGCGCTCAGCAAGTCGGCGCGAAAATCGACCGTTTTCACGGTGCCGGTGCCAAAGCCAATGGCGCCCGGGGTGATCCAGTTCAAGGGGTTCGCCGCCGTATCGCCGGCAAGCCCAAATGCGCCGCGCGGCGTGCTCGGTCCGATCAAAGGCAAGACCACGTAGGGTCCCGAAGGGACGCCCCAATAACCCAGGGTCTGGTCCAGATCTTCCTCGTGCTTGGGCAGGTCTATCGCGCTGGCGACATCCACGAAACCGCCAATACCCAGAGACGTATTGACCAGGAGACGGCCCGTGTCCTGACTGGTCTGCAACAGCTTGCCCTGCAGGACGTCGTTGAGGACCACTCCGATGTCGTCGACGTTACTGAAGAAATTGCTTACGCCACGATCGACGAAATCCGGCGTAATCCACTGATAGCCTTTGGCAACCGGTTTCATGAAATAGTCGTCCAGGCCGTCGTTGAAACTCTGCACCTCGCGATTCCAGCCTTCCCAGGGATCGCGAGGATCGTTCTTGGGCGTACTGGCGCAACCCGTGACGGCAATAATCAAGCCCGAAACCAGGGCTATCCGACAGCTATTAGGAGTGATCTTCATCATTTTTATTTAGTCCCGTTTGCTTGCCTCGTACCCGAGGGCCCGGAAGTCATAGGTGACGCTTACTCTAGCACAAAATGCCCCCGGCATCGAACCTGCGCGACTTCGCGCCAAAAAGCCGAGCGGCTCATTATAATGGGCGCTCCCGCCATACTCAGCACCAGAAATTTTCCCATGAGTCAGGAAAAACCGCTTTTTGCCAAGCGCTTCCGCGGCTATTTGCCGGTGATTGTCGATATCGAGACTTCGGGCTTCGATCCCGTGAAAAACGCGGTACTGGAGATCGCCGCCGTCATCCCGGCCATGGATGAAAACGGGCGACTGAGCCTGCACGAGACCCACGCCAGCCACGTCAATCCGTTCCCCGGCGCTCGTCTGGAAGAGTCGGCCTTGGCTTTCAACAAGATCGATCCCTTCCACCCCTTCCGGATAGCCCTGGATGAGGTCGACGCCTTGTCGAAAATCTTCCAGCCCATCCGCAGCGCGATCAAACGCAACGGATGCACGCGCGCCATCCTGGTGGGCCACAACCCGGCCTTCGACATCGGCTTCCTCAACGCCGCGGTGGCGCGCAGCGGCATCAAAAAAAATCCATTCCATCCCTTTTCCACCTTCGACACGGCCACCCTGAGCGGCCTGGTTTACGGCCAGACGGTCCTGGCCAAGGCCGCGCAAGCGGCCGGGCTGGACTGGGACAACAGCGAGGCGCACTCGGCCGTATACGATGCGGAGCAAACGGCACGGCTGTTTTGCGCCATCGTCAATCGCTGGGCGGACTTGGCGGGCGGGGCGATTCAGGCTTGATCGGGGCTTTGGGTCGCAGTCGCCAGCAGCTTTTGCAACTCTCCGCTCTGAAAAAGCTCCAGCATGATGTCGCTGCCTCCGACGAGTTCTCCCTTGATGAACAACTGGGGAAACGTGGGCCACTGCGAATAGACCTTGAGGTTCTCGCGGATTTCCGGATCCTCGAAGATGTTCACATAGCCGTAATCGACCCCGCATTGCTCCAAGATGTGTACGGCCCGTCCGGAAAATCCGCACTGAGGGAAATCGGGCGTGCCCTTCATGTAGAGCAATACCGGATTAGCCTCCAATTGCTGTTTGATACGTTCCATAACGTCCATCGCGCGTGCCTCGAGTGAGATGAAAGAGCCGCACATGGTAGCGGAGCGCTACCAGAAAATCTAAATCCCGCACGACAGTCCGCCCGGCAATTTGCAAGCGCCCCCGTGTTACAATGCCGCCATTGTCGCAACGCAAAGCCAAGTGGAAAGGCCATGAGATTCAACCCGCTGCGTTCCATGCTGTTCATCTTCTCCATCCTGCTGTTCGGCTTCGGCCGCGTGTCAGTTGCCGCCGACCAGATACTGATACCCGCAGCCCCCGAATTGGGCGCCAAGGCCTATGTATTGATCGACTTCAACAGCGGCAAGGTGCTGGCCGAGAAAGAGGCCGACACCCGCCTGGAGCCCGCCAGTCTGACCAAGATCATGACCGCCTACGTGGTGTTCCGCGAATTGTCCAAGGGCAATCTCAAGCTGGAAGACATGGTCACGGTGAGCGAGAAGGCCTGGCGCACCGAGGGTTCGCGCATGTTCGCCCAGGTAGGTGCCGCGATTTCCGTGGAGAATCTGCTCAAGGGTATGATCGTGCAGTCCGGCAACGACGCCAGCGTGGCGCTGGCCGAGCATGTCGCCGGCGACGAATCCGTGTTCGCCCAGCTCATGAACCAGAACGCCGAACGACTGGGCATGAAGAACACCCATTTCAAGAACAGCATGGGATTGCCCGACCCGGATCATTACACCACGGCCCGCGACCTCTCCATACTCACGCGGGCGATGATCGAAGAATTCCCCGAGTACTACAAATGGCACTCCATCAAGGAGTTCCTGTTCAACAACATCAAGCAGACCAATCGCAATCGGCTGTTGTGGCGCGACCCGACCGTGGATGGCGTCAAGACCGGCCATACCGACGGAGCGGGCTATTGCCTGGTGACCTCGGCCTTGCGCGAAGGCATGCGCTTGATCTCCGTGGTGCTGGGCACCAAGAGCGACAACGAGCGGGCCAACGCCAACCAGGCGTTGCTGAATTATGGCTTCCGCTTCTTCGAAACCCGCCCGCTTTACAAGGCCAACGAGAAGCTGGCCGAAGCCCGCGTGTGGAAGGGCGAAAACACGACCGTCGACTTGGGCTTGCCGCGCGACTTTCACGTCACCTTCCCGCGCGGCCAGTACAACAACCTGAAAGCCTCCATGGAGGTCAACAACTCCATCACCGCACCCGTGAAACAGGGCGACAAACTGGGCGCGATCAAGGTCGCGCTGAACGACCAGACGGTGGGTCAGATCGATTTGTCGGCCATGAAGGACGTAGCTGTAGGCGGCTGGTTCCGACGCGGCCTGGATACCCTGCAGTTGATGCTCAAATAGGGCCCAGGCCACCTACTCGCTTCTTCGATCTTGCACCAAACACCGATGGCACACGAACAAATCGTATATCTCAACGGCGAGTTTTTGCCGCTGGCGCAGGCCAAGATCTCGGTCCTCGACCGCGGTTTCCTCTTCGGCGACGGCGTATATGAAGTGATACCGGTGTACGGCGGCAAACCCTTCCGCCTGGCCGAACACCTGGCACGACTGAACAACAGTCTGGCCGGCTTGCGCATTGTCTCCCCGCTCGGCGACGCGGAATGGGAGGCCTTGTTCGCCCGTTTGATCGAAGGCGAAGACGACCAGTCGATCTACCTGCAAATCACCCGCGGCGCGCCGCCCAAGCGAGACCATGCCTTCCCTAAGGATCCGGTACCGCCCACGGTGTTCGCGATGTGCACGCCCATCGCGCCGATTCCGGCCCAAGGCGTCTCAGCCATCACCGTGCCGGATATCCGCTGGCAATGGTGCCACATCAAGGCCATCACCCTGCTGGGCAATGTTTTATTGCGCCAGCAAGCGGTGGAGCAAGGCTGCGCCGAAGCGATCCTGGTGCGGGACGGTTACGCCATCGAAGGCGCCGCGAGCAATCTGTTCGCCGTGGTCGACGGCATCTTGATGACCCCGCCCAAGGGCCATGACATTTTGCCCGGCATCACCCGCGACCTGGTGGTGGAAATCGCCCACGACAACGGCATTGCCCTGGAAGAACGCAAGATCGCTTTCGACGAACTCAAGCGCGCGAGCGAAGTCTGGGTCACCAGTTCCACCCGCGAAGTCCTCCCCATCGTGGAGCTGGACGGGGTAAAAGTGGGTGACGGCATCCCCGGCCCGCTGTGGGCGCGCGTGAACGATTTGTATCAGGCCCGCAAGGCACTGCTGCGCCGAGGCTTATGAGCGAGCCCCGCCCGCCCCTGCTGGAATTCCCCTGCGACTTCCCGATCAAGGCTTTCGGCCGCTGTGGGGAAGACTTCGACCTGCGCGTGGTGGAAATCGTGCGCCGCCACGCGCCCGACCTGGGCGAAAACGCCGTGAGCAGCCGCCCGAGCACGGGCGGTAAGTTCGCCGCCGTAACCATCGTGGTGCGGGCCCGCGACCAGGCGCAACTGGACGCCATCTACCGCGATCTCAGCGCCAGTCCCGACGTCATCATGGCGCTTTGAGCCAATTCGACATGGGTATGCGATCGTTACGAAAACGGGGGAAACCACCCTATTAACACCGGCCGCAAGGTCGAACACAGCCCCCGCCCTCCTCCTCGACCTTACTCCGGCTCACCATGGCAGACCCGAACAGCACCCCGACCGACGACCTGCTCAAGCTGCACCTGGAAGAAGTCGTCGAACTGCTGGAAAAACAGAAGCTGGAAGAAACCATCGTCCAGCACCAGTCCATGCCCCGCCATGAGCTGATCGAAACCCTGCTGCACAAGCGCCATCAGGCCGCGCTTAAGCAGAAGCTCGACAAGCTCCATTCCGCCGATATCGCCTACATCCTCGAAGCGCTCCCCCTGGAGCAGCGCCTGGTGGTATGGAATCTGGTCGAGTCCGAACTGGACGGCCAGGTCTTGCTAGACGTGTCCGACGCGGTGCGTCAGACCCTGATTTCGGACATGAACACCCAGGAACTCCTCACCGCGACGGAGCAACTGGACACCGACGAAATCGCCGACCTCGCCCCGGACCTGCCGGAAGAAGTCTTGCAGGAACTGCTGGAATCGCTCAACGACCAGAACCGCGCGCGGCTGGAATCGGTGCTAGCGCACGAGGAAGACATGGTGGCCTCGCTGATGGACTTCGGCATGGTGACCATCCGCGACGACATCACCCTGGGCGTGGTGTTGCGCTACCTCAGGCGGCGCGGCGACCTGCCTGAACATACCGACAAGCTCTTCGTGGTCGATCAGCAGGACGTGCTGAAAGGCGTGCTTTCGCTCAAACGGCTATTGGTCAACAACCCGGAAGCGAAGGTTTCCGAGCTGATGTCGCGCGAGGTGGTCAGCTTCAAGTTGAGCGACCAGGCTGCCGACGCCGCCCGCGCCTTCGAGCGCTACGACTTGCTCACCGCGCCTGTCGTGGATGAGCACAACCGCCTGCAGGGCCGTCTGCGCGTCGAGGCCATCGTGGACTACATACGCCAGCAGTCGGACGACGAATTGCTGTCCCAGGCCGGCCTGCTGGAAGAAGAAGACCTGTTTTCCGGCATCTGGCAGAGTCTCAAGAACCGCTGGGTCTGGCTGGGCATCAACCTGGTCACAGCCTTCCTCAGCACCCGCGTCATCGGCTTGTTCGAGGGCACCATCGAACGCATCGTCGCGCTGGCTTCGCTCATGCCCATCGTCGCCGGCATCGGCGGCAATACCGGCACGCAAACCACCACCCTCATCGTCCGCTCGCTGGCCCTGGGGCTGATCGGCGGAGCCAACGTACGCAAGCTGGTCGCCAAGGAAATGGGCATCGCCGTGCTCAACGGCCTGGTGTGGGGTTCGCTCATCGGCCTGGTCGCCTACGGCCTGTACCACGACAGCGAGCTGGGCATCGTCATGGCCACCGCCATGATGCTGAATCTACTGGTGGCCGCCATCATGGGTCTGGCTATACCCCTGGTGCGCCACCAACTCAAGCTCGACCCCGCCATCGGCGCCAGCGTCCTGCTGACCGCCATCACCGACAGCATGGGTTTCTTCATCTTCCTGGGATTGGCGACGATGTTCTTGCTGTGAGGATGTCTGCACCCCATGCATCCTTTGGCGCACTTAGAGCAGCGCGAACCCCAGCCATCACCCTATTCCGAGCAAGCCTTTCGCCCGGACCAACAGGCGGCGCCGGTCCTCCAGGCCATTGGTTCCGCCGTTGATCTTCTTGGTCACCGCGATCAGGTCGTCTCGGTCGGCCAACGGATTGATCTTGCGCGTCTCCCAATACCAGCCGGCCACATCCACACAGAGGGCCGGATCGGTCGCTATCAGGGTCGGCTGGGCGAGGATTTCGTCCTTGCGTCCGATGGCTTTCCCGTAGGATTCGTAGTTCGCCCGCCCGGTCAGTTGTATCAAGCCGCGGCCTTTGAAACGCGGGCCGTCACCGGACCGTGTGTTGCCCAAATCAGCCCGACCCTCATAAGCCTTGCCGGACGCGATCTCCTCATGGAAACGCAGCTCGCCGCTTTCATGACCCAATTGGGCGAGAAAGTGGGCGATGCGCAAGGGGCTGTCGATGCCGCGCTGCTTCATCGTAGCGAGCAACGAGGCGTGAAAGCCGCTCGCGTCCGCCTCGGCCGCGCGCAGATACAGCAAGGCCATGAAGGCCTCCTGGTCGACGGTCGGAAGAAAGTCGCACAGGGCCGACCAGGTCGCCCCTTTGACCGACACCACGCCGTCCGGCTCCGTCTCGCCCAAGGCGGCACGTTGAAAGGCGGAAATCGCCGCCAAAGTCTTGCCGCCGAACGCACCGTCGGTGCTCAGCGGCGCATCCAAAGCGATTTTTCCGGCCTCCAGGCTGAGATTCAGGATTCTCTGCACCGTCTCCACATCGTCGCGCTGGTTCGGACAACGCACACCGACCGCGGCGGCGAGCAAGCCTGCGCCACCCCGGCTTGCGCTCCCCCCCACCGCTCGTCCCGCGACGCCGGCCACCTCGGCTACGGCCTCGACCGCTCCGGCTGTGCTCACGGATGGCGCTTCCACCGCGCTCGCCGGCCGACGCTCGAAATGCGGCGTGTCCTTGAAGCTCGACCAATTACCTCCCCAACGATTGGCGCTGTCCAGGCTTTCCCAATACTGTCCCAAGGGGCGTAGCGCGTCGGCGTCGTAGGTGAGCGCCAGACCGCCATCGGCGTCTTCCTTGAAGAAATTCAGGTCGACCGCGAGCCGCTTGAGGTGCTGACTGCCCATGGTCTTGCTGCGGCCGTTTTTCATATACAAGGCTTGCTGCTCCGGCGTGCGGTACAACTCGCCGCCGGTGACCACGAAACCCAGCTCGTGGGCCTTGCGTATTAGCTCGCCGACCTGCAGCAGGAATATCGATTGTTCGCTTACCAGACTCATAGCTCATTCTCCCTCGCGCCGCGGCTGCTGGTTGATGCGTTGCGTCAGCCGCTCGATCTGGTCCTGCTTGTTGGAGCTGCTATAGCTGGAGCCGTAGAAAAACTGGATGATGGCCGAAAGCGAAGTGCCCAGCAGGAAGCCGATCACGGTGTCGATGATCCGCAATCTTTCCGGATCGATGGGCTCGCTGGAAAAGGCTGCTTTGAACACGAATGCGAAGGTCAACAGCGTGATCAACACCGCAAACCCGTGGATGAAACGGCGTATCCAGGGGTCCGAACTGTTCATGGCGGCGATCTGCAGATCGCGGGCATTCTTCCGGTCCTGATTGGCCAGTTTCTGCGCCTCCAGTTCCAGATTCTGCTCCTCCCCTTTCTGCCGCACCGGCAGCAAATCCTCCTGGTTTTGCAACTCGAATTCTTTCAGCTTGACCCACTGCTCGTCGCTTAACTTGTCGTCGGCCGCGTCGCTGATCTGGATTCCCGTCTGCGCCAGGATCAAATCGGCGATACGGCCGATTTCCTTTTCATCTCCGCCGCGGAAAATACCACTCAGCAAGTCGATGCCTCGGCGAGACAGCGCCGAACTGATCGCGCTCGATACACTCGGTGTAAACGTCGTAGCCATGGATCATGTCCTGTTTATTTGTTTGTTGACGTCGAAACGCACTCGCACGCACACAATACCGACCGTAGACCGCCGCAACCAGTGATTCGTAACAGCCAGCTTGCGTGTTTGTAAATTGAGCTGCGTAACTGCTCTTTGACAGACTGGCGGCACACCGCCTCTAGGAGCAGAAAATGGCCCTCAAGCTCAAAACACTGGACGAACTTATGAAGGACTGCAAGACCCCACAAGACGTGGATGCGCTTTACTCGCAGTTGCTACACCGGCTGATCAACCGCAGTCTCGATGCCGAGATGGACGCGCACCTGGGATACGAAGGGCACGCGAAAAACGAGCCCGGCCAACGTCGCGGCAACACCCGCAACGGCAAGGCCAGCAAAACGGTTAAAGGGGCGTTTGGCGAGTTGGAAATCGAAACGCCTCGCGACCGTCAGGGTAGCTTTGAGCCGCTCTTAGTTGTGGATTCAACCGGTGGATGCAACGGTTTGGTGAAATCGTTGTGCTGGCGTTTCGTAGTTTAGTGTTTTCCTTGGGCGCCCATTCAATTCTCGCGCTACGGCATTAAGCTTGGCTTGTGAATA
The DNA here is from genome assembly GCF_016925495.1 of Methylococcus sp. EFPC2. Classification (NCBI taxonomy): domain Bacteria; kingdom Pseudomonadati; phylum Pseudomonadota; class Gammaproteobacteria; order Methylococcales; family Methylococcaceae; genus Methylococcus; species Methylococcus sp. EFPC2. The sequence continues at coordinate 4,197,907 of NZ_CP070491.1, read as the reverse complement.
GGCAGACAAGTCAATTCCCTTCGGGAAATACTGGCGCAGAAGTCCGTTGGTATTCTCATTGGTTCCCCGTTGCCAAGGGTGGTGCGGATCACAGAAATAGACTTGGATGTCGGTAGCCAAAGTAAAACGCTTGTGGTGGGGGCGTCAGAATTTCTGTGTGTGAGGCGTGAGTAGACTTTTCCACGGTGACGGCTGCCGAAGGTCCGTTCAGACCGTAGGCAGAGGGCGCGGTGGCAAAGTCGGTGGTCATTTTATCCGCGAGCCGCTTCAAAGCGTTCAGCGTAGAGGATGGCGAATTGGTTCATGGCGTCCTTCCAATCCTTGGCCGCCCGTCCCCAGTCGGCCGTAATGTTGCGCAAGGCCAGCCAGATCAGCTTGCTGGCAGCATCGTCGCTCGGGAAATGGCCACGCGTCTTGAGGATCTTGCGCAGTCGGGCGTTGATGCTCTCGATGGCATTGGTCGTGTAGATCACCCGGCGGATGGCGGGCGGGAAGGCAAAGAAGGGAATCACCCGGTCCCAGGCCCGCCGCCAGGCGGCGACCACGGTCGGGAATTTCTCACCCCAGAGGCCTTGCTCGAACGCGTCGAGTTCGGCCAGCGCGGCTTCGGCGCTGGGCGCGGTGTAGATCGGCTTGATCGCTGCCGCCAGTGCCTTACGGTCCTTCCAACTCGCGTAGTCGAGGCTGTTGCGAATCAGATGCACGATACAGGTCTGCAGCGTGGTCGCTGGGAAAACGGCGGCCAAGGCCTCGGGCATGCCCTTCAGGCCGTCGGTGACGGCGATCAGGATGTCGACCACACCGCGCGTCTTGAGGTCATTGAAGACCTTCATCCAGAACTTGGCGCCCTCGGTGTTCTCGATCCACAACCCGAGGATGTCGCGCGTGCCGTCTGGCAGAACAGCCAAGGCCAGGTAGATCGCCTTGTTGCGGACCACCGCCTCCTCGCGAATCTTGACCCGCAGAGCATCGAAGAACACCACCGGATACATGGCTTCGAGCGGGCGTGACTGCCAGGCGGTGACCTCGGCCATCACCGCATCGGTGACTGAACTGATGAATTCCGGTGAAACCTCGGTGCCGTACTGCTCGGCCAGGAAGCCCTGAATCTCGCGCACCGTCATGCCCCGGGCGTACATGGCCACGATCTTGTCATCGAAACCGGTGAAGCGCCGCTCGTGCTTAGGGATAAGCAGGGGTTCGAAGCTGCCCTGACGGTCGCGCGGGATGTCGATCCGAAGCGGCCCGTCTTCGGTCAGCACCGTCTTGCCGGTCACCCCGTTGCGGTGATTGCCCACCTCGCCGGGCTTGTCGGCGCCGGGTGGGTAACCCAGGTGATGGCTGAGTTCGGCGCCCAGTGCACGTTCGATCAGCGCCTTCTTGAACGCCATCGAGGCGGCATTGATCGCCTCGGCGTCCATCGGGCCACTGACCATCTGGTCTATGAGTTCTTTCGGAATGCTGGGCAGCGCCGCTGCCGGTTTCTTCTTGCTCGTCTTGCTTGGCATACATGCTCCTTAACAACATGTTATGCCTCACACACAAAATTTCTGACAGGCTCCTTGTGGTCAGCCATTTCCTTGCCCCGGTCCCAGGTCAGCGATTTGTATAATTCTTGCGGCAATTTATGAGCATTCTTGATCAACGCATTGGTGACGGTTTCGGTGTCCTTTCCGGACAGTTTGAGCAGCATCACGTAACGTGACTGACGTTCCACGAGCGTCGCAATCTGACTGTTCTTGCTGCCGCACAGCAGGTCGCCTTCCCAATGCCCCGGTATGGCCCGATCATCCGCCGCGGCAGGACGTTCGCTAATGGACACGGTATCGACGATTCGGCCGTGATTGTCCGTCTTCTGAGTGTGATGACGAGAACGGCGCATGGCGCGTGTACGACGCAAATACGCCAGCAACTCCTTCTTCAAAGCCCCTCGGGTTTGGATGAACAAGGTGCGATAGATCGTCTCGTGTGACACCTGATGACTTGCATGGTCGGGATAGATGCGCTTGAGCCATCCGGCAATCTGTTCCGGCGACCACAGCAACTGGAGCTTGTTCGCCACGATGTGGGCAAGCGTTCGGCTCTCCACCAGCTTACAACGCTTGGGACGACGCGCCCGATCCCAGGTAGCCTGGTCGGCTTGGCTGGCTCTATAGCAACTCCGACCTCCATTGCGATTGATTTCTCGGCTGATGGTGGAAGGCGCTCGCCCGAGCTGGCTTGCAAGGGTACGAATGGAGTGCCCCGCAACCAAACCTCGGGAAATTTCTTCCCGGTTGCTCAGCGTCAGCGCCAACCTAGAGCGACATCGCGGAGCAGGAGGTATCCCACCTGTCTCCGCCAGAATTCTCTGAACCGACGAGTGGTTGCGATCGAATAGTTGCGCAATCTGCTGGAGGGAGTCGCCCTTTCTCCAGCGCTCCCACATCAGCGCCTTCTGGCTGTCCGTGTAATAGATTCGGGGTCGCTGTTTCATCTGCAACACTCCTTCTGCCTATGCAGATCTAGTATGTTGCATCCACCGGTTGAATCCACAGTGAAGAAGCGCCAGATGCGTCTGGCGGGCATGGAGGACAAGATACTGCGAAGCGGCGGCTCGAACCCGCACTACTGTGACTGGACAGTCGGCTAATTCGGATTAACTAAGGAGCTCACGATGAAACCCTGGAACCAACCGTCACGCGACGAAGAAATCGCTCGCCTCAAATCGGATTTATGGATGGCTCGGTCTACGATCATCAACTTGATGCCTGCGGAGTTTGGGGGGCTCCTGCGTGGCTATTACTCTTGCGCTTCGCGCCAAGACGGGCATCGGTGGATGGACGGGGTCGTTGACGAATTAATCGAGCAAGCCGGGCATTCTGCGCACCCTTCCGACATGTTCGGCGAACGGAGAGCGATGTGCCCGCTGTGTGGCCAGGGCAGTAGTTCCCCCTACGTCGAGGGCTATTCACTGCCTGAAGGGTTACGGCGTCATCTCGTCGGATGGGGGAACCAGCGATGCGTCGTCATGGAGACGGTATCTCATCTGGCCCAAGATCACTGGGATGAAAAATTTGCGTCGGCGGAAGAAGAAGCCTTGAGCGCATCCAAGGCAGCAGAGCTGCAAAGGCGCAAGACGGAAACGCTCTACCGTGTGTCACCTGGTAGTGAGCCTAAGCTGCTGGATGAGGGAAGCTATGCTTGGTCTCCGCCACGTTCGCCCGAGCAACTTGCATTTGCTGCGGAGCGCCTGAAATCGTTGGGCTTCCAATGCTTGACCGACAACAACGTCCAAACATGGGTCGATGAGCAAGCGGATTATGTGGTGTATGCCGATCCTCGGCAGGCCGGAAGGCTGGAGTTCGAGGTATGGCGTAAACCGCTACCCAAACGGATGGCTCCGAATTCGAGGCATCGCATGGCGGGCAGATTCCACCTGCTCGACTCCTGGAAAAAGGACTTGCTCGAGAAATACTCTCATCGCGTAACTCAAGGTCTGACGCGCTAGCTGTAGAAGTCGCGACCTGATCTGACAGTTACCTGTTTTGGATGCACCTGGTTGTCAGATCAAATTCAAGTGGCTGACTTTTTGGTCCCACACCTCATTTCCAGCAGCCAGGGTTTGTAAGGGTGTGCATGAGAAATGGTCAAAAGTTGTGTATGGAAATGTCGATCAGGCGGCGATTTTCTCAATGTCTTCCCGTACTCCGTCCTTGAAAATAACTCCCTCGATGACTTGAGCCCGGCGGGGAACTGGAAAAACGGAATGATGTTGTCCCAGTGACCACGCCAGCTCCGAATCACCGCCCGGTACTTGTCGCCCCATTCCGCGTCCAAGGCGTCCATCTTGCGCGTCGATACGCCGCCCGGCCGTTTTAGTCGCGGCGCTCGCCGAAGCTCGCCCGACCCAGGCCTGTTGAATCACCGCCACTAGGGCCCGCTACGACAACCGCCTCGGTTCCAGGTAGGACGGGAAATAGCTCCCCCGGCGTAGCTTCGGGATGGCCAACTCCAACGTGCCCAAGCGCATATCCAAGGTCCGGTCGCGGTAGCCATTGCGATAGGCCCACGCTCAGCGCTGCGCTCATGCCGCTCGGCCCCGAGCCGTTGCGCCACCTCGAATTCCATCCGCTTCGCCAGCGTCGTTTCCGCCAACGGCCGCAACAAATCCAGATCGCGGCATTGGCGCACCACATCCAGCAAATTGTGGACTCTCCCTTTTGCCGCGCTCAGTTGGCTGTCGGCCTTTTGTAGTGGTGTGAGGCCCTCAGGGTCCAGGACGGTCCAGGGCAGAACTCGGCGGTTCTGGTAAACAAAGGATGCACGAACGGCGGCTTAATAAAACGTCTGCACGAAAGTACCATTGCCATTCTTAACCGCCCACCGTTGGAGCTCCCACATGTCCGAAATCGAAAGCGCGCGTAATCCCGCGGCAGCAAAAATTTACGCGTCCGGCCTGAACAGATCGACAGGTACCGGGAGATTCCTTGCGACGAGGGTAGCGCTATGACGGCGCCGGTTGCTTTGATCGTAGGCGCCGGTCCCGGCATCGGTGGTGCCTTCGCTTCCCGCCTCGTCGCACGCGGTTATACCGTGGCCTTGGCCGCGCGCCAATTGTCACGGCTGGAGGCGCTGGCGGCCTCGTTAAACTGTCGAGCCTATCCTGTGGACGTCAGTTCACATACCTCCGTTGCAGAACTGTTTCTTGCCGTCGAACGGGATTTGGGAGCGCCGGAGGTCGTCCTGTTCAATGCCGCCGCCCGATATCCTGGCGCGATCACCGACCTGCAGCCCGAGGTCGTCGCTCACAGCTTGCAGATCAATGCCTTGGGTGCATTCGCCGTGGCCCAGGAAGCCGCGCGGCGCTTGCTGCCGCTAGGCCGGGGGGCGATTTTCTTCACCGGTGCGACGGCCAGCGTGAAAGGCTTTGCGCGATCGAGCGCATTCGCCATGGGCAAATTCGCCCTGCGTGGGCTGACGCAAAGCTTGGCCAAAGAACTGGCGCCACAGGGCATCCATGTCGCGCATTTCGTGATCGACGGTGTCGTGGCTGCAGAAGGCGGGGAACGCGACTTTACTCCCGGTAATATCGCCGATAGTTATCTCGCCGTACTCGATCAGCCACCCGGTGCCTGGTCCTGGGAGATTGAATTGCGTAGCTGCGTCGAGCGCTTCTAGCCCCGACCTTGCCTGAACTGCTTCACTGGGCGTTGATGCCGCTGGCCTCGAAGGCATAGCGTTTTTCCGGGCGCAAATGGCCTTCCTTGATGAACAGTACGCAGCCTTCTTCGGTATAAGGCTTATGCGTGCTGCCGACGGGGCTGCGTATCCAACTGCCGGCCGGATAAGTGCCGTCCTCGTCGCAGAAAACGCCCTCGAGCACGAGAATTTCCTCGCCGCCCGGATGAAAATTGCACTCCAGGCGGAGTCCGGGCCGCAAGCGGATCAGATAAGTCGATACTCCGTCGAAATCATGCAGCGGCATGGCGGCCATACCGTCGCGGCCCGCCCTGATCCAGGGTTGTGACCGCGTATCGATGACCGACCTGAGCGTGTCATCCGGCGAGAACTGCCTAAGCTTCACGAACAGCGTGCAGCCTTCCTTCGTCTGTGGCGCATGCGAGGTGCCTATGGGATCGCGCAAATACGTGCCCGCCGGGTAAACGCCATGTTCGTCTGCGAGTGAGCCTTCGATTACCAGGATTTCCTCGCCGCCGCCGTGCACGTGAAACGGGAAGTGACTGCCCGGCTCGAAACGCACCAGGCTGGTGGCCCGCGCAATCTCGCCACCTATCCGGTCTAGCATCAAACGAGTTACACCCGATTGCGGGGACGGCACCCATTCGGCTTCTGCGAGCCGGACGATCTCTTTCCGGGAAAAATCTGCACGGACCTGCATGGCGAAAATTCTGAGCGGTTTATGTAGCCCCCAAGCTTGGGAAAAGCCGGGGGACGAAGCAAGCTAGGATCACGTTTTCGACGACGGGTGGACTCAGGCAGCCGAGCGCGGCGGCTTGATCGGCCCGACGTCGACTTGAACCTCGTCACCCTCAACGCGCAATTCGTAGGGGTGGAGGGCGTGGCGGACCAGGTGCGTCACACACTTGCCGCTGCTGCTGTCAAAGCCCCATTGGTGGTACTGGCACCTGACGGTCTTCCCGTCGAAGCTCGCTTCGTTCAAGGGCATGTCGGCATGTGGGCAGCGCCCGCGATACGCCTTGAGCTCGCCGCCGGTTGGCCATATCACCAGCACGCTCTTTTTGCCGGCCTGGAAGAAGCCCATACCCCCTTCGGCCACGTCATTCTTGTGACAGATCACGGTGAATGCCATCGGAATCGCCCTCTTAAAGTGAACACCTGGCCAGGAACAAGCAAATCGCGGACCATGGACGGCCTGTATGGCAAACGAAAGAGCCACAGGGCGCCGACTACGCAGTCGAACGCGGGCTGGATAGGACGAAAGACGGCTGCGGGTGGCTAAGGCGCACCAGGCCGGGGCAAGCTGAACCGTCTACGTCCCGGAGAGAAGCTGCCGGGGAGCAGGTAGCGGAAGCTGGCATAGACACTAGCGCCCAAATGGCCTGGCCCGGAGGCAGATGCGAAGAACAGTCAATGGAGCCGGGGCGGCGCTAGGCATAAATCGGGGTTGGAAATGCGACAATCTTGTCGGTTTTGTGCCGGAGTGCCGAATCGGCGGGGGTGCAAATATCCTGGTTGAGCAGACTTTGCATTATTACCCGGCCCAAAGATCTCATGGTGGGAGCGGCCTTCAGGCCGCGATCTTCGCGGGCTAAAGCCCGCTCCCACAAATCACTGACCAGGGATATATAAGGCCACCTTAATAAAGGTTTTAAGAAGATGGGACCACCATCCCAGCGGAAGAAATGCAGCGTTTCGAGCAAAGACGCGTATATGGGCTACCCAGGGGCAGCGGGGCCCGCAATAATGCGGGGCTATACCGGTTGGCGCCACAGACCCCGAGGCTTAAGACCTATGAGTACCCTTGAACACGCTGGCCTATTACAGGTCGGTCACGACCTGATCGACCAGGACCATGCTGAATTCCTGGATCTGCTGGGCCGTTTGGACGCAGAGAGCGATGCGGAATTTCCGGCGCTGTTCGCACAGCTCTGCTCACATACCGAGCAGCATTTCGAACGGGAAAACCAGCTGATGCGGCAATCTGCTTTTCCCGCCGAAGCCGAGCATAAGGGTGAGCACCAGCGCGTGATCGGCGAGTTCAGGCAGTTCAAATCCCGTGTCGACAGGGGCTTGATCCCTTTCGCCCGCTGCTTCGTGCGGGAAAACCTGCCGGGCTGGCTCAAACTGCATGTCTCCACCATGGACAGCGCACTCGTCGCCCACCTCAAAGCCCAAAGCGAGCGCTGACGCTAAAGCTGGGCCGTTCGCGGGAGGCGTTCGACCCGAAGTGCCCGCGACTAGGGGCTCTAAAGCCATACGCTCCGATACCCTTTCTGGCCCTGTTTCTGCACCAAACCAAGACGGCATGAAAAAACGTAGACTGGGCTCGACCGGCATCGAGATCGCGCCTTTGGCGCTGGGTGGCAATGTCTTCGGTTGGACCGCCGACGAGGCGACCTCGCTTTCCCTCATAGACCTGTTCGTCGAGCGCGGTTTTTCACTCATCGACACCGCCGACGTCTATTCCACCTGGGTGGACGGCCATAGCGGCGGCGAATCGGAAGCCATCATCGGTCAATGGCTCAGACGCGGCGGCGCGCGCGAGAAGATCGTCATCGCGACCAAGGTCGGTATGGATATGAAGACCTTCGGCAAGGGCCTTTCCAAGTCCCATATCCTGCGTTCGGCCGATGCCTCCCTTAAGCGCCTAGGGGTTGAGCAGATAGACCTCTACCAGGCGCATATCGACGACGCATCCGTGCCGCTGGAAGAAACCCTCGAAGCCTTTGCGCTTCTGGTCGAATCCGGCAAAGTCCGCGCCATCGGCGCCTCCAACTATGTGGCACCGCGGCTCGCCGAAGCGCTCGCGGTCTCCGATACCAAGGGCTTTCCGCGTTTCGCCTGCCTGCAGCCCCATTACCACCTCGCCAACCGGTCCTTCTTCGAGGGTCCGCTGCGGACGCTCTGTCTCGACGAAGACCTAGGCGTGCTCTCTTACTACGCGTTGGCCGGCGGCTTCCTCACCGGAAAATATCGCAAGGAGAGCGATCTCGCGGGCAAGGCGCGCGCGCAGACCGTCGCCCATTACCTGGATCCGCGCGGGCTCGACATACTCGCCGAGCTCGACAAGATCGCCGCGCGTCTCGACGCCACTCCCGCGCAGGTCGCCATTGCCTGGGTCATGGCGCAGCCGGGTGTCACGGCACCCATCGTGAGCGCGACCAGCCTTGCGCAGCTTGAGGACACCTTACGATCCGCCGAGATCAGCCTCGATCGCACGGCGCTCGATCGCCTGGACCGGATCAGCGCCTGAAAGCGGCTCTTGCCGCGCTCCTGCGTCCATGTGGCGTCCCGATTGCGTAAATTGCCTGCCTTAGGGCATACTACTGGGCCCGGAGAGGTGGCAGAGCGGTTGAATGCGGCGGTCTTGAAAACCGTTGAAGGTTTATCCCTTCCGTGGGTTCGAATCCCACCCTCTCCGCCAGTTGCAGTTCCGCGGAAGCCCGAAGACATCCGCCAAGCCCGTGAATATGCGGGCTTTTTTGTGCCTTGAGCTTCCGAAAAAGACCGATAAAAACCGATTGAAACCGGGAAATTCCGGGGGCACAATCGTGGGCATATTCGGTTTCCCCAAAAGAGATGCCCCCAGATGCCCCTAAAGGACGTGGAAATCAAGGCCGCCAAGCCAGGCGCCAAGCCCTTACGGATGTTCGACGGTGGGGGCATGTATTTAGAGGTCATGCCCGACGAGGCGAAGTATTGGCGGCTGAAATACCGCTATGCCGGCAAGGAAAAGCGTCTTGCGTTCGGCGTCTATCCGGAGGTTTCGCTCAAGGCCGCGCGCGAGCTGCGCGACAAGGCCCGCGAATTACTCCGCCAAGGTGTAGACCCCGGAGAGCACCGCAAAACCGTCAAAACGGCGTAAGCGGTGGAGGTCGACACGTTCGAGGTTCTTGCCCGCGAATGGCATGCCCTGAAAAAGCGGGCATGGACACCGAATTATGCGAACCAAGAGCTGGTGAGAGATGTAACGGGTGCTGTTCACTTGCCCTTCGGCTTGCCACTACCCCTTTGAGTAAGGGCTGAGGCCGCGACAGATTTAACCGCGGCAGAAGAGCTCGATTTTCTCAGCAGTTTGGCAGCGGTTGAAGCGACACGAGAGGATGTTTGTTCATTCGTTGTCTTTTTCGAAGCCATGTTGATTAACTCCAGTTTGCGGATGGTGGAAAGGCGGGAAGCGAGCATTGATCGATTCCCGCACTTGGTAGGTCAGACGAAAAGGTCCATCTGGCCGGGGTGCGAGCGCCAGTGTTGGCTCACGAACTCTAGGCATCCGTAACGGAACCTAGTGTAAGCGCGGACATAGACGCTTTTAAGGCGAGTAGCCATAAGCTATTCCTCATGTGCATTGAGAGGTTTTGGCTTGCCCGCGCGCCACAAACTGCTAGAATGCTTCGCTGTGTGAAAGCATTGTGTGCATGGGTGGTTTGGTAGACCCCTATTCACCTCACCAAAGGCCCCGAAGTGTTGGTAGCGCTTCGGGGTTTTTCTTTGATTTCTTCGCTTTAGGCTGTCGGTGGCAGTCCCCGGTCAGAGACTCCCGGCTTTCCCTCCCAGTTGGTCTTCGAAGTACTTCCGGACACTTGCGTTAAAGCCTGTCAGAAGACGCCAGTTATCAGTTTGGTAACGAACCCGCCCTGCCACAATAGCCGGATGAACCCGGAGTCGATCAGCCAGCGTGATTACGTGTTCTGCTGAATGCGTATTCTTCACTTCGGAGGCGTCCCATTCGGCAGATGGAATCAACGCCTCGCGGGCGCCTGTATCAGCCTCCAATTCCTCTTTGCTGGATCGACTCTTGTCATCTAGGTTGTCGGAGATAAACAGGTTCGAAGCATTCAAGTGCTTCTGTACGTGCACCAACTCGTGAATCAGCGCGAACCAGAAATTATCTAAGCGATCATGCCGGAGTGTCAGGGCGATGACCGGCATACCGTCGTCAAGCATCGCAGCCCCGTCAAGGTAGGTCTTCTTGAAGTGCTCTTCAATGACCAAAACAATGCCGATATTCGCTAGATATTCCTGAACCAGACGAGGTCCTTGCTCGAAGCAGGATAGCTTGGCTAGGTCGCGTAGCCAGTCGTCTGTGATCGAGCCATGTTTGTACTGGGTTCGCAAGTTTTGCTTTTGGTGACGCGCTTTCTTAAGGACCGTAACACACCATACCCGCAAGGCGTAATCGTCCATGACTCGCGAGCCGCTTTGATTGAGCGGCGCTCGGAGGAGTGCGGGCTGGTCAGGCACGCCGCGCATAAAACCGCGTATCAGTTCCTCACCCTTTTCTTTAGCCTGCTGTACGGAACCGGCAAAGTCCTTCAAGTAACCCCTACTCAACATTTCCTGCCAAGGGAATTTGGCATAGTCGTAGCGGGGCTCTTCGGATAGGTCGATATCCTGGTCTTCAGCAGCCCCTAGAAGAATGTCAGCAGGAATATCCAAACCTTTATGGATTTTCCGAATCATGACCAAACTCAGCGGCCGCTTGCGAGCAAGCACTTCTGAAACCTTCGATAGCGAGCCAAAGTAAGGGACCAAGTCTTTTTTCTTCAAACCCTGCTGATCCATCCGAAAATGGATGGCTTCAATCGGGTCAGGGGAAATGGGCACGACCTTGCTGCGCTCGTAAGACTCGATTACCAGAGCCCAAAGCTCAAGCTCTGCCTCCTTGCTGGAGCCTGGGGTGATCTCTTCGTCCATCAAAGCCGACAGACGAGCAATCGCTGCGTCATAGTCACGCTGCGTTTTAATAACTCGAACCTGTTGCTTCATATAGCCTCCGTCTCTCCGCCTCGCCCACTCACGTCATACCTAAAAGTTCTTTTTGTCATACTCGGCGTGAGTCCCAACCCACTCAATCAAAACGATCCCGTTTTGGTATCTCACCTTGATTACCACCCGGTAAGTGTTGCCCTTGATGTTGAAAATCACCCTGTTGTCCGCAAGAAAGCTCGCGCTTGGGTAGCGATTTTTTACATCCTGGGGGCCGTTCCAGTGTGCTTTCTCGACCTCCGCCTGCCAGACATCCAGTGGCCCGCGCGAATCCGCGTGCGTTCGCTTGAAAGCATCCAGCTTGATGAGGCCAAGCAATTGCATACACCGCCTTCATGTTTTCCATGTACGACAAAATTCTATGTTCCCTTTTTGGGAATGTCAACAAGTTCCCAGAATAGAGGCTTCCTGATATTGATTATGGCGGGAACCTTTGAGTCCGGCGGAGTAGTACGCCTACCTCAAGTGGGTGTGCCGACTTGCTGCATTTGACGCAGGCAAAAGTCACATAGTTTCGTCTCGATCCATATCATTAGTAAAAACTTCTCCTTTCCTCCGCAAGCCAAGGCTTGCCGGCTCAAAAAGAGTGGGAACAGGGCCGGAATCGACAAAACGACAAAACGACAAAACGACAAAACGACAAAACGAGCGACGTTTGAATATAAGCCAAAAGGATCAACGACTTACAAACTTGTGGCTGGTTCATTTCGGAGATTTCGCGGAAAAATGCATATATATCTCCATGGGCCGGGTTAATCCGGGGCAGGGATGCCCCGGCGCGGCGACAGGCCACGTGAGCCAAGGCCGGGCGTGTAACCGGCCTTGGCCTTGGCCCGAAATACCAGGAGGGTATTTACGGGCCTGATTAATAATATCGGCCGCCGCGAGAAAAGAGCGCGTGTTCTCCGAGCTAGGCTTCACCGGCTCCACGTGCCTCGCCAGGATCCGAATCGAGGCGCGCGCTTCCATGACCGCCCTCAGCTTACGCCTGATCGTTCCCCTGTCCTCGAGCCCTAGTCATCCTGCGTAAACTCAAACGCTCAGCGGAGCGGGGCGCTATGTCTTGCTTGGCGCTGGCAAGCTTGAGCTTGCTCCGGCACTGCTCCTCGGCTGCCACCCTGGCGGATTGCGAATTGGCTTTTCGGTAGCCCAACGCCCGCGAAATGCCCATGACGAGTTTTGCCGTAAGGGATTTTGTAGCTAGTCGCCTTCCCTAGGCTATGGAAAGATGCCTCGTCGAAGACCTTGCGGTCGGCGACGTGGCATCTATTCATGGAACACATGGAGAGAGACGATGAACAAGATCGACTTGAGCTTCACTTTCACGCCAGGCGGCACCCGGCAATCTGTGTCCATTTCCACCGCCCGGTTACCGGCTCTCACGGCACGATCACGATCACGATCACGATCACGATGCGCGATGATCGCAGTCATTTTTCTGGGGCTGGCCATGTTATGGGAGCACGGCGCTCAGGCTGCACCACCCTCTCCTCTTGAGACTTCGCGCTTTACGCTATTTGAATCCGGTCAGACTCGCCCTATCGCACTGTCGAAAAACGGCCGGCGCTTGTTCGCGCTCAATACGCCGAACAACCGTCTGGAAGTGTTTCACGTCGACCGCTCGGGGCTGACCCCCTTGTTTTCCGTACCCGTCGGACTGGAGCCTGTTGCACTGGCCCTGCGCAACGACCATGAAATCTGGGTGGTCAATCATCTGTCCGACAGTATCAGCATCGTAGATATCGACGAACAGGAGCACGCCCGCGTCGTTCGCACCCTGTTGGTAGGGGACGAACCGCGAGACATCGTTTTCGCCGGACCAGGCAAACGCCGAGCGTTCATCACCACCGCGCACCGCGGACAAAACCTCCGCTTCGATCCACAACTGACCACCCCCGGTGTCGGCCGTGCCGATGTATGGGTCTTCGATGCCGATCAGCTCGGCGATACGCTCGAAGGTGATCCGCTCACCGTCATCACGCTGTTTACCGACACGCCGCGCGCGTTGACGGTAACGCCCGATGGTCGCCGGGTTTACGCCGCGGGTTTTCATACTGGCAACAAGACCACGACCATCAACGAATTTCTGGTTCGCCAGGCGATCACGACCATCCCCGGGCGCATCTATCCGGAATTGCGACTTGCCCACAACAACCCCCCGGAACCGCTGGTCAACCATGAAGGAAAAAGTCAGCCGAGCGTCGGACTGATCGTACAGTTCCGCCATGGACACTGGGTCGACGACCTGGGGCAGAACTGGGACGACCTCGTGCCGTTTTCGCTGCCGGATCGCGACGTCTTCACCATCGACGCCATGGCCGATCCGCCGCGCGCGGTCGCTGACGAGTCCTACAGCGGGGTTGGAACCGTGCTGTTCAATATGATCGTGAATCCGGCCAACGGCCACGTGTACGTGGCCAACACCGAGGCGCAGAACCAGAACCGCTTCGAAGGGGCCGGCGCGGCGTCCGGGCACACGGTTCGCGGACATCTACACGAAAGCCGCATCACCGTTCTCGGCCGCTCGGGGCTGTCGGTGGAGCCCCGGCATCTCAACAAACACATCGACTACGACCATTGCTGCGATCCGATTCCGAACAAGGAAAACGACACCAGCGTCGCCTTCCCGCAAGGCATGGCGATCACGCCGGACGGGCGCACCCTGTACGTGGCGGCTTTCGGCACCCGCGAAGTCGCGGTCTATGATACCCAGGAGCTGGAAAGCGATCGTTTCGTACCGGACGCCCGCAAGCAAATCCCTGTCAGCGGCGGCGGGCCCAGCGGACTGGTATTGGACCGCCCGCACGGCCGGCTTTATGTATTGACGCGGTTCGACAACGGCATCTCCACCATCGACCTGGACAAGCAACGGGAAGTCTCGCACCTGAACCTGTACAACCCCGAACCCGCCCATATCGTGAAGGGACGACGCTTCCTCTACGATGCCTCGCTCACCTCCAGCCATGGCGATTCCGCCTGCGCCAGTTGCCATGTATTCGGCGATCTCGATAGCCTGGCCTGGGATCTGGGCGACCCCGACGGCGATCAGACCGAGAATACCGGACCTTTCAAAGTCGATACCGACATCGGTTTTTTCCTGCTCAGGGCGATCGATCCGCTCACCGGAGACTTGTTACCCAATCCGCTGACTCCGCATTTCCGGCCGATGAAGGGGCCGATGACCACGCAAAGCCTGCGTGGCCTGGATAACCATGGCTCGATGCACTGGCGCGGGGACCGCACCGGCGGCAACCGGGCCATCCTGGGCGAAGGGGCGGACAGCCCGGACGACAACGTGCAACCGAATGGCGGCTCGTTCGACGAGGATCTGGCATTCCGCAAGTTCAATATCGCGTTCGTCGGCTTGAATGGCCGGGACAGCATGCTGGCTAAGGAGGACATGCAGGCATTTACCGATTTCATCCTTGAAATCACCTATCCGCCCAACCCGATCCGCAATCTGGACAACTCGCTCAACGAATCGCAGCAACGGGGACACGATTTTTTCCTGGGCACGCTGCCATCCGACACCTTCCAGACCTGCCACGGCTGCCATGTGCTGGATAAAGACGGCAACCGGCAGTTTCCCGCGGTCAAACACCCCGGCTTCTTCGGGACGGATGGCCAGTTCTCGTTCGAGGGCGAATCGCAGTTCTTCAAGATTCCGCATCTGCGCAACCTTTATCAGAAAATCGGCATGTTCGGCATGGCTGCATTGGAAAATCCCTCGTTCCTGATCACGCCGCCGGGCAGCCTGCAATTCGCGCCGCTGGCCAATGTCGGCCCGCAAGGTGAGCAGGTCCGCGGATTCGGCTTTTTGCACGACGGCAGTACCGACACGGTGTTCCGTTTCGTCAGCGGGTCGGTGTTCTTCCAGCGCCCGCCGGGGACCATACCGATCCTGGATCCGCGCACCCCGGTCGCTTTGCCCGAATTCCTCGTCGACGGCGAGGACCCGGGTAATCTGGGCGGGCTACCCAATCCCGTGGTGCCGGAACAGGATCAGATCACCCTCCGGCGAGACCTGGAAGCGTTTTTGCTGGCCTTCGACAGCAATCTCGCGCCGGTCGTCGGGCAACAAGTGACGCTGTCCTCCAAGAACGCCGCCCGGGTCGGAGCGAGAATCGACCTCCTCATCAGCCGGGCTCAACTGGGGGAATGCGATCTGATCGCGCAAACCCGGCGGGGCGGATACGTTTACGGCAACGGCAAATTCGAGCCCGCAACGGGAAAAGGAACGGCGTTGAGTGATGCCAAACTGCGGGAAACGGCCGGCAAAGACTACGGCGAAATCACCTACACCTGCACACCACCTGGAACCGGTCCGCGTATCGCGCTAGGACGCTGACATAGCGACAAGCGCTGCACCGCCCCGGTCAGGCTGCGGCGGTGCAGCGCTCGGGGGCAGGATGTATCCAGAAATATCGCGCGCGTCCGATCGCCCCAGCGGCCACGTTGTCAGACGGCCTTCGCAAGAGTCAGGCTACACGCGCGCCTTGGCCGAGCGCGCCGCCTCAGCCGGCGGACCGATCTTGCGGCAAGCCGGCTTGCCAGACTTGCTTCAGCCTCGCCACTTCGCTAAACGAATCATTGGCGAGATCGTTCCAAGCGTCCTTTATCGCCTCCCGCTGTTTTTTCGTCAGCGTCCAGGACAAGGGCGGTTCATAGGGCTTGGGCTTCCGATCGGCCCCCACCAGCTTGCTCGTATACCGATCGATAGCCGCGTATCCCGTAGCCCATGGACGTTCAAAGAACGTTATCTCTGCGGGGAAAGTCATCTTGAAATCGAAAAACTCCAGGCCCGCCGCTTTGCACCGCTCCCCGATTTCGTTCACTTCGTCCTGATTCCGCTGCGCCTGTGTCGAGTTACGGGCGGCAAACACGGTGAGCAAAGGCCCGAAGAGCGCCACCAGCCATCCGGCATTACGTCTGGGCGCGGTTTCCAGGGGCGCGCTGTCGGGAAATGCCCGGATTTCCACGAACAAGATGCGCTCCAAGTTCAATTCCTGCCGAATGGGCAGCACCTGCTCGCCGAGCCAATCCACGGCGGTGATGACCCCGTAGTTGTCGAAGTATCCGCCGTCGGCAACGTGGAAAACATGCGCCTCTTCGGTCTGCGTTTCCGGTACCGTGCGGTTACGGGCAATCGGCGTGACATAGGGGAAAGTCGCCGACAGCAGTGCGGCGGTGCTGGCGTCCAGATCCTTGTCCGGATAAAAACCGTTGAATTCCACGCCTTCGAGAGGCGCGGTCGTGAAGGTCATGGGGCTAATCAGATAGTGCCGACCGTCTTCCACCAGCGTGGCATTGAACACCGGGGTCGGCAGCTGGCCGTTCTTAATGGGCTCGACCCAGCCGCGCAGAGTCGCCGCGGGATGCGCCATGAAAGACTTCCAGTCAGTGTCGATCGCCGCACCGCGATCCCGCGGCTTCGTGTGCAGAAAGGGCCATCCCGTGAACCGCCACAAGTCCGGATAGACCAGCCCCCAGCCCGTCGCGCCCAGGCTGTCCGCCGTGGCCGCCGCGAAAATAGCGTCGAGTTCGGCATCTTCCGGCGCGCCGTCAGGACCGAAACGGTCGAGGAAATGCAGCGTGCCCACCGACCCGCCCGAGACCGCGCTGATCAACCCGATGGCCCGCGTGAACTCCTGCTTCAGCAAGCGCTGCAAGCCGGTAAGGACCGCGGTCGTCCAACCGGCCGCCTGTATGCCGCCGCCGCTGGCGCAGACTACCACCAGCGTCCGCTTGCCCGTCTGGCTCGCGAGCCGCTGCTGCAGGGCGCGGACAAAATCGCCTTCGGACGGCGGAGCGATGGCGGTCGCGCGGATATCGTAGTAGTGATCGACCTTCCACAGCCGGTATGCCAAAGCCGACACCGCCAGGAAAGAGAGCAACACCGGAACCCGGTAATAATCGAAAACGAAGGTCAACAGCCCGAACAAAAAGGAGTAGATGAGCAGCAGGCCGAGCACATAGGACAGGGCGGGCAACTGCCAGGCCCGCTGCACCCGGGGCCGGTAAACAAACAACCCGATCAGGTACAGGATGCCGGCGACGAGCACAAACCCGAGCGCCGTCAGATGGCCGGGCGCCAAGCTTCCGTCCGACAACAGCAGGCCCTTGCGTGCCGCTTCGGGCAGGAAGGAAACGACGCTAAGCAGCAGCCGCGACGCCACATCCACGGAAAGAGCCGAGCGTATCCAGAACACGGCCGCAAGCAGCAAGGCGGAAAGCGCTAGCCCGATGAGCGCGCCCAGTGTGCGTTGCCGGCCCTCCATCTCCTTGGACGCCGGCCCGGACGACCAGTAGGCGGCCAGCGCGGTTGGAAAACCAAGAACGACAGCCCACAGATAAGGCGTCCAGGACTGGTCGGAGCCCAAGGTGGTGAGCCAGGGACACGGCTCGAGATCGAAACGCGCCGGTGCATTGGCACCGATGATACCGCCCACCAGCACGATACCCAGCGCCGTGGCCACGGCTCCGGGGATGATGAGTGCCAAGCGCCAGATATTGCCCATCACGAACAGGTTGCCGAGCATGGTGGGCAGCAGATAAATACAGACGACCGGCAATAGGAAGAGCAGCGCACCACTCGTCAATGGGACACGCAGATAAAACAGATATTCCAATAACTGCCCATCCCAATGCACCAATCCCAGAAGCAAGGCCGCCGGAATGCCGAGGTTCGCGAAGGCGACGACGTTCTGCTTTATAGTCATACCGATATCTCCATGAGAGCACAATGTGCCCGGTTGACAGGATAAACACCTGATCCTACAAACGGATGAAAACCGATATACGGCCAACAAGAAAGCGGCATTGCCGATTGATATTCGGCGGTATTCAAGTAATGGGATGGCCGGGGCGGCGCCCTTACCTCATCAAGCACCGCCGAGCAGGGCGGCTTACGCTTCGCCAGCCCAGGTCTTCGATAGGTTATCGATCTAGGTCGCCAGTTCCAGGATGGAATATCGGTGATACCCAAGGGCAGTAGGATGCGCCGGAGGTCTAAGCGCATCATTCGAGTATCCTTCGTTATTGGCCGACAGATGCCGTAGCCTCAAGATCTGCTTGCTAAATAAGGGGCGGCACTTAATATATGGGCCTTTTTGTATACCTGCCGCCAGGGGTATCACCTCCGGTTTGCCGACGCTAGTATCGGCTCGAACCAAGCCGGCGACAGTATCATCCGTCTGTCTGCCCCCGCGTAATCCGCTCGGCTCTTTCGCGAGCGGCGGGGTGGGTGGAGAACCAGTCCCACGTGGGACAATTCGACTTGCAGGCTTGCCGTTCCAGCCGCTCCAGCATCTCCGCCAGCCGCCCCGGCGCGATGCCCAGGGCGCGCAGACGCCGCACGGCGTAGTCGTCGGCTTGGCGCTCGAAATCGCGCGTATAGCTGTTTTGGATGAGCAGCAGCGGAATCCCGGCACCCAGCCAGGACGGGTCGCCCGTCAGCACCACGGCCAGCAGGCCCAGGCTGGTCTGCTCCAGCGCCATGCGCAAGCCGTGGCGGTAATGCAGATGTCCTGCTTCGTGGGCCAGCACCGCGGCGACCTCTTCCGGATGCTGGGCTAAGAGAACCAGTTCGTCGGTCACTACCACGATGCCGCCGGGAAAAGCCAGGGCATTGGCACCGATCGCGCCACCATGACGGAACTCCAGACGGTGCTGAGGCGCAGTCGCCGGATCGATGACGCGGCGGAATTGCTCGTCCACCTGCCGCTTCGTTTCTTCCGTCAGCGCGGACGCGGTGAACAAGGCCCGGTCCGCGCTGCGCCAGGCCTCCTCCCCCAGCTTCCGGTCGACCTCCTCGGGCAGGCGGAAGGCGGCGAATTCGGCCAGGGCGGGTATTCCGTAAACCACGCCGGCCCAATAACAGGCCGCCGTCAGCAACAGGCCGGCCAGCGCGGCCCCCGTGTAGCGCTCCATCCGCTGCCACCAGGGCGCTGCGCAAATGCCGCGCCGGGACAACCAGGCGTCCACCGCTTCGTAAGCCTCGGTTTCGAACACCGCCCCGTCGGAAAAGCGCAGCCTGCGCGGCGTGCTGCCCACGCGGTCCTCGACGCGCGTTTCTTCCACCCGGTATTCCAACTCCGCACCGCCGGACAATTTCAAAACGTCCATGCCGAGTTCCAGGCTCACGCGCCATCCGGCGGACGAACGGCCGTCGAAATACCAGCCGTCGATCCGGCTCATAGGCCCAAATCCACGTCCAGGAATTCGGTCAGTTCCTCGCCGGTGGCGCGCACCGCTTCCACCTCTCCGGCCACGAACGCCTCCAGATCGCCCGCCGGCAAAACATACAAATGATCCAGCCGGTATCGCATGCTGCGTATCGCGGCCCAGGGATAGAGAAAGCCGAGGCTAAGCAGGATCGCCAGGGCATTACTGGTATTTATCCACAGCAGCGACGCGAAACGCAGTTCGCTGCGGAACCGGTGCGGCCCCAGCGACACGCTGTTCCAGATCAGGTTATTCATCCCCGCCTGCAGGTAACTGGTCAACGTGAAGCTGGCCAAGGCCGCGAAAACGTAGCCCAGCGCCAAGAAAGGCAGCGGATTGCCCGCCCCGTCCGGGGCTGGGGCGCCTTGGGCCAGGCCCGTTCCCCAATGGGAAAGGCCGTATGCAAACACGGGTATGGTCGCACCGGCCAAGCCGGCGGCGATGCCCGAGAACTTGAGAAACAGGCCGTAAAAAGCCTGTACGTCCGCATCCAGCCGAAAAGGTGTGCGACCGTAGCGAAAGCCGTCGTACATGAACTTCTTTTGCTTG
The DNA here is from genome assembly GCF_016925495.1 of Methylococcus sp. EFPC2. Classification (NCBI taxonomy): domain Bacteria; kingdom Pseudomonadati; phylum Pseudomonadota; class Gammaproteobacteria; order Methylococcales; family Methylococcaceae; genus Methylococcus; species Methylococcus sp. EFPC2. Next base: position 4,178,182 of record NZ_CP070491.1, on the reverse strand, counting down.
GCGATGACGTAGGGATAAGCCAGACCCAGGGTCAATGGCAGCAAAAGCAGCAGCAACAAATAAGGGCCCGCCGCGTCGCGAAATCCGGCCCTGAAGTCGAAGCGCAGGCCGCGATAGGCGGAGTTGCGCGCCTTGAAACGCAGGGAACGGACCACCAGCCAGGGCGTGCCTATCAGCAACAGCAGCAAGGCGGCGCCGTTCAGCACGGGCGACAGGCCGGCCGCGTAGGAATAGGCGGCGAACACGGCGAAGGCGATCAGCCGGCCCTTCAAGATGACCACGGGATCGGCCAGGTAGTCGAAGCTGAAAGCCCCGAGCCGGGTGTGTCCGTAAAAATATCGCTGCTTGCGCACCTTCGCCCAAGCAGAATAGACGCCTAAGGTCAGGATGCTCAGGCTGAGGTTGACGATCCAGATGCGGAAATATTCACTGGCATTACCGGTGAATTTCACGGCCAGCGAGGGCGTGGACAAACGTTCCATGCTAACTCCTTGTCTTGAGGGTACGGGCGACGCGTACGCCGCACCGGGATGGGCACACGAGGCTGGGGCCCGCACGAGCCGGGCTCGAGTTTGGGAATCAGCGCAATGACCTGATCCGCGGGGAGCGCGCAAGACGCCGGCAGGGCCGGCTCGGCGGAACGTCCCTCGGGTCTCTTCAACCAGCGCTTCAGGGTGGCCCCCAGGCGCTCGGGATCGATGAGTTTGGTCACGTGATCGCTCATGCCCGCCGCCTGGCTATTCTCGGCACCCTGGGCCATGGCCAGCGCCGTCATGGTTACGATGGGCAATTCGGCCAGCCAACCCCGGCCCGGCACCCGTCCCAGGGCGCGGATGTGCCGCGCCGCTTCCAGACCGTCCATGACCGGACATCCTGGATGTCCATCAAGATGCCGTCGTAGTGGCGCCGCCGCACCATCGCCACGGCCTCTTCGCCGTTCGCCGCCGGATCCCACGATGATGTTCAGGCCGCGCAGCAGTTCGACGGCGAATTCGCGGTTGATATCGACCTGAAGAAAAAAACCTGCAACGTGGTGCTCGTACCGGTCCATTCGTATAATCCATAGGCTCATCTCAGCCATGCCCAGGCACCTTGCAGACGGCCGACTCCCGATCACACAACGGCACAAGCGGCCGGCAGATTACCCGCTCAAGGAAATTTTGGTAAGTCCGACTCGAGAAACCATTGCTGCTTTTCCCTGTCATATCGCCACGCTTGGCGATCGGTGACGCTTTTTTCCACGCCCTCGTCTTCACGGTAATATCGGATTTCCACGATTTGCTCGGCGCGGTCGCCTTCGTCGAGTTCCTTGCGGTAGATCGGATCGTAGGAACTGATATGGATGTCTTGCAGCGATTTTGAGTCCAGCGCCCTGCGCACGGATTGGAAGTCCGCGGCGCGCTCGAACGAGCCCCAGCGGATTGCCGCGCCGTAGTTGGCAAGCGCCTCCTCCATCTTCATGGTATGGAGGTCGTGGCTGCAGGCCGTGAGGCCCAAGGCCAGGATGGCAATGCGTGCGGTTCGGATGCTCATGGTTTTGCCCAGCGTAAAGACCCACGGAAAACAAAGGCTTTGGATACGGTTTCCGAGGCCGAATTATATAATGCGTCCCAGCCCCACATTCGGAGAGAGAACTATGAAAATGAAATACATCGCAGGCGTCATGGCCATCCTCGCGGTGATCTACTTCCTTCCCGCCTATATGCGCATGCACAATGCCAACGAGCTGAGCGGCGGCAGCACGGAACAGCTGAAAAAATCGGCCATGCAGGTCAGACGCACCATGCCGACCAATGATCGTACCGTCTTCGACATGGCGTTCGGCATCCTGGAAAAACTGAAATCGGAAGAAGGTCCGGACGCCTTTACGCAAGCCGTCGACGGCCTGAAGCCCGACGAACTGATCGCGCTGGCGCGCCAGGAAGTGAACGTCAAGATCGCCGCCGGCCATCCGGAGTTCAAGCAATATGCCTCCTGGGACGACATGGTGGAAAAACTGACGGCCCCGCCGAAAAAGCCCGGCCAGCAGGCGACGCCTCTGCGCCAGTCCGAGCGGGCACCCCGTCCGAACTAAGCATCGCTTTCGCGCCGGAGCCCCACTCCGGCGTCAGCCCCCTAGTCCGCCCCACCCTCTTTGAACGCCAGCGCCGTCCGATAAATCAACTCCTTGCGCGCCCCGGTGATGCGCGCGCACAAGGACACGGCGGTCTTCAGCGAACATTCTTCCAGCAACAGCTTCAATATCCTGAGCGGCTCTTCACCGAGCGCATCTTCCGCCGGCACGGCCGGGGCGCCCTGAATGACGACGACGAATTCACCGCGCTGGCTGTTGGAATCGGCCTGCATCAGCGCGACGGCCTCGCCGGCCGTGGTGTTGAGAAAACTCTCATGCAACTTGGTCAACTCGCGCGCGATCACCACCGGCCGTTCGGCCGGCAGCACGGCGGCGATGTCGGAGACGAAATCCAGCACCCGATGACTGGATTCGTAGAACACCAGCGTGCGGGTGTCGCCACTCAAGTTCTCCAGCAACTTGCGGCGCGCCGACGCGGTGCGCGGGGGAAAACCTTCGAAGGCGAAGCGATCGGACGGCAAACCACTCGCCGACAAGGCGGCGATCAGGGCGCAGGGACCGGGAACGGGCACGACCGACACGCCGCGACTGCGCGCCAAGCGCACCAGCGGATAGCCGGGGTCGTTGATCAGCGGGGTGCCGGCATCGGAAATCAGCGCGGCCGACTCGCCCGCCTGCAAGCGATCCACCAGCCGGCCGGAAGCCGCGTCTTCGTTGTGTTCGTGCAGGGCGATCAGCGGCTTGGCGATGTCGTAACGATCGAGCAGAGGGCGGCTGTGGCGGGTATCCTCGGCGGCGATGAAATCGACCGATTGCAGGATTTCCACCGCGCGGAAGCTGAAATCCGCCAGATTGCCGATGGGCGTAGCCACCAGATATAGTATGCCGCACTCGCGGTCCGCCAACTCACTCCACTCCGTTCAACGTTCACACATGCCCAAGCTGCAACGACTCTCGCTGTCCCTCCTCGTTCTGACCCTCGCCGGCTGTGCCGCACAACGCGCCAGGGAGGCCGACGCCCCCTATCTTGCCGAGGCCGGAAGCCGTCTCAGAGCCGCCGATTATGTCGGGGCCTCGCAGATTTACCAGCAACTCGCCGACAGTTCCAATGCCCCGGATTATTACCGGCTGCAGGCGGCCGATGCGGAGCTGCGCGGCGGCAACAACCGCATGGCGCAAGCCCTCATCAGCGGCATCGACGAGGGCGAACTGGAGCGGGCAGACCGCTACCGCCTGTTGCTGCTCAAGAGCCGTATCGACCTCAACCAGGGGCGGGCACGGGAAGCCATGGCCAGGCTGGATCAACTCACGGACGCACAACTGGAGCCAGCGTCGCGGGCGCATTATCACACACTGCGCGCATCGGCCTACAACCAGTTGGGCAAGATGGTGGAAAGCGCCCGCGAAAGGGTGTACCTGGGGCAGTTGCTGAGCAGTCCGGAAGCCATCCAGAAAAACAACGAGGCCATATACGACACCCTGGGTCATGTCCCGGATGCCGCCCTGGCCGGCATGCGCGAGCCGAACGACTACATCCTGGGCGGCTGGCTGGCGCTCTCGCAAGCCGCCCGCGCACCGGTCGCGCAGCGTGTCGCGGCCCTGCAGACCTGGCGCGCACAGTATCCCGGCCACCCGGCCAACGGCGCCTTCGTCGGCGGCCTGACGCCCAAGCAAGCGCCCAACAAGACCATCGAGATCAAGCCGCTCAAAGCCGAAACGCCCGCCGTTCAAGCGCCACAGCCTCCGGCGGAAGCAGCCGCGGCGACCGGGAGCGGCGGTCACTTCATCGCCGTGCTGCTGCCGCTCAGCGGCAATTACGCGCCGGCCGGGCAGGCGCTGCGCGCCGGCATCGAAGCCGCTCGCTCGGCCGACTCCAACCCGGCCAAGCCCGAGTTGCGCTTCGTCGATGCGCAAGGTCCCGCCGTCGCCGAGCAATACCGGCAGGCCACGTCCGAGGGAGCGGAATTCGTGATCGGCCCTCTGCTCAAGGAAGACGTCGCGGCACTGGCACAATCCGGTGAACTGGGCGTGCCGGTGCTGGCCTTGAACCAGAATCCGGACGTCAGCCAGGACAAGCTTTATCAATTCGGCCTGACGCCCGAGCAGGAGGTGGAGCAATCCGCCGGCAGCGCCTGGTTCGACGGCCGGCAATCCGCTTTGGTGCTGGCGCCCGCATCGAGCTTCGGACAGCGCATGATCGCCCACTTCTCCACCTACTGGAAAAGCCTGGGCGGCCGGCTGGCGACGGTCAAGACCTATCAACCGGGCGGCAATGATTTCGCGCAACCGGTGCAGGAACTGCTGGCCAATCAGACCCAGTCCGGCGGTGCCGACTTCGTGTTCCTGATCGCCGATCCGCGCGACGCCCGCCTGCTCAAGCCGCAACTGGACAGCCAATTGACGAGCCCTTTGCCGGTGTACGCCACCTCGCACACCTACTCCGGGCGTAGCGACGCCAGCCTGGACAAGGAGCTGAACGGCGTGATCTTCTGCGATGCGCCCTGGCTGCTCAACACGACCGACACCGGCCCGCTCTCGCGCCAGGGCCTGCAAGGCGCACTCCAGCAGACGCCGGAAACCTACACCCGCCTGATCGCCATGGGCGTGGATGCGTACAACCTGGTTCCGCGCCTCGGTCAGTTGAAGAGCAGTCCGCCGAGCCGTTACAACGGCGCGACCGGCACCCTCAACCTGCTGAGCGGCAACCGGATACAGCGCCAACTGCATTGCGCCCAGTTCGAAAACGGCACCTTGCAGCCGCGCGGCATCGCCCCCTTGCTGCAGCCGGGCGCCGCCCCCGCTGCCGGAGCGCAGTGAAGCCCGACGGCCCGGCTCATCTCGTCGCCGGCCGTCGGGCGGAGGACGAGGCCCTGGCGTATCTGCAAGCCCACGGCCTGAAGCTGATCGAACGCAACTACCGCTGCCGCCAGGGGGAAATCGACCTGGTGATGGAAGAAGGAAACGGGCTGGTCTTCGTCGAGGTGCGCTACCGGGCCGACCCCCGCTACGGCAGCGCACTGGAGAGCGTCGGCGGGCGCAAGCGCACCCGCCTCATCGCCGCCGCGAGCCACTATCTGGCCACCCACCGCGCGGACCGGCCGGCCCGCTTCGACGTCATCGGCCTACAGCCGGAGGACGGCAAGATTTCCACGCAATGGATCAAGAACGCTTTTTCGGCATTTTGAGCGCATGAGCCTACAAGAACGCATACACCAGCAATTCAGAGACAGCCTGCAAACCAGCCAGGAAGCCCTGGCCAATCTGGGCGAGCTGATTGAAATCGCCGCCCTGCGCATGGCGCAGAGCCTGGTCGGCGACGGCAAGATATTGTGCTGCGGCAACGGCGGGTCGGCGGCCGAGGCCCAGCATCTGTCGTCCGAGCTGCTCAACCGCTTCGAACGCGAGCGCCCCGGCCTGCCGGCCATCGCGCTGACCGCCGACAGCTCGACGCTCACCTCCATCGCCAACGACTACCGCTACGAAGAGGTGTTCGCCAAGCAAATACGCGCCTTAGGGCACGCCCAGGACGTCCTCGTCGTCTACACCACCAGCGGCAACTCGCCCAGCATCCTGTCGGCCGTGATGGCCGCCCACGACCGCGAGATGACCGTGATCGCCCTCACCGGCCGCGACGGCGGCGCCCTCGTTCCGGTCCTGGGCGACAGCGACGTGGAAATCCGCGTGCCCTCGCAATCGACCGCACGCGTGCAGGAAGTCCACCTGATCATCACCCACTGTTTGTGCGATCTGATCGACCACCAGTTGTTCGGGTATTAACCGCTCCGCCTAGCCGAAACGGCGCCGGTTGCGGCGTACAAGGCCTTCAACCGGACGAAGGACTCGCCGCTCCCCTACCCCGCCGCGCGTCGAGAAAGGCCAATATCCGCTTCAATGCTTCCTGCCCGGCCGGATCGTCGAGATTGAACTGGTACTCGTGGGGAAGCGGCGGCGCATGGTTAGGGAAGAACAGCGCGTCGGTGCGCACTCCCAGACGATCGAGTTTTTGCGTCAGCGCAACGGCCTGGGGCGCGAGGGGATCGCCGTTGCCGCTGGAAATGAAGCTCGGCGGGAATGTCGATGTCACATGGCCGGTCACCGAAAGCAGCCGGAAGCGTTCGTCGTCGAGGAAATTCTCCACCCCCGAATACGCCCAGAGCACGGTCCTGAGAAACCAGGCGTAGTCGCCTTCGAAATCCAGCGCCGCCAGATCGTAGGCGCCGGACAGCAGGAGGACCGAGGAAAGCTGGTCCGGTTTCAATTGCGGTGCAATACCCAGCCGGTCTGCGTAGGCCGGATCGGTAGTGATCAGGGCGATCTGGCCGGCGATCTGAGCTCCGGCAGAATCGCCAGCGAGCACGACGGCCCCGGGATCGATGTGGAGATCGGCAGCATCGCGGACCAGACGGCCGAGTGCCGCGTTCACCTGCTGCACCGGCTTGGGGTAGGTGGCGCCGTAACCCGTCGAGTATTCGACCGCGACCGTCGTGTAGCCATGGCCCGCGAGCACCTTCATATAGTTGGCGATACCGTCCGTGCTGCCGCCGATCCAGCCGCCTCCGTGCACCCAGACGATGGTCGGCCCGGGCCCCTCCGTTCCCTGCCTGTAATAGACATCGAAGATTTCGTCCCGGCTTTCGCCGTAAGCGAGGCCGCGCCTGGCCACGATGCCGGCCGGTACGTGCTTTTCGAGCGCCGCCTCGGAAGCCTGGTCGCCCTTGGAAAACAGATAGGCGAAGACGGCGACCGACGGCCAGGGGCTGAGCTTGAAAGCCAACACCCCGGCGACGGTCAGGACGACTACTATCCCCGTGAACCAAAGAACAAGACGCTTCATGATCAATCGATCCCCTTAGCCCTATTACCTCGCCTGGAAGCGTGCAGCGGTTTTGCCGTCGACGTCCAGAAGTTCCAGACTCCGGCCGCCCAGACGCCAGGCTTTCACCCGATCGATCGCCGCCAGAAAGGCCCGCTGGATGTCCAGTCCGCCCCGGCACTGCGCATTCATGGTGGTTACTAGGCTGCCGAACCCCAGCTTGGAACCGTCCAGGGTATACCGACCCGTCATCTGGGCGCAGCCTGCATTGCCGGTGATGCGATGATCCAAGGGGCTCAGACTGAAGTGCGGCTGGGTTCGGTCGTATCGCGTCGGCACGGCCTCATCGCCCAGATGAGTGAGAGTCCACGGAGTATCTTCGAGCTGGATGGCCGTAAATTGGGTTCTGCAGGTTTCGCCGGGCTTTAACTCGATGACGCGCTCGACGACCAGAGCAGGCTGCAAGCCCCCGCCTTCCGGCTTGGGCTGCATGGTGATGCGGCCTTCGAATCGCGCGAGCACGTCGACGCCGGCCGCAGGAGCCAGGCGGCCATAAGCGGCTTCGAGCGCCGCGTTCACGCCCTCCTGCGCGAGCGGCAGGCGGCTTTGGCCCGGCCCCGTGCAGATCTCGAACACGCCGCTGCCTGCCACGTGGAGGTACATGCCGGTGAGCGTGGCGCGCGCCTCGACGGGTTGGAACGTAGAGGTTCGCTTGAGCACATAGCCCGCCCCCGACTTGTCGGCGCCCGCCATTCTGCGAGGCGGCCAGAGCAAAGTGGAACTGTCCGAGACCTCGAAAGTGAGCGCGCTGCGACGGTCGCGCTGCAACGTCAGCAACGAACCCGAGGGATTGCCCGCCCAGGTACCGACGGTGTCTAACGGACGTTGCGTGCCTTCATATTGGGCTCTCAGGACGTAAAGGCGGTCGGGGAAGATATCCAGGTGATAGCGGACGACCGGGCAATCGGCACAGGGAAGCTCACCCTCGAAGCTTGCCGGTAGCGCGCCAAGGCCCGCCTTGCCGGCACGTTGCGAACCCAACCTCTCGTGCTTTGTTCCCCCGACACGGGTCGTTTCGGCGAGCACCAAGCCATCCTTGCCGCGCGCCTCGGCGACGGCATAGGCATCCCCGCCCGCGGACGGAACGGCATACAAAATCGGCCACGACGATATCGCGGCGATCAATAGTCGCGTGAGCTTCTTCATGGGTCCTGCATATCTCCGTATCCGAATATCGGGCCGCGCCGGCACGGCCGCATCCTGACCGTCCGTCAGCGTAGCGCCGCCGCCTCGAAGCGTGCGAGCGGCGAGCCCTCGGCATCCAGCAGTTCCAGGTGGCTGCCCTTGATGCGGTAGCGCGCCACTTTCTCCAGGGCTTGCAGAAACGGGCGCTCCAGTTCCATGCCCTGGATGCAGGCCATCATGGTGCCGGCCAGTTGGCCGAACTTCAGCTTGTCGCCGCTCGACTCGAAACCGCCCGTCACCCGGTTGCAGCCGCTGTTGCCGGACAGGCGCGGCTGATCGGCGGCGAAGATCAAATGCGGCTCTTGCTGCCGCTCCGCGACGCGCACCGGCTCCCCGTTCAGGCGCACCAGCTTCCAATAGGTGCCCCGCAATGGAGTCTCCGCCAAGGCGTTGCCGCAGGACTCCCGCGGCCAGATCTTGGCGTAGCGTTCCACCACTAGGGTCGGCCTCGGGGGCTGGCTCTCCTCCGCCGAGGGACGTTTCGCGATCAGCCCGTCCAGTTCGACCAGCAGTGCCTGGCCCGGCGGAGGGCTTTCCTGCCGGTAGGCGGCTTCCAGCGCCCGGTAGTCGGCCTCCATGGCCACCGGCAGTTGCCGGTCATCGGCGCACAGGGTGATGGAAGGCGAATCGGCCAGGGATTTGAACAGGCCGGTCAGCGCCAGCCGCGGTTCGATCGGCGCCGGCTGCGGCAGGCGCCGCAGCCGGTCGTTGCGGGCGGCCGCGATAGGCTTGCCGGACTTATCCAGCTTGCGCAGCACGGCGCCGCCCTGCTCCAGCCGGAAGTAGCCTGGATTCGTGCGCTCCCCCCGCAACTCCAGCCGGCCGGTCTTGGGCTCCCGCAGCCAGCGGCCGATGTCGTCGACCGGCTTGGACTCGGGGGCATCCAGATAGGTGCTACGCGACTGGTAGCGACCTTCCGGCAGCAGGTCGAGATGCCAGAGGATGGCGCTGTTCGCGCCCGCCAGTTCGCCTTCGTAGGATGCGGGCAGCTCGAGCTCCCCGGCTGTCGAGCCGGCGCGCGGCTGCTTGCCGCCGCGGACGGACACCAGCAGCAGGCGGAGCGGCGTGTTGCCGCCGTCGAGCACGGGATAGCCGCGGTTCGTGGCGAACAGCGGCTGTCCGTCGCGGGTGACGGTAGCCCGGACGTCATAGCGGTGGCCCGGCTGCACGGCGGCATCGTCGTAGGTGATCTCGAAACGGAACGGCGGACTCCCCGCCGGATCGAGCCTGGCCCTGCCCAGCGTCTCGCCCGCCGCATCGGCGCTCGAGACGTCTTGCAGCACGGCTTCGAATACCGCGCCGGGAGGCAGTGCGATGCGTTCACGGTAAAGGGCGGTGCCTTGCAGCGTGCCGGCCCAAACCGGAGCCGCGAGGGCGCAGGCCAGTACCATCAGCAGAGGCACCGCCAACCGGCAGCAGCCCTGGATCGTCGAGGTTGTCGAAGTTTGCAGCGCAGTGTCTGTCATGGTCCTTCTCCGTGTGCGATGCGTGACCGCATGCCGCGGGCCGGGCCTATCCGGTCGCGGTCATGATCGGCCTAGGTATTTGGTCTGAAACCCGGGGGAAGCTCACCCCCTCGCGGCAAGGGATAGCGAGGGAATCTACCGGCTTGACACGTGATTCCGCCGTTGCAGCGCGAGCGGGTCAGACGATAAGTCCATACACACACAAAAAACAAGTTATTTTCGGCCGGCCCTGCAGTCCATCTCCTAACTTCGGCGACTCACCAGCGGGTCCGAGCGACCGGTTGCGGGCGCCTTTCGCCGAGGAGTTCGGGCAAACCTTCTCGGCACGCCGATTCGTATCGGACGAGCGAGGTTTTGCTGGCTAAGGCAGGCGCATTCGAGCCTGTCGACAAAGCCGCGGCATAGTTATCAATATCGGATTTTAAAGCCGCCTACGGAATAGTATCCGGCTATTTGTCACCACTCTCCGCCGGCCGGCTGGGCTCTGCCTGGTCGGAATACTTTACCCAATCCAGGTCGCACGTGTATCACCCGCCTTGATGTGAGCTGCACACGGACCGTCAAAAACGGTGTTTGTTGCCATCCGCCGAATGCTCTCATAGGCACTTCCGGCTGGAACGACGAAGTAATATAAGCTCCTTACGTGGGGTTATCAGGCTCCAACGCCAGCCGATATAAAAACCCTTTTATATTGGTTTTTTATCGTCATAAAAATCCGCCAGCAGGGAAAATTCGTCCATCGCAATTAAATTATAAATAATGTCATTCATGCTGCGACGGCCAGGAAATCATGCGCAGGGAAATAGCCGAATTTTAGGTATCGGCAATTCAGGATAAGGAGTTTTACCGTATTGCCAAGCGCAGTTATTCCGACCCATCATCAGGGTGGCTCAAAAGCCCTATATACCCTGAAATTTGTATAACAATAATCGTCGCAACGCCCGTCCTCGGGTGAATCCGCACAGGAGTAAGGTCATGCACAAATTTGCTTATGCATCGCTCGCCGTTTCGCTATCCGCCATGTCCTTGCCGAGCGGGGTTGGTGCCGCTCAGGATCCGGTGCTCATCGCAGTTCCTGCCCGAGCCGGGGCAGTCGATGGAGTAACCGAGAATTCCGATGCTTTCATCTGGCGGTTGTTCACGGAATTCGCCGCGCCCGTCTACGACCACAGGCCATCGCCGGTAGTCTTCGAGACCTGGGCCTCCGATGAGGACACTTTCTCGCCCACGCCGCATTGGCCTGCGCCGGACGCCCCGAAAAAGCTGCACGCCAGCGTGCTGGGAAAACTGACCAGCGTCCAGCACGGCGCCATCGACGTACCCTGTAATCCGCCGGCCGGCGCGGCGACCGCCAACTTCCCCACCAGCGGCACGCCCACGCCCTGCATCGCCGAGGAGGTCAAACGCAATCGCCCGCAGTACGACTACATCGTCAACAACCATCTCAACACCCAGGAAGGACTGGCGGCCGCCTACGCGAAGTCCTTCAACGTCGCAATGCCCACCGCGTCCATCGCGGTCAAGGGCGACTGGATACCCGTTCAGACGCTGCTGCAATGGCTGCCGCAACTGGGCAACCTCGACAAGATTAGAAAGCTTTATTACACCGCGGTCTCGGACTCGGTCGAATATGCCCTGGCGGGCCTGCATGTCAGCAGCCGGCAGAACCCGAACTGGGTCTGGGGGACTTTCGAGCACGCGCTGACGCCGGGCCGCTGCGACAGCATGGGCTGCTACGACAGCTTCGGCGCTTTGCAGCCGGTGGTGCCACCCAACAAGGCGGCGGTCAACAGCCAGTACGGCGCCTGCGCGAAGACGCCGGCACTGCAAGCCCTGATAGCCAAGGCCAAACTATCGCCGGTGTGGGAGAACTATTGCCTGAAATCTTCCCAGGTGGACTACGTCGCCGCGGACGGCACGCCCAACGTGCTGGGCAATTCGGTGATCGAACGCATCGTCGGCAACGGCACCGTGGCGGCGTCCTCCTGCATCGCCTGCCACGTGTACGCCTCCTTCGGTGCCAACGGCCTGCCGACCAATACCGCTCAGGCGATACTGCCGTTCAACCCGACCGGCACCCCGATACCGGCCGTGCTCACGGGGTCGCTGAAATTCGACTTCATGTGGGGCGTGCTGAATCTCCTGCCCAAGCAATGAGCTTGTCCGCTTGGCGAAGTCCGGGCGGGTGGCGATGCATGACATCCGTCCGATCACGCTAATCGGACTTACGTTTCCGGGCGCCGACTCAAGTTGCCACGCAGTAGCGCTCGATCAAGCCGCGCAGGATGGCGATGGCGGGCGGGATCTGGGCGAGTTCCAGGTATTCGTCGGGCTGATGGGCTTGTTCGATGTTGCCAGGGCCTAACACCAGGGTTTCCAGGCCTAAGGCGGATAGGAAGGGTGCTTCGGTACCGAAGGCGACGGAGCCGGCGGTCTGCCCCGTCAGATCTTCGCAGACTCGGACCAGATCGGCATCGGCCACCGTTTCGAAGGGCGGCAGGCCGTCGAACAGCGCGCGAGCCTCCAAACTGAGACCCTGCTGGTCGAGCAAGGCGCCCAGCGCCTTGCCGCGCAATTCCTCGCGCAGCCGCTCCATATTCATGCCCGGCAAGGGCCGCAAGTCCAGGTGCAGCTCGCAGTGGGCGCAGATGCGGTTGGGGTTGTCGCCGCCATGGATGGAACCGAAATTCATCGTCGGGCCCGCAACCTTGAAAGCCTCGTTGCGATGGGCCGCCTGTAGCTCCGCACGCCATACCTGAAGGGCGCCGAGCACCCGCCACATCCCCTCGATGGCGTTGGCGCCCAGGGCCGGATCGCTGGAATGCCCTGCCCTGCCGCGCACGGTCAGCGACTCCATCATCACGCCCTTGTGCAATCGTATCGGTTTCAACCCGGTCGGTTCGCCGATCACGCAATACCGCCCCAGCCTGGCCTGTTCCCGAGCCAGCGCGCGCGCACCGCTCATCGAGCTTTCCTCGTCGGCGGTGGCCAGGATCACCAGCGGCTTGCGCAGATCGCCCGCGCGGAAATGGCTGGCGGCGGCGAGACTTAAGGCGAAGAATGACTTCATGTCCGCCGATCCCAGGCCATAAATGCGCCCGTCGCGCTCCGTGGCAACGAAGGGATCCGAGCGCCACAGCTCGGGATCGCAGGGCACCGTGTCGGTATGGCCGGACAGCACCAGCCCGTCCGGCTGTCCCTCGCCACCGCCCAGTGTGGCCACCAGATTGGCCTTGCGGCCGTCGATGTCGCGCACTTCCACGCGGAAGCCGCAAGCCTCCAGCCGATCCGCCAGCAATTCGATCACCGCGCGGTTGCTCTGGTCCATGTGCGGGTCGGTGCAACTGACCGAGGGCCTGGCGATCAGTTCGCGTATCAGCGGCAGCGGATCGGAAAAATCGGTCGTCATGGCAAGCCCTCCTGGTGAATTCTGGTCTAGGACCTTAACACGGCGCCCCGGGTTGCGATGACCTCGGAATAAAAATGCGCGCTGGCCTTGGGCGTGCGGACCTGGGTGGCGCGGTCCACGTGCACCAGACCGAATCGTTTGGCATAGCCGCAGCTCCATTCGAAATTGTCCAGCAGCGACCAGGCGAAGTAACCGCGCAGATCGACGCCCTCCTCCATCGCGGCGCGTGCCGCGAGCAGGTGAGTGCGGAAATAATCAATCCGGTCGTCATCCTGCAAGCGTCCGTCTTCCGGCGGGGGGTCAGCCATCGCCGCGCCGTTTTCGGTCACGTAGAGCGGGATGTCGCCGTAGCGCCGCTTGACCCATTCCAGCGTTTCCTGGAGCCCGGAGGGGAAAACCTCCCAGTCCATCTCGGTATAGGTTGCTCCCGGTTGGCGCACCGGGCTGGCGCCGACCGGCAAGGCCTGGGGATCGGCCCGGTTGACCGAGCGGGTGTAGTAGTTGATGCCGAGGAAATCGAAAGGCTCGCGCAGCAGCTTCATGTCGGCCTCATCGAAACGCGGCCAGTGGGAGCCGTAGATTTCCGCCAGTTCTTCGGGATAGCTGCCCAGCAACACCGGATCGAGAAACTGGCGGTTCATGTAGGCGTGGGCCCGCGCCGCCGCCGCCTTGTCTTCGGCCTTGTCGGACGCCGTATATTTCGGCTCCAGATTGACCACCAGGCCGATCTGCCCCTCGCCGTCGGCGCGGAAGGCCTGCACCGCCAGGGCATGCCCGCGCAACAGGTTGTGCGCCGCGTGAGGCGCTTCGGCCAGGGACGCATGGCCCGGCGCGTGGACGCCGTGGACGTAGCCGCCGTCCACCGCCACCCAGGGTTCGTTGAGCGTGATCCAGTGCTTAACCTCGCCGCCCAGTTCGCGCATCAACACATGCGCATAGTCGGCAAACCAGGCCGCGCAATCGCGGTTCACCCAGCCGCCCAAATCGTCCAGCGCCGCCGGCAAGTCCCAGTGGTAGAGCGTCAAATAGGGCTCTATCCCCGCCTCGTTCAAGGCTTCGACCAGCCGCTGGTAGAAAGCCAGGCCCTTGGGATTCAGCTTGCCGCGCCCTTCCGGAAAAATCCGGCTCCAGGACACGCTGAAGCGGTAAGCCTGCAGGCCCAGCCGCTTCATCAAACGCACGTCGTCGGCATAGCGCCGGTAATGATCGCAAGCCACGTCGCCCGTGTCGCCATTATCGATCGCGCCGGGCTGTCGGCAGAAGAGGTGCCAGTTGCTGGGCCCTGCCCCGTCGGCCAGGGGCGAGCCCTCGATCTGATAGGCGGAGGTGGCGGCGCCCCAGACGAAGTCGGGGGGGAAGAGTGAGAAACGGTCGGTCATTGGGTTAGCCGGGGGACGGGAAGGCGAAAAGGCGGAGATGAATCAACGCTCAGAAACCGGTCAGGATGATATCCAGAGCGGCCATGATGATGGACCGGTGAACACCGAGATTGGCGACGCCAGGCGGCAAACGCTTACGTGGCACGCCCGCCAGTTCGGTAGAAACCATCACGTAGGATTGCCCTTGGACTTCGAACACCGGCATCAGGCCGCGTATCGGCGAAATACTTACAGCCGCCGGGTCGTAAAAAGGAACCACGACCGTCGTGTTCAGCGCGCCGAGCAAATCGCTCTGCACGTCCAGCAGGAAGGGAATAATGTGTTTTTGCCCGGCATGAGGATTGGGATAAACGTCGAACTGCGCCATCAGAACGAGCGCCAGGCGTCGCTGAATACGCCATCTTCCTCAACCCTGCGATTGTAAGCTTCTATGGCCTCACGGTTTTCTTCCAGCCAACGTTCGCGTTTTTTGATTTTGACCAGCTCGCTCAGATGGGTTTCGAACGCTTGGGACAGATTGATATTCAGAGCCTTGGCTTCGGCCAGCAAATCGGAACGGACCGAAAGATTGGCGGATTTTTTGGTAGTCGGGTGAGCGGCCATAGGACGAATTATTCATTTTGAATGCGCAAATATTATGCGCATTCCATCCCTTGCTCAACGCGGACCACACCCATCCCGGCCACCTCGGCGATTCAATGATGTTTACGGCGCCTCTTGCGAGCGGCAGGCTTATGTTTCTTCTTGCCGGACTTCGCCGCCTTATGCTTGTGGGCCGAGCGCAAAGGGGTGGCAGACTCCGGTTGAGCCGTCTTCTCCTCTGCCAGCGAAGCAGCCGGCTGGCTCGCTGCGGCGGCCGTCCCGTCCACTTGTGCGTCTTCTTTCCGCTCCAGATCGCGGCGCGTCTCGGCCAGGCGCTTGAGGGCCTCGTCCGTCTGGCCCGGCGTCATTTCCTCGGCCAGGCTGTCGCGGCCGCGGCGGGCCTCCTCGCTACCCTGCTCCATGGCCAGCGTGTACCAGTAATAAGCCTGGGCGAGGTCCGGTTTGACACCTTCGCCCTGGGCATACATCGTGGCCAGAATGGCCTGCGCCGAAGGCTCGCCCTGACGGGCGGCCTTCTCGAACCAGCGCGCGGCCTCGGCGGTATCCTTCAACACCCCCAGACCATGGTAATAAAGGATGCCCAGCTTGCTCTGCGCCATGCGCTCGTTCTGCTCGGCGGCGTTGCGGTACCAGCGCTCGGCCTCCACGTAGTTCTGCTTGACCCCTAGGCCCTTCATGATCAGGTTGCCGAGATTGACCTGGGCCGCGACGTCGCCCTCCTGGGCGAGCAGCTTGAATTCCTTCAAGGCAGTGGCGTAGTCGCGCCGAGCGACGGCGTCGACGCCGGCTTCGAGATCGGCCAGCGCTTGGACTGAAAACACGAGCAGCAGGAAAGAAAAAATCAGCGATTTCATAACTTTAAACAGTCAAGACGATTTTGCCGATGTGGACACCGCTTTCCATCAAACGGTGCGCCTCGGCGGCTAGTGCCAACGGAAATCTGGCGTGGATGACGGGCTTGATACGGCCGGCTCCCAGCAAGGGCCATACACGCTCGAGCAAGGCTGCGGCGATGGACGCTTTCTGTTCGACCGGACGAGCCCTCAAGGTCGAACCGGTGAGGGTGAGGCGTTTGAGCAGTATGGGCAAGAGATTGATCGAAGCCTTGGGCCCGTTCTGCACGGCGATCTGCACCAGCCGCCCTTCGGACGCGAGGCAGGACAAATTGCGCTGGAGATAATCCCCGCCGACCATGTCCAGGATCACGTCGACGCCTCGCCCCTCAGTGCGGGCCTCGATCTCGGCGACGAAATCGCGCTCGCGGTAGTTGATGGCGACGGCGCCGAGTTCTTCACAGACCCGGCATTTTTCCGCGCTACCGGAGGTCGCGTAGACCACGGCGCCCAAGGCGCGGGCCAGTTGGATGGCGGCGACACCGATGCCGCTGGAACCGCCGTGCACCAGCAGGCTTTCGCCGGCGTGGAGGCGGGCGCGATCGACCAGGTTGCTCCAAACGGTGAAATAAGTCTCCGGCAGGCTGGCGGCCTGTACGGCGTCGAAGCCGGCCGGCCAGGGCAGGCACAGCTCGGCCGAAGCCAGACAGTATTCGGCATAACCGCCGCCGGTGACCAGGGCGCAGACTTTCGAACCGATGTCCGGCAAGCTCAAAACCTGCGGAGACGCTGTCGCCCTATCCGCAGGCTTCGCCCTCACCCTGCCCTCACCCAGGGGGAGAGGGTTTCTGGCTTTTGCTTCGGGGGCATCCACTGCCACGATCTCGCCGGCGACTTCCAGGCCGGGGATGTCGGACGCGCCGGGCGGCGGCGGGTACAAGCCCTTGCGCTGCATCACGTCGGGCCGGTTGACGCCGGCGGCGGCCACGCGGATCAGCACTACGCCGGGACCAGGCTGCGGAATTGGACGGCTCGCGAGCCTGAGTACCTCCGGGCCACCGGGCTCGGCAATCTCGATGACGGCCATGGATGCGTTCATCACAAGCCTGCCAGCCAGAGCCGGAAACGCAGGCCGATTTCGCTGGTGTACCCCATGGCCGCATAGCGGATGACGCCGTCCGGCCCCAGAATCAAGGCGGCCGGTACGCCCCGCAAACCATACGCTTCGGAGATTTTCCCGCCCTCGTCCAGCACGGTGGGCGGATGAAAGTCCTGCTCGTTTTGGTAACGCGTCACGGCGTCGGCGCCACCCGATCTCAACGCGACCGTGATGACGGGAAAGTCGGACGCGACCGCTTGTATGGTGGACTGCATGGCCCGGCAGATCGAACACCAACTGCCCCAGAAATAAACCAGCGCCGGCCGGCCGCGCAATTGGGCCAGGTCGAAAGGCCGGCCCTGCAGATCGGCGGCATGGATGGCCGGCGCCTCGCCGGTCACCAGTTCCCGGTTGGCCCAAAGCTGGGCGGCCAGAAAAGCGGCCAGCAAAACGGGCCAGAACCAGTGGCGGCGGATGAAATTCATATCGAGGACTTGGATCGATACCGGGCTAAACCCCTAAATCGCGTAAGCTTGTAGGATGGGCAAAGCGCAGCGTGCCCATCACAATGCTCGATGGGCACACCTGCGGTTTTGCCCATCCTACGCTGTGTCATGCCAGCAGATTCACCAGCACCCGCTCGTAAATCCGCGACAAGCTATCCACGTCGGCCACCGGCGTGTGCTCGTCCACCTTGTGTATGCTGCCGTTGAGCGGCCCCAGTTCCACCACCTGGGCGCCGGTCGGGGCGATGAAGCGACCGTCCGAGGTGCCGCCGCCGGTGTCCGGCCGCGCCCTCCGCCCGACCACGCTTTCCAAAGCCTGCTGCACGGCCTCCACCAGTTCGGTCCCGGTCGTCAGAAAAGGCGCGCCGGACAAACGCCAGCTCAATTCGTAGCGCAAGCCGTGCTTGTCCAGGATGGCGTGGACGCGGCGCTTGATCTCGTCTTCTGTCAACGCGGTGGAAAAGCGGAAATTGAACAAGGCGTCCAGCCTCCCCGGCACCACGTTCTCGGCCCCCGTTCCGGAATTGAGGTTGGAGACCTGGAAACTGGTCGGCGGGAAAAATTCGTTGCCCTGATCCCACACCTCGGCCGTCAACTCGGCCAGAGCCGGGGCGAAACGGTGGATGGGATTTTCCACCTTCTCCGGATAGGCCACATGCCCCTGGACACCGAAGACCCTGAGCTTGCCATTGAGCGATCCGCGCCGGCCGACGCGGATCACGTCGCCCAGGTTATCGAAGCTGGACGGCTCGCCTATCAGGCACCAATCGATCTGGTAGCCGCGCGCCTTGAGGGTTTCGACCACTTTCACCACACCGTCCTTGGCATCGCCTTCCTCGTCGCTGGTCAACATGAGCGCGATGGAGCCGCGATGGTCGGGATGGGCCGCGACGAAGGATTCCAGCGCCGTCACCATGGCCGCCACCCCACTTTTCATGTCGGCCGCACCGCGCCCGTATAGTTTACCGTCGCGGATCACCGGCTCGAACGGCGGCGACGTCCACGACTCCAGCGGCCCCGGCGGCACCACGTCGGTGTGGCCCAGGAACACGAACAGCGGAGCCGATACCCCGCGCCGCAGCCAGAGGTTGCGGGTCTCACCGAAATTCAGCCATTCGGGCTCGAAGCCCAGCGGCGCCAGCCTTGCGGCGACCAGGTCCATGCAGCCGGCATCGTCCGGAGTGACGGAAGGGCAGCGGATGAGGGCTTCGGTGAGTTGCAGCGTGTCGCTCATTTTTCGTTCAGTGTTCGTGAATAATCGTCAGGGCTGAAACCGGCCAGGTAATTTTCGCCCGCTGCCAGGACGGGGCGCTTGATCACCGTCGGCTTGGACAGCATCAAGGCGATGGCGCTTTCCCGGTCGGTGATGCCGTCGCGCAATGTTGCATCCAGTCCGCGCCAGGTCGTACCGCGCCGGTTCAGCAGCGTATCCCAACCCAAGGCTTGCTCGAAGCGATCCAGCAAGGCCGGCTCCAGCCCGTCGGCGCGGAAGTCGTGAAAACGGTAGACGATGCCTTGCTGATCCAGCCAGGATCGTGCCTTGCGGACGGTGTCGCAGTTCTTGATGCCGTAGAGTACGGGCAGGGGTTTTTCGCTCATTTTAACTCGCGCTCGTTCGGGTGGGGGATTTCACGCAACTCGATTAAGAGCGATCAGCGTATCAGCAAATCGTAAGCGATGCGCTCCATGAATATCTTGCGATAGGCCTCGGCCTTGCGGGTCTGCATGTGTTCCAGGGGATTGAAATCATCCGTGACGACGATTCCGCCCTTCTCCGGTAGCTGCTTGCGTTCCCGCTCCAGCAGCCATTGCAGCCGGCGGTCGGCGATCGTGTCATCGGCCTCGAGCGGTTGAGCGGATGCCAGGAATATGAAGTCGGTGAATTCGCTTTTTTCGGTAACGAACACACGGATGTGCGGAAACAGGGTTTTGAGCGTCTTGTGTACCGAAGCCACCGCTTCCGAACCCTCGCCTTCGGTAAACCCGACGTAATTGAGCGCCAGGATGCCCCCCCGATTCAGCATGGAGCGCAGTTGGGCCAGCATTTCCACGGTCAGCAAGTGCGTCGGCTCCGAACCTCCGGTGAAGCAATCGTGGATGATCAAATCGTAGGCCTTGCCGAGACGCTTCACTTCATAACGCGCGTCGCCGACCACGAACTGGCCGGTCGGACGGAAGTTGAAATAGGCTTTAGCCGCGTCGGCCACGGCGGGGTCGATTTCGATGGTATCCGTGGCTATGCCCTGATTTTTCAACTCGCGCGCCACGTGCCCGCCGCCCAGACCTATCAACAACGCGTCTTTCATGTCGCGGTGAAACCGCGGCAGCACACCCATGGCCACCTGATAGCTGAGCAGGGTGTAGCCGCGCGCGATTTCCATGGCGCTCAGCACGGACGAGTCGGATAACAGCAGGCGGTAGCCGTGTTTCTCGTCGTCCACCACCCGCACCCAGCCATAGACGCTTTCCTCTTCGTGCAGAACCTTGAACTCATGAGAGCGGGTGGCCGAATGGGCGAAGCCCCGGCCGAGCAGCACACCCACCCCTATCGCGACGGCGGCTGCCGGCAGCGAGACGTAGCGGGCCTTGAAGCGCCGGTCTTCGAGCGCGAGCCATGCCGACAAGGCCAGCAGCACCAGCGTCAGCGTGAACAATATCGTCCGCGTGCCGAACTGCGGCAGCAGATAAAAACCCAGCACCAAGGTACCGACCACGCTGCCCACGGTGCTGATGGCGTAAACCGACCCGACCGCCGTGCCGACCCCCGCCAGGTCCCGGGTGAAGGACTTGATGACGAAAGGTCCCACCATGGCCAAACAGGTCAAAGGGAGGGTGAACAGCAACAAGGCGGCGGTAAAACCACCGGCCCGCATGCCCAGATTGTCAGTCGCGGTGAGTACCGGGCCGCTGATGAATGGAATGACCAAGGTGCTTACCGCCGCCGCCAGGATCACGTGGGGCAAACGTATCATTCCAACCCGGTCGGCCAGATAGCCTCCCACGTAATACCCCAAGGCCAGGGCAATCAGCGTCACCGCGATCAGCGACGACCACACATAAAGGCTCACGCCGTAAAACGGGCCGATGATGCGGGTACCGAGCAATTCCAGAATCATCACGGCCGCACCGCCGATGATCACGGTGAGATAACGCAGTAGCGCCGAACCGCTCGGTGCGGGCGGGGGATCGGGGGCAATATTCGTAGTCATGGATAAACCGGAGGCTGAAGGAAAGGTGGATAGTCGCGAAACAAAAAACCCCCAAGAGCCGTTTCGGGCGTATTGGGGGTTCGGACGTCCATGTGAGGCTATCCCTGCCGCCCCATGTTCAAGACATAGCGTTCCTTAGCATCATGCAGATGTCAGCTTGCTCTCAGGCAGCCGATTTGCGGCGGCTGATCACACCCATACCGGCCAGGGCGGAGCCGAACAGCCAGACGGCGGCGGGTACCGGCACAGGAGCGGCGGCCGCTACGGCGAAGTCGATGTGAGCGTTGCGAGCCTGGCGAAGCGCGGCATAAGCGGCGCCGTAGTTGGTGCCGTTAACCTCGGCGGCATTACTGAAGTTGCCGTTGGGCGTTCCTTGCTGCACTTCGGTGAACAATGCGCCCAGTTCGCTCAGGCTGCTGCCGCCGATGAAGATTGCGTAGACTCCCGGTCCCAAGGTGCCCGAAAAGGAAATCTGGTTGTCCAGGGCGTCGTCGCCATGACCGTCGCCGGCGGAAGAGATGTAATCCCATGTATTGAGTTGACCGGCATTGTTGGCCAGCGTGAAATCGTCGCTGCCGTTGAACACGCCCCAATTCGGCCCGCCCGCATCCGGCGCGCCGCCGCCGGCGGCGGCGATTTCGTCATTGGCATCGTAGAACGGGGACCATACGGCAAACGGCGCCCGAGCGGCGAGATAAGCCTGGAAGGCCGCATTTCCGTTTTGCGCGGCAATCACATCCGCGGACAAGTCGTTTTGGTCGCCGGCGCCATCATGGGACGAAGAGATCGGCGTCGTGCCTCTGTAAAGGGAGAAGCCGGGGTTGAGTATGGACGCGCCATTGGCATTGGCCGTGCCGGTGATGGTGAAGCTGACCAGGGACTCCTGCGTCAGGCTGAACCAACGGGCACGGGTGTTGTGCGTGTCGGCCAGGGTATCGACGAAAGCGGTACGGTTGACGCCATTATTGGCCTGGCCAGCGATCCAGCCGGCATTGCTGGTGACGGTTGGATCGAATCCGGCCGAACCGGCGGGCGCATAGGTGTCGGTAGCCTGGTCGTACAGCGCGGTGCCGTATCCCACGTGAGCGGCGGCGGAGCCGGCCATCAGCGCGAGGGCGGCGGCGGAAAGCGTTTTGAATGCAAAAGCGGATTTCATCATTAAAATCACCTGGTCACTGTTTAATTGGATTAACGAACAAACAGTGATGTCCGCAGCGCGAATTCCTTGGTTGGGCTTGCACTGCGGTCCTCCCCATCACCTATGGGAGGCGGCCCGGCCTTCTTGATTTCTCACAAGAACCGTGGCTTTCCGACCCCGCCTCGCGACGGGTGTGGCGATTGGTACATTCGACTTCCTGTCTTTCGGTATCCCTAGGGGACCGACCCCCGGGAGCGCGCGGCAACAACCCGCGAGAGCCCCCTACCTTGTAGGCACGCAGCATAATTAGCAGGTCTCGTGCCATGAAAACAACAATCAGAATCAACTAGATACACGCGGGCATTGATTGCGACTGCGCGATATCACACAGTCTGTGTGAAATACCTCACCCCGACCGATCCACTGTCCGTGCAGTAACCCCATGTTTTGCCGGGAAACGCGATTCCCCGGCGAGCGGGGGGTGCCGGATTGTGGGTTGAATCACACACCGTGATGCCGAGGCGACGTACTGGAGCCGGCACATCCTGCCCCATCCAATGGTTCGCATCGTCAAATAAGCGGGCAATAAAAACCCCCGAGGCCAAGAGACACTCGGGGGTTGAGACGGTCGATCCGGCTCCCGACACTGTCCGGGAGCCGGTCATTGGGCCCTATTAAGCGGCTTTCTTGCGGCGACTGATCGCTCCCACTCCGGCCAGTGCGGAACCGAACAGCCAGACCGCCGCAGGAACCGGAACCGATGCCGGCGGAGGCAGGACGACATCTCCGAGAACGATGTCGTCAACCCGGAGATCGAAATCCGGATAGACGCTCGTCAGATAATTCGTCGTCGGGCTGTGCGGGAATCCCGCGAAATGAATCCAGAAGGCGCCGATATTGCCCCAAGCCGGGTCCAAGGTGGCAAGACTAACGTTGCCGGCAAAAACACCGTCATTGGCAAAGCTATAAGTCGCAACCGGGGTTACCTGGCCCCATTCCGGTTCCCCGGTAGCGCTGTTCGACAGTAAAGGATCGTTGACAGCGTTGGCGTAACCGTAAATGACGTAGCTGCCGGGATTAACACCGGCGGGAGTTTCGCCATTCGTCACATCCAGCCAGATCGACTGCAGACTGAAATTCTGTTTGTCCTCTCTGCGGACATAGATGCCGGTGGAGTCCGGGTGATACTGGGCCTCCCGGTCCGAGCTAAGCCCTGCCCGGTGAAAGTGTGCCCCCGAATCGGTCGGATCGGCGACCACACCCACCACCACACCGTCTTGTACAAAAGACCCACTGCTTGAATCCGTGTTGGCGTGGCCTGAAGTTGCGGTTGCAACGCCCGTAAAGTTAACGGTGCTAGCCAGGACATTGCCTGAAAAAGCGGCGCAGGCGGCCATCAAAAGACCCGCCAACGGTTTCATCGAGAACATGTTCATGTACTTGTCGCTCCTAAGTGCTTTAGCTTGAATCGGTTAAGGGGGATTCGGGATGCGGGCATCCGCGCCTGAACGTCGGCGGTCCTGAGCTATCCATGCATCGACGAGGTCGATTCCTGCGCCGGACGAAGCGGGGCTCACCAGTCAGTCCATAAACTCATAGCAATCATCTCGCCAAGTTCGATACTTTATTGATTTCACTAAATTAAATATCACGACCAACGAGTACGGCCCGGCGAAACTGTGGCATATGACACAGTTTTTCAGGCTCGTACCGGGTATTTGCCTTACGGAAAAAGCCGATCCAGGCCATGTCTCTCAGATCCGGAGTGACTAATGCGCGCGCTTCAGCCACCCGCCACCTGGTTGATCAAGCCTGCCGACCCGCCCAAGCGTCCCTCGACATCCATCCACAAATGCGGCAGTCCCAATGACTCCAGCCAGGCGGGTCCTTCCGCCTCTTTGAGCAGCGCTATGGTAGAGGCGCTACCGGCCACGACGCAGTGCTCGGCCAGCACGCTGACCGCCGCCAAGTGGCCGACCGGCCAGCCGGTTTTCGGATTGAGAATATGACCGTAACGGATGCCGTCCACGATCACGCAGCGCTCGTAGTCGCCGCTGCTGGCGACCGCGCCTTGTTCTACCGAGAGCGTTAACAGGGTGTCGCCGGCCTTCCTCGGATGAGCGATGCCCACCCGCCAGGGACGGCCGTCGGGGCGGCCGCCTATCAACTTGACATCCCCCCCCAGATTGACGACGCCATGCCCGATGCCGGATTGAGTACACAGCGCCGCGGCGCGATCCACCGCGTACTCCTTGACGATGCCGCCGAAATCCAGCTCCATGCCGGCCTGGGGGAACTCCAATACCGGCGCGCGCCAATTCACCTTGTCCCAGCCCACGCCGACCAGCAACCGGGCGATCAGAGCCTGGTCCGGCAGTTGTCCACTATCGAAACGCCAGGCGCGCCGCAAAATACCGGAAGTGATGTCGAACAAACCCTCGCTCTGCCGGTAGCAGGTGTCGGCGTAGTTCAGCAAACCCGCCGTTTCGGCGTCGACTTCGATGGCTCCGCCGCTGGCGGCCACCCGGTTGATGGCGGAAAGCAAACTTTCCTCGCGGTAACGCGAATATTTGGCTTCGAGCCGCCCCACATCGGCCATCGCGATCTCGGCGGCGTGGCTGGCCGGTGCGGGATCGTCGGCGTAGAGCTGGATCTCGCAGGGACAGCCCATGGCCCTGAAGGCGAAGCGGAAATGTTGCAAGTTACGAATTAATGCGGCTGGTCGGCAGAATTCCGATGGGCGCGCCTGCGTGCTTTGCCCATCCCACGCTACGAAATTTGTAGTTTTCGTAGGATGGGCAAAGCGGCAGCGTGCCCATCAGCTCATTCACAATCCGTCGCATCCAATATTTCGACGGGCGCCGCCCAGTCGGAGGAATACCAACCTCGGGCAACCGCGCGCGAAAACGAGCTATACGGCCAGTCTTTCGGCGCGGAGACATACCCATGCTTAACCGGGTTGTAATGGATGTAATCCATATGTCTCCGCCAGTCGTCCTCGTCACGAATACAGTGTTCCCAATAGCGCCGTTGCCACACGCCTTTCTCGCGTTTCGATGCCTTGGAGGCGTTGACGACACCCGCAGCCAAACCCGCGGAAAACTTCCGTTTGATCGCCATCCAACGTCGGGAGAAATCGGAGTCTTCCTCAGGCAGCCGCCAAACTGTGTGTAGGTGATCGGGAAGGACGACGATGGCTTCGACTTCGAACGGATAACGCGAAATACCCAGTCGGAATGCATCCCGCAAGCGTTCGATATGGTCAACGAGCAAAGGGCGTCGTCCCTCGGTTACCACCGTGAAGAAATACCGCGAGCCCGGTTGATACAAGCGCCGGTATTCCATGAGTCGCGACCCCGGTAAATATGATGGGCACGCCTGCGGCTTTGCCCATCCTACACCACCACCTTTCGACGTAGGATGGGCAAAGCGGCAGCGTGCCCATCAGCCACCCGCGATCAAAACGCGTAGTTCCAATTGGCGTACAGCGAACCCTCGCGTTCAAGCTGGTAGCCGTTGAACTTGTCGGCGACGGGCTGCAGCCATTCCACGCTGAGTTGATGCCCGGCGAACGCCCCGCTCGGCACCGCGAGATTGAGGCCGAAACCTACATCCCAGAACTTGCCGCCGTAGTTGCTCGGAAAATCCACCGGTGCGCTGTGCGAGTGATCGCGATTGAGTTCCCCGCGGATCTTGCCCTGCTCGGTGTAAACGCCGCGCACCGAGGCCGTGAGCCAGGGCGTAAAGTTGTAGCTGCCCCAGGCATTGGCCTGGACTTGATCGCCCAGGACGTACCCGCTGTTGTTCCGCTTGTCCAGGCGCTTGGTGGCATTCACCTGCGCCCCCCAGGACCAGTCGCCGGCATGGCCGAGATAGGTGAGGCTGGGCTTGAAATCCCAGGTGCCGCTGCCCAGCTGCATGCCGTAGTCCTGCAGTTCGCCGCCCTCCCTGCCATCCAGGGTGGCGTCCACGTCGCCCGTGGGCGCGCTCACGCCCACCCCCACGTGCACGAAATGATGGCCCGACAGATCGAGCACCTTGACCATGGCCGCCATGAGCGTGTCGCCCAGACCGTGCGTCTCGTGCCCGCCGCCGTGTTCGCTTTCCCCGGTCGCGCCGGCCAAAGGCTCCAGTTTCATCTTCATGTCGACGAGCTGCGGCATCAGCATGAGATTCAGCCAGTCGGTCGGCGCGTACATCAGGTCGAGCATGTGCATTTGCATGCTCATCTCGGTCGGCCGCTCGCTGCAAAGCGACGAACCGCACGCCGCGCCGCGCACCCGGGCATCGCTCGCCCGCGAGTCTCCGTGCCGCATATCGCCGGTTTGGTTGCCGTACATGTAACGGTAGCCGACCATGATGTCGCCGGCCTTGTCCAGCATATGCGCATACATCAGGCCGGCCGGGGCATGGATGCCGTGGTGATGGTGATGATGTAGCTCGTCGTCCGCGCCCTCGCCGAACATCTGACCCGGCGCGGACAAATCGATGTTCAGCCGGGCGTTCGTCATCCAGTAGCTGAAATCGGCGTAATCGCTCTCACCGCCTCCGCCGAGCTTCAAGTCGCCCTGGTGGGTGTAATACTCCACGCCCAAATCGAGGCGTATGCCCCGGTTGAACTGCTTGGACAAGGTCAGCCCACCGCTCAAGGCGCCATAACCGGACAGCCGGAAGTCGCTGGAATAATGGCCGTCCTCACGCGGAGCAAGAAAATAGGGGGCGAAGAAGTCGGCCTTAGACTGCGAGTAATAACGCAGGCTGGGCGTTGCGGTCAGTCCCCAGGGCAGTTTCTGTATCCACTGCAACTGCAGGGTATGAGAGTCTATGCCCCAGTCGTCGATGAAAAAGCGGTAATCCGCATGCAAGGCGGCATTGAGCGGCTGGATATATTGATTGAGGCGGGTCGAGAAGGAAAACTGGTTGCGTAAATCCGGCCGAACCTCGCGGAATAACTCGAGGCCGACGACTTCGAGCTTGGTGATGTCGTTCCAGTTGATCTGACCCGGAGCGGTCGCTTCCGAAAGTAAATAGTACTCTTCGGGCGTGATTTCCCCACGCACGTAAACGAACTTGTAGGGGTTGCTCAGATAGCCCTGCTGCCGGGTATAGTTGGCGGACAATTGCAGCAGCGTGTTCTTGGTCATAACTTGGGACAAGCCCAGGTTGAAAGTATGAAAATCGCTGTTTTGCTTCAATTCGGGATAGATGGCCGGATTGTCATGACTGTGTTCCCCATGTCCGCTTCCGTGGCCCGCTCCGCTGCGGGTAATGACATTGCCGGTATAGCCATAACCCGCCGTAAGCGTCGTGAGTTTGTTATTGAGCTCATGGGAATAATTGACCGAACCGAAGCTGGAGTGGAAATCCGGCTCGTTCGATTGTCCGCCGGAGAATCCTAACGTCGCATTGTCGAAATAGTATTTCGCGCCGAACACCGGCATGGTGCGGGTTTCTACCGGCTGGGTCTGGAAGCGCTGCACGGTTTTTGTCTTGGGCGGTACCAGGCGGTTGAGAAAATTGTCGTAGGTCTTGATAACCGCCTGCTTGTAAATTTCTTTCGCCTGGGGTATGGCTTGTGCGAGCACCGCACTGAGTGCCGCACTGTAAGTACTATCCAGATTCTTTGTGAAATTGTTATATGCCGCCAACCAAGCGAGCTGTTCGGGCGTGGCATCCGGGAATACGGCACTATCCAGATTGATATTATCGATCCTGGCCTCAAAGTCATACTCTTTGGTTACAGGATTATTTAACGCGTCCCTTACAAACCCCTGATAATGAACCCACACGGCATTGACGTTCTGGAACAAGCTATTTAGCGTCAGAAGACCCGACTGATTATTGGCAACCGTCTGATAGGCTACGCGGGTTAAATAATTGGTTCCATCGCCATTATAAAGGTTCGGATTGACTGCAGTATTGAAGCCCAGGATTTCCCAAAAAGCACCGGGGCTCCCTTCCTCGGGAGTACTCACGGAATTGAAATCCAGACTCTTCAAGTTGAACGCCGCGCCAGTCAATGCGCGTATATAGATTCCGGCAGAGTCGTTATGATATTGCGCGATATTATTTATATTCTCATTGCCATATCGGTGGATATGTCCATTGGGATTAAAAGGATCACGTATGGTGCCCATTAGAAACTCGCCCTGAGCGTAACAAGCCTCCGCGGGCCCACCTGTGCCGGGATCATCGCAGCCGGAGCCCGTATTCAGATTGGCTTTTCCGTACACGGCATTACCCATAGGATCAGCGTTACGAGTACCGAAAGTCATCGTTTGAGCTCCCGATACGGTGGCCGGAAAATCCGGCCGTGGATTTTCCGCCAAATATTTGGCGATTTCCTGCTGTTTCTGGGCTTCGATGCTGGCTTTGGTTTGATCTATGTAGCTATCGCTCGCATTGGTCGCTCCCCTGAGACCCGGAATAACATCCTTAAAACTGTTAAGGTCACCCAGGGTCGTCAATCCCTGGGCAGTAACTCCGCCCGAAGCAGCGGAAATCACATCGATACGTTTTTCCTCCGCGCCCTTAATTCTGACCTGTTCGGTCATGGTCTGCGGAATGCTGAACGCGGGCGTCGCACCGCTGTAGGTGTCGCGGTCGACGTTGAAGGTGAATTCCAGGCGGTCGGTCACGGGCAAGGTGAAATCGCCGTGATAGACCTCCACCTTCATGCGGTCGTCGCTTTCCTGGTAATAGCCGTACTGGACATTGCCCGTGGCTTGCGTGACCGGCACCGCCGCCTCGGCATCCATGCCCGGCAAGCCCAGCGCGGCCGTGGTCAGCGCGGCCAGCGCCGCGCTTTTCTCGCGCTTAATTGCAGCCACAGCCCCCTCCCGAACCGCCATGCCCGCCCTGCGAGGCTTCCTTGCTGGTGAAGATGTGATCGCGGAACTTGTTCAAGGCGGGATAAGGGTCTAGGGCCATTTCCTCCCGCGCCAGATTGCCGCGTTCCCAAGGCTTGACCTCGGCGCACCCTTGCAGACTTCCTAAGAAAACGGCGAGCAATAAAGCGCCCGCGGTTCTTGAAATAAACATCGCTCGACTCGTCGGGAATTATTCGGCCAGGAGGGCTTCGACATGCTTGCGGATGGAGACTTCGTCCCCGTCGCGAAAGCCCAGGTGTATCGTGCGGATCTTGCCTTGTCTGTCGATCAAAAAGGACGACGGCATGGCCTGGACGTCGAAAACGCGCGGGCATTCCCCGCCGGGGTTGAAAGCCAGGTTGTACTCGACAGGGAATGCCTTCAGGAACTCCAGGGCTTCGTCGGTGCTTTCATCCACGTTGATGGCAACCACCTCGAATCCGTCCTTGAGGTGCTGTTTGTGCAGGCCGTTGAGGAAAGGCATGGACTTCTTGCAGGGCCCGCACCAGGTGGCCCAGAAGTCGAGCAACACCACCTTGCCGCGGTAAGCGGAAAGGTTGAACTTCTGATCGGCGGAAGCCAGGTTCGCCGGGCATGCGGGAGCGGGCGCACCTTCGCGCAGTGCGTAGGCGGGTGCGGCTCCGAGTAACAACAAGAGGGTGGATAAGGCAATTTTTCTGATGGTCATACAGGTTGGCCGTAAGCGTAGAATCGCGTTGCAACCTGCCCTTGCAGCATTAATGATGCCACCAGTCATGATCTGGCGTGGTCCTCGGCACGAGGAGCACGACATCCCCTCCGAACTGGCTTAATTCTTACTTCACACCATCACGGAACGATGGGCTTGCCCACGCGCGCCCTCCATCGGATAGAGCCCTTCCGCCCCGACCTGAGTGATATGCCTCACTTTCCACCTGTGGGTGAGGCATATCACTCACTCGCAAGACGATATCGCAAACCGTGACCCTGCCGCCGTCCCGATACGCCGCCCCTTCGTTAAATCAATAGCTTGGTGCTTATTCCGCAGGCGCAGCGGCAGATATTAGCAACTCCTTATAGCTTTATGCGCTCCAGCAGGCCGATTGCGATACTGGTCTCCATTTCGACCATTGGCGCCGTTTTTGCTATGTACCCGTCGACGGCGCATGAGGGTATCGCTTCGCTTGAAATGCGGTACCCCAACTCCTCCCAAACACAAGCAAGGCTACTCAGCGAGCCCAGGGTTCGAGACCGCGCCGGAACCCCGCAACAGCCTCCACAGTACCCGCTCGACGCCGCGCCGATCGGGCCGTAACCTGGGATTAAAACCATGCCATTCTTCCGGAATATTCTACTGACGAGCCTTACGCTGATCCCGGCGGCGGCGCTTGCCCATGGCCCCATGCCTACACCGCTGATTGGCGTTCCCATACCGCCCGTTCCCGGCCTGCTGGATGGCCCCGACCCCATCGTGGTCGACAAACAGAAGGCCATCGCCCTGGGCAAGGCCTTGTTCTGGGACATCAATGTCGGCAGCGACGGCATGGCCTGCGCATCCTGCCATTTCAGCGCCGGAGCCGACTCCCGCACCAAGAATCAGATCAACCCGGGGCAAAAAAGTAGCCACGCCAGCGGGCAGACCTTCGACGTGCTGGGTTCCGGTTCCGGTGGCCCGAACCACACGTTCACGCTGCACGATTTTCCCTTTCACCAGTACGACGACCCGCTGCACAAAACCAACGGTTCAGGCCTCATTCGCAGCACGGATGACGTGGCCGCCTCGGCCGGAACGTTCAGCGGGCAATTTGCCGGCGCGTCGAGATTTTCAGGGAGTGCCGATCTATGCGGCCGTAGCGTGGAGCCGGTCTTTCACGTCAACCAGGTCGGCACCCGCCGCGTGGAGCCCAGAAACACGCCTACCGTCATCAATGCGGTGTTCAACCACCGCAATTTCTGGGACGGCCGCGCCAACAACATCTTCAACGGCAGCAGCATCTGGGGCGACCGCGACCCCAACGCCGGGGTCTGGGTCAAGGTCAACGCCGAGACGGTCGCGAAACGGCGCCTGCATCTGGAAAACTCCGCCCTGGCTTCACAAGCCGTCGGCCCCGGCCTGAGCGATCTGGAGATGAGCTGCGCCCAGCGTACCTGGCCGGACATAGGCCGAAAACTGCTGCTGCGCCCGCCCTTGCAATACCAGAAGGTCCATCACGAAGACAGCGTATTCGCACCGCTGGGCCTGAGCCTAAGCACGGCGGGAAATTTGCGTGCTGGACTCAACACCACCTACAAGACCCTGATCACCCAGGCATACAACCCGAAATACTGGTCGTATACCCGGCTCGGGCCTTTCGGCGGGCGTGCCGGCCAGACGCCTTACAACCAGATGGAAGCCAATTTCGCCCTGTTCTTCGGTCTTGCCATCCAGTTGTACGAGTCGACACTGGTGTCCGACCAGGCCCCCATAGACTTGAGCCGCCGGGACGAAAATCTGGTCCCCATCGACTTGAGTCCGGCGGCGTTGAACGGTCTCGACAACTTCGTCCTGAACCACTGCAATCTCTGCCACGCCGGCCCCACACTGACCACCGCCGCGATACAGGCGAATGCGGGCCTGGTCACTCCGACTCCGGGCAAGACCTATGGACCATCGCATAGCCCCATTCCGTTCGGCCCCGATGCGCTGGGACCGTATGCCGCGGCGAAGGCGGCGGGCATCGGGCGATACGCCACCGTCGTGACGCGCGACCGGACCAGGACGGGCGGCAATCGGCTGATGGATTTCGGTTTCGCCAACACGGGCGTCGGCGATCCCAACGCCGATCCGGGCGTCGGCGGACTGGACGATTTCGGCCACTCCCTGTCGTTCACCTCGCAGTACGTCCAATACCTTCTGGACAATCCGGCGGCCATCCTGGATCCGCAGGTCGGCCAGGTCCGCTCCTGCGATTTCATATTCCCGCTCGCCCTCAACACCGACGCGACCGCCGCCCATGTGTTCACCGCCCCCGACGGCCTCATCGCGGACGGCAGCAAGGAAGGCCTGCTTCGCGATCAAAACTGCTCCCCGGCAAATTCCGCCTACATTCCGACGGCCGCGGCGGCCGCGGCGAATTTGTCCGGACAGAAAATGGCCTATTCCAACCAGGGGGTCTTCAAGATACCCAGCCTGCGCAACATCGAACTGACCGGTCCTTACATGCACAACGGCGGGATGGCCACGCTCGAACAAGTGGTCGAGTTTTACGGGCGTGGCGGAAATTTCGACAGCCTGCACAAGCATAACGGGACCACGATCGCCTCCCTGGCGAATTTCAGCCCCTCCGAAATCGCCGACCTGGTCGAGTTCATGAAAAGCCTGACCGACGAACGCGTCCGTTACGAGAGAGCCCCGTTCGATCACCCTGAAATCGCCATTCCCCACGGCCACGAGGGCGACGAATCGGCCGTGACCGCCGGCAACCCGATCAACGCCGGCTTCGCCAAGGACGACTATCTGGTGATACCGGCGGTCGGGGCGCAAGGTTCGGTGCAACCCATCCCGCGCTTCGACCAGCGTCTGGCGCCATAAGGCTGAATTGCTCCGTTCTGCCCACTGACCTTGCGGGAGCGCCTGAAGTCCGCTCCCGCACCGACTCATCAACCCCCACACCGGAATTGACACATGAACGTTCTGAAATCTCCCCTTCGACTCGCGCCTATTCTGTTGGCGCTTACCCCGGCGCTGTTGTGGAGCCCTGGCTCGCACGCCGCCAGCGTTTTCAGCGCTAGCGCCGAGCTGACCTATACCATCACCGGCATCGCCAACCTCGACCATCCGGGCCAGCTGTCGGGGCTGAGCGTGACCGGCTGGTTCCAGCCGGCTCCGTCTCCGGATTACGCGCTCACGCTGAATGGCGACGGGGCCATCCAGGACGAAAACCCGGAAACAGGCCTCGTCGCGGTCACACCGATTGCCGTCGGGTCGGGGTTCAGCCGGGCTTACTCGGTCAATGGCGATGTCCGCGACGGAAACGTCGATTTTTCGGGTCTGGGATTATTCGGCCTCAGCTTTGAGAATATGGGAAGCGACACCTACGCGCTCAGCCTGACCCTGAACTATCGACTCCAGACCTCAGCCCATGGCCAGTATGCCGACAGCGCTATTTATCTGGACTACTACAACGCAAGCCATACGTTCATCGGTTCCGAACAGGTCGTGGCTTCCGTGTTCGAGACACCCGCTACCGGAGTGGACGGAACGACCAGCGTATTCAATTTCACCTTGACGCCGGGCGTGTCGGAAACGCTGCACGCCGATGTGCTCATTGCCGGCAGCGTGGAAGCTTCGCCGGTCCCGCTGCCGGCCGGCGTATGGCTCATGATGACCGGCCTGTCGACCCTGGCGGCCTGCGCCAGACGACGACGCGTGTAGGCTCGGATCAGTCCCGCAGAGTAGGCCGGCACATCGCCGGCCTACTTGTTTTGGGGGCGGCCCAGCGGCCACCGATACCGATATCGGAACGACTCCCCGCCGCCGCCGTTTTTTGCCCGCCTTAAGGCCCGCCCTGGCAGCCCGCAAAGCCCTGTATCAAGTAAGTCTTTTCACGCACTGCTGCGGCTTATCCCTCATTTTTCGAACGCGTGAATGCGCCGAAAAGCCGGCAATCCGCGGCGAAATTGGCGTAAATGGCGCGAAAAACGGCCAATTCCTTCGCCGCTCCGGGAAGTGGCATAAGGATTGCCTTATAGACTACGTTGGTTATCCGGGAATTAAAGCGCCATCCCTAAGCTTCCGTTCGACCGTAACCAGCACCATCGCCACACCCGTCGCAAGGCGGGGCCGGAAAGCCACGGGTCTTTTCAAGATCGCCGGGCCGCCCTTCGAACATGAGGAGAGCCGGACGCCAACGCTGAGCGTCGTCGGGCATGTTCTGAATCCGACTGTCGCGCAAAAAACCAGCGACCAGCCGGCGCCCTCTCAACCCTGTGTAACGCCGCCAGGCGTTTTGTACTAGGAGCCTTAACGCATGAATAGCAAGCTTCAACTGACCGTCCGATTCCTACTTGCCGGCGCAGCACTGGCCGCGCTCAGCAGCGGAGCCCACGCGGCCGGCGCGGTCACGGCGCCCTCCGCGGCGCTCTGGACAGGCAGCGACAATATCCTCGGCGCCAACGAGACCATCACCTCCACGAGTATCGGACTGGCCGACACCTCCGGCGGCCGGGCCGGCTGGACCGGCAACGCCCTGTTGAACTATTCCGCCTGGGGCCATGCCGTCAAATGGCTCAGCTTTCAGGTCACGGGCGCCAATCAGACTGTGACGATTTCCGATGCGGTAACGTCCGGCGCACGCGACCTCGCCTTCACGGTCTGGGCCTCCAACGGCGCCTTCGACGGCGGCACGGGCGTCGGCGAGGAGAGTCTAAGCACGCAATCGCCGCATAGCTCCAACGTGGTGAGCCAACTGGGCGCCAACGGCACCAAGTGGGCGTCCGATCCTTCCGTGGTGGCCGGCGGCGGCGGCAACCTACTGGAGACCCTGGCCTACGTCAACGCCGGCGGGTCCTATGGCAGCGGCGAAACCGACTGGGGCGAAACGGTCAACTCCGGCGTCAATCAGGTCGGCGGCAACACCTATTTCTCCGGCGTCTCCGGCAGCGCGAGCGCCGCTCTCGTCCAGCTGACCTTCCAGAACCTCGCACCCGGCTGGTACACCGTCGCCGCCGGTGGCGCCAACAACGCCATCACCGGGCTTGCCAGCCACCAGCTTTCCGTCAGCGCGGTGCCGATACCGGCCGCGGTTTATCTGTTGGGCAGCGCCCTGGCCGGCCTGGGCATCGTCGGCCGCCGCCGGCAAGATAAAACGGCCTAAACGCCTGAGCGGAGCCGGAGTGCCCGCCAGCTAAGGATACAAGCGGCACGCCACACGGATGTGCCCCCCGTGCCTCTGCTTTCCACAGGAAATGCAGAGGCATTTTTGTTTGTGCATGCCGACCCTGTGATGCGATGAAAACTAGAAAAATGAACTCGTGGAGTCCCGCCATGTTGCCCAGGTTTGTACACCGATACGCTTTTGTCCTTCTCGTGCTGGCAAACGGGACGATGCCCGCCCTGGCAGGCGGATTCGGCCCGCTACCCATCAGCCTGAAGAACGTCCCGACTCCCGCGGTTCCGGGCCTGCTGGACGGCCCCGATCCCATCGTGGTGGACAAGAAAACAGCCGTCGCGCTCGGCAAGGCGCTGTTTTGGGATACCGCCGTCGGCAGCGACGGCATCGCATGCGCCAGTTGCCACTTCCATGCCGGAGCCGACGCCCGGACCAAGAACCAGTTGGCGCCAGGCGGAAAATCCACCGCCGCCTCCGCCCTAAGCTTCGAGACTACCGTCAGCGGCGGCCTCGGCGGCCCGAATTACCGTTTGAAAAAATCCGACTTCCCGTTTTTTCAACGGGCCAACACCTTCGATACCACATCGCCCATCGTGTTCCAGAGCGATGATGTCGTGTCGTCCGCCGGCACCTTCAGCGGAAGCTTTTCTTCCGTCCCTACGGACGGCAGCGCCGCCGACGTATGCGGCCGGGCGGCGGACGCGGTGTTCCACGTCGGCACGACCGGAACGCGCAAGGTCGCGCCGCGCAACGCCCCGACGGTCATCAATGCGGCCTTCAACCACCGCAACTTTTGGGACGGCCGGGCCAACAACGTGTTCAACGGCAGCAGTCCCTGGGGCGACCGCGATCCCGACGCCGGCGTCTGGGTCAAACTCGATAAAACGACGGTGCAGAAACAGCGTTTGCGTCTGATCAACGCCTCGCTCGCCTCGGTTGCGGTCGCGCCGCCCTTGAACGATACGGAAATGAGTTGCCGGCAACGCAGCTTCAAGGATCTGGCCCGCAAACTGCTGGATCGCAGGCCGCTGGAAAATCAGAAAGTGCACCCGCGCGACAGCGTACTGGGCCCATTGAGCTTCAGCGTATTCGGTGCGACCGGCGCAGCCCTGCCCGGACTCGACACCAGCTATCGCATGCTGATCATGGAGGCTTTTAACCGGAAATACTGGTCTTATGCCAAGCGCGACGTATTCGGCCAACCCAGCGCAGCCGGCCAGCCGGCCTACAGCCAGATGGAGGCCAATTTCACCCTGTTTTTCGGCCTGGCCATCCAGTTGTACGAGTCCACCCTGATCTCGGACGACTCCCCTTTCGACCGCAGCGCCCGCAACGCGGACGGCCTGCCCATCGATCTCACGGCGGCGGAATTGCGCGGGCTGGATCAATTCCGCAACGATCATTGCGCCTTATGCCATGTCGGGCCGACGTTCAGCGCGGCCACCGTGGCCACCAACGCGCAACTGGCGAAGACGCACCCCGAGGCTTACGGCAACGAAGCGTTCAGGATCGTGACCTCGAACAATGTCGTCAACCGCTTCCTCAGCAATGCCGGCTCCACCCTGAGCGACACCGGTTTCACCTCGACCGGCGTCACGCCGGCCGAAGCCGATATCGGCCTGGGCGACGTGGACGCCTTCGGCCACCCGCTGTCGTTCAGTCTCCAGTATCTGCAGTACCTGGCGGGCAATGGCGCCGGCGTTTACGACGCCCCGGTCGCGGCCGTCAGGCCCTGCGACTTTCAGCTCCCCTTCGCCCTGAACATCGACGGCCCGACGGCGAAGATGTTCACCCGCGCGGAGGGCATCCTGCCGCAGGCACCAGGCACGGAAGGATGCGCCACGCCGTCCTGGGGCTACCAGCCGACCCAGGCCGCGGCCCGGGCCGAACTCGCCAAGACGACCAGTGCCAGAACGCTGGCCGTGATGAGCGGCGCGTTCAAGATACCCGGCCTGAGGAACGTGGAACTGACCGGGCCCTATATGCACAACGGCGGCATGGCGACCCTGGATCAGGTCGTGGAGTTCTATGCGCGGGGCGGGAATGTCGAGACGGCCGGCAAAAATTTCGGCTTCGTGGTCGGTTCGGGCGAGATGGCCACTTCGGCGGAGCGCCGCGCCGACCTGATCGCCTTCTTGAAGACCCTGACCGACGACCGGGTACGCTACGAACGCGCGCCTTTCGATCATCCGGAAATCAAGGTTCCGCACGGCCACGTTGGCGACAACGTGTCGGTGGCGCCAGGACATGAATTGTCCGAGCAGTTGGGCCAGGACGAATTCCTGACCATAGACGCCGTGGGCGCGGAAGGCAGAAACGCCCCGATCTTGCCGTTCGACCAAGGCTTGCAGTAGGGACTCGGCGGTGGCGCGGCTGTCCGCTTAGGGACCGCGGCCGTAGCGGACGAATCGCGCCACGGTCATCCCCGCCGGATGTCGGCCAACAGCCGGAGCAGACGCCGCCAGCCCGCCAGCAGATGGGGATAAGCGCGCAAACCCAGGTTCCGGACGGCGTGCAGCAACGCCAGCCCGCGCGTCCCCCAGCGCCGGAAGTCCACCGCCGCATCGCGCAGCACTCCGCGTCCGATCAGCCAGTAGACCAGGCCGCTGAGATACAGGGTCAGGGGCAGCAAACCGACGACGAACCAAAGCAAGCGTCCCGCGCCGCCCAAGGCCTCGCCGGTATGCAGGGGCCAGATGCGGCTGAGCCAGCGCTCGCCTTCGCTGAACATGCGCGGATTTTGCGCCTCGCGGATCTGCCCGCTCCAGCGGTCGACCCAGATCCAGGTGGCGGGATGACGGCTGTAAGGCTCCTCGCGCTGCAGCAGTTCGATCCGGTAGGTGCCGGCCGCGCCGTCCGGTTCGGTGACCCGGCGCACTTCGCCGCGGGGAAACAAGCCCCGCGCCAGAAGAACGGCCTCCTGCATTTTGACCGGATTGTCGTTCTGAGCCGCCGTGCTGCGCACGGTCCTGATGTCTTCGCCATGACCCATGGCGCTGGCGCCCAGGAAACCTTCCATCAATCCCGGAAAAACCAGATGGAACCCGGTCAGCGCGAGCAGCAGCAGGAACAGACTGCCCAGCACGCCCAGCAAGCGATGGAGATCGACCAGCATGCGGCGCAGCCCTCCGTCGTGGCGCACCGCAAAGGCCCGGCTCAGGCCGGCGACCCCCGGCCACCACAGCACCAGGCCGCTGACGACCGATACGCTCAACACCAGACCCAGCACACCGATCAAGTTGGCGCCGAAACCGCCCATATGCATTTCGGCGTGCAGGCGGTAAACCCAGGTCACGGCGGTTTCGCCCCAGAAACGGCCGGCGACGACCTCGGCCGTGTAAGGATTGACCGCAACCATCAGCGGCGCGTAATAGGCTTCGCGCGTCTCCTTGGGCCGTTCGTACCAGGCGGTGATCATGCCGTCCGGGCGACGTGGCAACTCCAGGGTCCAGGGTCCCAGCCGGCCGGGCTGGGCCGCCTTCACCGCCGCCAGGATGCGGTCCAGCGGCAGGGGCTCACGCGGCGTTGCGCTCAATGTGAGGCGTGGATTCAGGAGCGCGTCCAGCCCATCGCCATAAACCAGCAGGCTGCCCGACAAACCGATGAGGGAATAGAAAAAACCCACGCCCAGGGCTAGCCAGAGGTGGAGCTTCAGCCAGGTGGAACGTGCGCGTATCAGGGTCAAAGCGTGCATGGGGACTTAGATCGATCCAAAACGAGGAAGAGGGGCCTGCGCCCCTCTCCGTTAGCGTACGACTCGCACGCCTGACATCCAGGCAGGCCTGGTGGGTGGAATCAGGACTCGCCCACCACCACGATCTTCTTGGGTTGGCGCGCGGTTTTCTTGGGGATGACGATTTCCAGCACGCCGTTGGTGTAACGGGCGGCGATGCCTTCCGCGTCGGCCGTATCGGGCAGGGAGAAGCGGCGATAAAAGCTGCCGTAGACCCGCTCGATGCGCTTGTATCCCTCGCGGTTGGCGCGGGCTTCGGTGACCCGTTCGCCTCTCAGGGTAAGGATGCCGTTTTCCATCGTCACATCGATGGCATCCGGGCTCACGCCGGGCAGGTCGGCCAGCAAGCGATAACAATCGATTTCTTCCTTGATGTCCACCGCCGGGGTCCATTCCGCGGTGGCCGCGCTGCTGTGGGGCTCCGGTCCGCCATGACCGGACTCGCCGGAACGCTCCAGTTCACGTTGCAACAGATTGAGCAGGCTCAGAGGTTCGTATCGGGTGGTCATAGCGATCTCCGGTCGGTTAAAGGAAATGCGTGTCCTATATGGATGACCCGGGGGAGGTTTTCAAGCCTCCAGCGCCGTCCGTTGGATGGGCACGCCTGCGCCTTAAGCCTAGCCCACCCAGGCCCGCGCGTTGCGGAACATGCGCATCCACGGCCCGTATTCGCCCCATTCGGCCGAACGCCAGGAGTTCTGCACGCTACGGAAACAACGCTCCGGATGCGGCATCATGATGGTGAATCGGCCATCCTCGTTGGTCAGCGCGGTGATGCCCAGCGGCGATCCGTTGGGGTTGTACGGGAAGGTCTCGGTCGGCTTGCCGTAGTGATCGACATAGCGCAAAGCTGCCTGCCGGCGCTCGACCGCCTGGGCCGGATCGGCGCGGAAATCCGCCCGGCCCTCGCCGTGCGCGACGACCACCGGCAGAACCGAACCTGCCATGCCGGCGAAGAACAGCGAGGGCGATTCGAGCACCTCGACCAGGACCACGCGGGCTTCAAACTGTTCCGACGTGTTGCGGGCGAAATGCGGCCACAGGCCCGCCCCCGGCACCAGTTCGCGCAAATGGGCCATCATCTGGCAGCCGTTGCAGACGCCCAGGCCGAAGCTGTCGGAGCGCGAGAAGAACGCGGCGAACTCGTCGTACAAATGCTCGTTGAACAGGATGGACTTGGCCCAACCGCCGCCCGCCCCCAGCACGTCGCCGAAGGAAAAGCCGCCGCAGGCGGCCAGCCCCTTGAAATCGGCGAGGCTGACCGTACCGACCACCAGGTCGTTCATGTGCACGTCGACGCTGGCGAAACCGGCGCGTTCGAAGGCCGCCGCCATTTCGACATGGCCGTTGACGCCCTGTTCACGCAGGATGGCCACGCGCGGGCGCGACAGATTCAGGAAAGGCGCCGCCACGTCTTCGTTGAGATCGAAAGTCAGACGACTGTAGCGACCGGGATCGAGATCGTCGGCCACCGCGTCATGTTCGCTGCGCGCGCACTCCGGATGATCGCGCAGCGCCTGCATGCGGTAGCTGGTTTCCGACCACAGGCTCTGCAGAGCGCTTCGCGCCTCCTGGTACCAGACGCCGCCCTGCCGGGTCACCACGATGCGGCGGTCGGCGCGCGGCGCGCCGACGACATGGACGGCACCCTCCAGACCGGCCTGTTTCAGCCTTTCCAGCACCTCGGCGAGCTTGTCCTCGGCGACCTGGATCAGCGCGCCCAATTCCTCGTTGAACAGCGCCGCGTAAGGGTCGTCGCCCAGCCCGTCCAGGCTGAGCTCCACACCGCTGCGGGCGGCGAAGGCCATCTCGCACAGGGTGGCCCACAGACCGCCGTCGGAGCGATCGTGGTAGGCCAGCAGCAAGCCGTCCGCATTGAGCGACTGGATAGCCGCGAAAAACGCCTTGAGGCGGACGGGATCATCCAGGTCGGGAGCCCGGTTGCCAATCTGCCCGTAGACCTGGGCCAGCACCGAACCGCCCAGACGGTTGCGTCCGAACCCGAGATCGATCAGCACCAGGCGGCTCGGGCCGGCATTCAGCTTCAGCTCCGGTGTGAGGGTCCGGCGCACGTCCAGCACCGGGGCGAAGGCCGTGACGATGAGCGAAAGCGGCGAGGTCATGTTATTTTCGCGCTCCCCCTCCCTCCATACGGTCTTCATGGACAGCGAATCCTTGCCGACGGGGATGGCGATGCCCAGATCCGGACACAATTCCAGGCCGACCGCCTTGACGGTGTCGTACAGCCGCGCGTCTTCGCCGGGCGCGCCGGCGGCCGCCATCCAGTTGGCCGAAAGCTTGACGTCGCCCAGTCGTCCAATACGCGCCGCAGCCAGGTTGGTCAGCGCCTCGGCGATGGCCATGCGGCCGGAGGCCGGGGCGTCGATCACGGCCAGGGGCGTCCGCTCGCCCATGGCCATGGCCTCGCCGGTATAGGCGTGGAAACCCGACGCCGTGACGCCGACGTCGGCGACCGGTACCTGCCAGGGGCCGACCATCTGGTCGCGGGCCACCAGGCCGCCCACCGAGCGGTCGCCGATGTGGATCAAAAAGCTCTTGTCCGCCACGGCGGGGAAAGCCAGCACCCGGCGCGCGGCATCGGCGATCTCGACGGTGCGCAGGTCCAGCTCGGGCAGGCTGGGAGCAACGCGCCGCACGTCGCGGGCCATCTTGGGCGGCTTGCCGAACAGCAGGGACATCGGGATGTTGATGGGCCGGTTGCCGAACACTTCGTCGCTGAGGATAAGTTGCTCCTCGTCGGTGGCATGGCCAAGCACCGCGTAAGGACAACGCTCGCGCCGGCAAAACTCATCGAACAACGCGACCGATTCGGGCGCGATGGCCAGCACATAGCGTTCCTGGGCTTCGTTGCACCAGATTTGCAGGGGCGACATGCTCGGCTCGTCGTTCGGCACCCGGCGCAATTCGAAGCGGCCGCCACGGCCCGCATCGTGGATGATTTCCGGCACCGCGTTGGAAAGCCCGCCGGCACCGACGTCGTGTATGGAGACGATGGGATTGGCCGTACCCAGGGCTACGCAGCGGTTGATGACCTCCTGCGCGCGCCGCTGCATCTCGGGATTCTCGCGCTGGACGGAAGCGAAATCGAGCGACTCGGCGCTCTCGCCGGACGCTTGCGACGACGCGGCGCCGCCGCCCAGGCCGATGAGCATGGCCGGCCCGCCCAGCACCACGATGGCGGAGCCGGCCGGTATGCCCTCCTTGGCCGTATGCATGGGCCGGATCTGGCCCATGCCGCCGGCGATCATGATGGGTTTGTGGTAACCCCACAGCCCTTCGCCTTGCGGGTCGCGCTGCTCGAAGGTGCGGAAATAGCCGGCGATGTTGGGCCGGCCGAACTCGTTGTTGAAGGCCGCGCCGCCGACCGGACCTTCCAGCATGATGTCCAGCGCCGAGGCGATGCGGCCGGGCTTGCCGTGATCGCTTTCCCACGGCTGGACATAACCCGGGATGCGCAGATCGGACACCGTGAAGCCGGTCAATCCGGCCTTGGTCCACGATCCCCGCCCGGTCGCGCCTTCGTCGCGGATCTCGCCGCCGGACCCGGTGGCCGCGCCCGGATGTGGCGAAATAGCGGTGGGATGATTGTGGGTCTCCACCTTCATCAGGATGTGGGCGGACTCCTCCACATAGCCGTATTCCAGACTCTGCGGGTCGCGCAGAAACACTTGGGCCTTGGGCCCTTCGATGATGGAGGCATTGTCCTTGTAGGCCGAAATGATGCCGGCGGGACTCTTGCGCGCGGTGTTGCGGATCATGCCGAACAGCGATTCGGCCTGCTCCTCGCCGTCGATGCGCCAGGACGCATTGAATATCTTGTGGCGGCAATGTTCCGAGTTGGCCTGGGCGAACATCATCAATTCCACATCGGTGGGATTGCGGTTCAGCGC
Organism: Methylococcus sp. EFPC2; assembly: GCF_016925495.1. NCBI lineage: Bacteria > Pseudomonadati > Pseudomonadota > Gammaproteobacteria > Methylococcales > Methylococcaceae > Methylococcus > Methylococcus sp. EFPC2. The sequence continues at coordinate 4,136,046 of NZ_CP070491.1, read as the reverse complement.
GGTGTAGCTTTGTTCGAGATAGTCCAGCTCGTCCTCCGACAAGGCCAGGCCTAACCCGCTGTTGGCCTTGACCAGGGCCCAGCGCCCTTCCTGCAGCAGTGGCACGTAGTCAAGCGGCGCAGGGGGCTGGTGACGGAAGATCTGATCGTGCTGGCCGCGGCCCAGCACGACCTGGGTCATGCGGTCGTGCAACAAGGCCTTGACGGCTTCGCGCCTGGAATGGCTGAGCTCGACCTCGGTCCTCAGGCAATACTCGATCCCGCGCTCGATGCGCAGCACGGCATCCAGGCCGCAATGCCGGGCGATGTCGGTCGCCTTGCTGGACCAGGGCGAGAGGGTGCCGAGCCGGGGCACGACCAGGAAATATTCCCCGCCGAAGGCGCAGGGTTCGGCCTTGGCGCCGTAATCGAGCAGGGGCTCCAGCACGGCCAGCTCGGGCGGGGCCAGTTCGCGCGAGGTTTCGACGAAATGCACGAAGCTGGCATGCAGTTCGGCGATACCGGGCTCGACGCCCCTGAGTTCGCCCAGCAGTTTTTCCAGGCGGAATGAGGAGAGGGCGCGCGCGCCGCTTAACTTGAAGATCATGGTGCCCCGCTGGCTATGACTATGGGACCGGGTATCGTCCGCCTCCGCTGCGCTTGGCGCCGGTTATTCGCCTTTGTCCTTGCGTCCTTCGGCTTCGCTTTCCGGCTGGTCCAGGGTCCGAAGCGTTTCGTTCAGCCGCTGCAGCAACTCGTAGCCGGGACCCTCGGATACCGACTTGCCCGAAGCGTCGAGCACGAAGACATTGGTGACGTCGCCGGCCTCCTCCAGCTTCACGTGATATTCGCTGGCCTTTTCTTCGTTGGAGAACATCGACTTGAGGTCCTGCCACAAACTGCTGTCGCCTTCCTTGGGCTTGGGCGAAGTGCCGCCGTAATAGACGTAAAACACGCCGTCGGACCGGTTCTGGTCGGTCAGTTCGACCTCGAGACGCCCCAGCGCGCGGCTGACGTCGTTCCAGGTTTCCGCGTAGGGCGCCTCGACTTCGATCAGGGTGGCGTTGTCGTTGCTCTGCGCCAGGGTCGTCCTGGGCACTTCGGGCTTGGCCGCCGGTTTGCTGGCGGCCCGGCGCGAACCTGTGTTTTCTTCCGCGACCGCCGCTGACGGGGGGCTTTCCTCCTCCGCCTCACGGGAAGAGGGCCGGGGACCGCCGCCACCCTTGGTTCCTTCGAGGGTGGAGGAAGTCAGGTCCGGAGGAATTTCCAGCGCGGGTATATCGCTGCTGTAGCGGTACTGCTTCTGCTTGTCGGGAAACAGGCTTTCGAGCACGCTGCAGGCCGACAGGCTGCCGGCCAAGCCCAACAGGACCAACACGCGCAGCAAGGGTTTCGTCGCACTCATGACGCGCTCACGACTTCGGCCTGACGCATGGCGGCGCGAACCGGCTCGCGCTTGTCCTCCGACAACCAGGTCAGCGGCAAACGGATGCCCGTCCCTATCAGGCCCAATTCGGCGACGGCCCACTTGGCCGGTATCGGGTTGGATTCGATGAACAAGTCGCGATGCAGGCCGGCCAGCTTGGCGTCTATGGCCTCGGCCTTGGCGCGATCCCCGGCGCGGGCCGCGGCGATCATCTCGTGCATCAAGCGGGGCGCGACGTTCGCCGTCACCGAGATGACGCCGTGTCCGCCGCGCAGGCAGAATTCGCACGCCGTGGCGTCGTCGCCGGAATAGAGCAGAAAACCGGGTTTGGACAAGCGCAGAATTTCGGTGAGCCGATCCAGGTTGCCGGTCGCTTCCTTGATGCCGATGATGTTGGGCACCTGCGACAGGCGCGCGGCGGTTTCCGGCAACAGGTCGCAGGCCGTGCGGCCCGGGACGTTGTACAGGATCTGCGGTATCTCCACCGCTTCGGCGACCGCCTTGTGATGCAGGTACAGGCCTTCCTGGGTCGGCTTGTTGTAATAAGGCGTCACCAGCAGGCAGGCATCGGCACCGACCTCTTTCGCGCGGCGCGTCAGGCTGATGGCCTCGGTGGTCGAATTGGATCCGGTGCCCGCGATCACCGGGATGCGCCCTTTGACCTGCTCGACCACCAGGCGGATGACCTCGCAGTGCTCGTCTTCGTCGAGAGTCGCCGACTCGCCCGTGGTACCCACGGCGACGATGGCGTCCGTCCCCTGTTCGAGATGAAACTCGACCAGCCTGCGCAAACTCGCGACGTCCGGCGCGCCGTCGGCCTCCATCGGCGTCACCAGCGCGACCATGCTACCTTGTATCATGCGATGTCTATTCCAGCCTGATAAAAGCGGCATGGTAACGTGTGCCCGGCGCCCCTGACAACCGCGCGGCGCCTGGCCAGAGCGGTGGTCAAAAGTGATACACTGGCCTCTCGTTTTACCAGCCCCTTCATAAAGCAGATTCGCCATGCAGCTCGTCATCACCGCGCTCGGGGAAGACCGCCCCGACCTGATCGTGGAACTCACCCGCGCCCTCAAAGATTGTAAGTGCCACATCCTGGAAAGCCGCGTCACGGAGCTGGGCACCGAATTCGCCGCCCATCTGCTGGTGGACGGCAACTGGAACCATATCGTCAAGCTGGAGAATGCGCTGGAAGCCCTGGCCACCCGCCTGAAGCTGAAGATACACACCTTGCGCGCCAGCGAGGAGATCCCCGAACCGGACCAAGTGGTTCCCTATGCGGTGGACATCTTCGCCAGCGACCAGATCGACAACATCCATGAGTTGGCCGGGTTTTTCCTGGAACGCGGCATCAAGGTCATGGACCTGAGTACCAGCCGCTATCCCGCGCCTTACAGCGGCGCGCCGCTGTTTCTGGCGCACATGATCGTGAAGATACCCATCAGTCTCAAGATCGTCTCCTTGCGCGACGAATTCCTGGAGTTTTGCGACCACCAGAACCTCGACGCGATCCTGGAGCCGGTCAAACGCTAACCTCCTAGGAGCCCCGCATGAGCACCCCGGCACCCGACTTCTCCGCTCCGGCCACCAGCGGCAAAACCGTCAAGCTGTCCGATCTCAAGGGCCGCAACGTCATCCTCTATTTCTACCCCAAGGACAGCACCCCCGGCTGCACTACGGAAGGCCAGGACTTCCGCGACCTGGCCGGCGAGTTCGCGGCCCTGGACGCAGAGATTTACGGCATCTCGCGCGACAGTCTGAAATCGCACGAGAACTTCAAGAGCAAACAGCAACTTTCCTTCGAGCTGATCTCCGACGCCGACGAAACGCTGTGCGGACTGTTCGACGTCATCAAGCTCAAAAATATGTACGGCAAGCAGGTGCGCGGCATCGAGCGCAGCACTTTTCTGATCGACCGCGACGGCAACATCGCCAGGGAATGGCGCAAGGTCAGCGTCAAAGGCCACGCGCAAGCCGTGCTGCAAACCCTGCACGAGTTGGAGCAAGCCTCGTAGGTCGGGTTGGCGGCGCCCATCGCAAACGGCCGCTTTAGCCGCGACCCTTCCATGGCGTAACCTAAACACAAGCCGGATCGCCGGGTTACGGCCACTCATGCGTAACCCGACCTGCCACACCGCTTCCGGCGCAACGAGCCTGGATATCCACAGCAGCCCTTTCCTAATCGACGCCGGACGACCATGAGCCCCAACGACCACGAAAAGAAGCTCTTCATCCTCGACACCAACGTGCTGATGCACGACCCCTCCGCCTTGTTCCGCTTCCAGGAACACGACATCTATATCCCGATGATCGTGCTGGAAGAGCTGGACCACGCCAAGAAGGGCTTGTCTGAAGTCTCCCGCAACGCGCGCCAGGCCAGTCGATTCCTGGATGAACTGATCCAGCATGCCGATCTCGGCACCATCAGCGACGGTATCCCGCTGACCCAGATCGAATACGCCGCCCGCATCGACGAACGCAGCACCGGCCGCTTGTTCTTCCAGGTCAGCCGCATGACATCGGTGCTGCCGGAAAGCCTGCCCGGCGGCGTGGCCGACAACTCCATCCTGGCGACCGTGCTAGCCCTGGCCAAGGAATATCCGGACACCCAGGTGGTTTTGGTGTCGAAAGACATCAACATGCGCATCAAGGCCTCGGTGCTGGGCCTGCGCGCGGAGGACTACCACAGCGACCAGGTCCTGGACGACATCAACCTGCTGTACAGCGGCGCGGCCGAACTGCCGCTCGACTTCTGGGCTACCCACGGCAACAAGATGGAATCCTGGCAGGATCACCGCGGGCATACCTTTTACCGGGTGGCCGGCCCGCTGGTGCGCGAATGGCACATCAACCAGTTTCTCTACCTGCCGGACGAGTCCAACTTCGAAGCCATCGTGCGCAGCCGCGAAAACGGTGGCGCGGTCATCGAGCTCGCCCGCGATTTCCGCAACCCGCAGCACAACGTCTGGGGTATACAAGCGCGCAACCGCGAGCAGAATTTCGCCTTCAACGTGCTGATGGACCCGGAGATCGACTTCGTCACCCTGCTGGGCACCGCCGGCACCGGCAAGACCCTGCTCACCCTGGCAGCGGGACTCGCGCAGAGCGTGGACGACAAGGTCTACAAGGAAATCGTGATGACCCGCGAAACCATCCCCGTAGGCGAGGACATCGGCTTTTTGCCCGGCACCGAGGAAGAAAAGATGACCCCGTGGATGGGCGCCCTGCTCGACAACCTGGAGTTGCTCAACACCCAGGGCGAGGGCAGCGAATGGGAAAAGCAGACCACCCAAAGCCTGCTGCTGAACCGGGTCAAGGTGCGCTCGCTCAACTTCATGCGCGGACGCACCTTCCTCAACCGCTATCTGATCCTGGACGAGGCGCAAAACCTCACCTCCAAGCAGATGAAGACCCTCATCACCCGCGCCGGCCCCGGCACCAAGATCGTCTGCCTGGGCAACATCGGCCAGATCGACACGCCTTATCTCACCGCCACCACCTCCGGCCTGACCTACGTGGTCGACCGCTTCAAGAACTGGCCGCACGGCGCCCACATCACCCTGCGCCGCGGAGAGCGTTCACGGTTGGCGGATTTCGCGGCAGATAGTCTGTAGGGCGGATGCCCGTAAGGGCGATCCGCCGTATGGCGCCAGCGGTTTACCAACTGCCGAATTTCCGAAACAAACAGTGCAGGAGGACGATGCGGTGAAAAGCCCACGCAGTATCATCTGGATTGCGGCCTTGTCGCTCGCCGCCTGCTCCGGCAGGGAGCCGGAACCTCCGCAGAACGCCGAACATAAAGCGCTGTACCGGGACGTCAACGCACCGCTGGAAAAAGCCAAAGGAGTGGAACAGCTACTGGAACAGGAAGCCGAGCAACGAAAAAAGGAAGAAGAGAGGCGGTCGGAACAATAAACTCAGGAATGCGGCGAAACCGGCCGGCACAATATCCCATTTTCCCACAAGTGCTAGATTCGAATGACAACTGAGTATTCCCGAATTATTCGGGGCGCAATGATAATCGCACGCAAAGAGGGACCTCCTAACGGAAAATTCGACTTTCTGTTTTCAAACACATATCTAGCTCCATTTGTCCAACAAAAGCCAGACTACTGGGAGAAACTGCATGACATGCTCTATGGCGGCGGTCGGCTGAGAAAATTCGCTACGATAGTAGAGGACATTGTCGAGAAGTTTTCATTTCTGGCCCTTGCCCAAGATCAGATTACCGAGAGCGAATCAAGAAGAGATCGCGAGAAAAAGTTCTTTATTCACTATCATACGTACGCATACGTCTTTATGACCAAATCATTCCTTGATGCGTGTGCGGTATTTCTAAATGAGTCTTATGCGTTAGAGCAACGTGGAAGCGGAATCGCCTTGGACAAACAAAGCTTTATAAACTGCTTGGATAAGGTCAATCCTGATCTGACCAAACAGCTTCACAGTCAACGGGAATGGTTCAAATTAGTTGTTCGATATAGGAACAACTTGATTCACAAGCATGGTTTATACGTCGGCCCTATACCAACGGTCCCTGACTCACTTAAGGACCCGATTGCGGTGGACCAGTATATCTTGACGCAGCCGGCATACATCCCGAATGACCCGGACCTCCTGATCGACAATATATACAACGGCGTAGAAGGGGACTTTATAAAAGTAACTTGCTTTGTAGATGAATGGATAAATGAGGCATTTCATTTGTTCCACATAATCCTGAGCGGTTTTACCACATCGTTTGAAGTTCATGACCCCAACATTAACTCCAAATAGTACGTCACTGCGAAAAGCGGATGCCGGCAGGCTATCCGCCGGAATACTCACATGCGGCGGAACCCGATAACGCAGGTTCCGCACCATAGAGTCTGAATTTCCCATTGCCCCATAACCAAGAAGGCCCAACATGAATGGGCAAGAGAGGAAGCGGCGGAAGGCTCCGAACGGGGACATGTGGTGCGCGATGCCTATGGCACCGTACTCTACGACGGCCATACGATCACGTAATCAAGGATCTGAAGGTGAAAGGGCTCTTCGCTAGTGGTCAAGGCGGCACCAAGGGGAAGAACATCCGCCTGGTCGAAGGCGACCACGACATCGACTGCAAGATCGACGGCGTCGGCGCCATGGGTTTGAAAGCGGAATTCGTGAAAAAGGCGTAGTCTGGCATCCGCTTGCCTTCCCTCTGCCGGGGATGTCGACGAAATCCGTTGACACCGCTCCGCAGACAACCATGTTCAACCGGGTGGTCGACCCCGACGACAACCACGCAGCAAGAGGACGAACCGATGAAAAATCTACGCGAATTCGTCTGGATCACGGCTTGGGCGCTGGCTGCCTGCTCTGGAAAAGAACAGGAATCCCGGGAAATACCTCCGTCCAAAGATACGACCCTCTATGAAGAGATGGATGCACCACTGGAGAAGGCCAAGGGAGTAGAACGGCAATTGAAAAACGACGCCGAAAAACGCAGAGAGGAAGAGGAAAACCAGTTGAACCAATAAGCAAAAGGATGATATTGGAATGTAGGAACCGCATCCCACATTTCCGTCATAAATGGATAAGCGTCCGGCGTGAACTTAAACCACCACGGAGAACGTTCATGAATAAATTAAATCTCTTGTTGAGCCGATGGTTTTTAGCTCTTACGGTCCTAGGGATTAGCGCTTTTGCCGGAAATAGTCATGCGCTGACCGCGCCCTACCTTTCCAACAGCAGGATTTATGTCGATGGTGGGGTACCCACGGGCGAGATCGTCCACCAGGATCAGCAACAAGGCGCTGGAACCACTACACTCAACTACCCACCATCTTGCATCCCTCCGAATTGCGGCACGGTAATCCAGGCGGGTGGAAAGGGCGGAGAAGTCAGCGTTACGTCGAATCCTGCCGCCGGCACAATTAGCCTTTATACGCGAGCCGTTCACAACACCGGTGAGAAAGTCGGCTGGATGGTCACGCTCCCCGGCACAAATCCCTTCTATTACGAACCTCAGACATGGGGACTGGTTTCCGCCGATGGCTATATCCGATCGATTTATCAGTTGACCTCAGCAACGGGTAGCCTCGAATCGGGCACGCCGGCAACCATACACGCCCAAATCGATATCAGCGGTATTTTCGGCAGCTACCCGACTAGTTTGGCTAAAGGCGCCGTATTGATGAACCGCCTTGAAGATGCCTATTGGGCCCAGTCCGATCAAATACCCACCCTGCACTTTCTGGAGGACATGGGCATTCCGGCTTGGCGATTCACGGAAAACAGCACGAACGGAACCCCTGTCGACCTTGCCGACGGATTTGATAAAACGTTCAAGGTCGGGGACACCATCGTTCTGGAAGTGCTCTTCTCCGGCGCATCCAGCCTGCAAAACGCGGGAGACGGCCTCGTCGATACCTATGCGGACTTCGGTTCCACATTCCGCACCTCGCTCTCCACCACGACGGCAGGTGCGTCACTGCAACTCGTCCCGATACCGCCGGCGCTGTTTTCGCTCATGTCCGGATTACCGCTCCTGGGTATGATCGGCTTGCTCCGGCGCAAGATTTCGGCCTAAAGGGAAGGCGAGCAGCCCGCATTCGGCTCTTCCTCCTGACTGCAAAAAGGGCGGGCATGAATTCATGCCCGCCCCCAGACGGGATGCCATGGCTCCCGTCGCTTATTTCTTCATCAAGGCCGCTCTCAGGGCGTTGAACACCGTATTTCCCGCCACGGGGTCGTCGCTGCTGACGATCACGGCGACGATCAGCTTGTCGCCGAACTGGATGCATTCAGCCACGGCCGTGCTCTTTTCGCTCCAGGCGCGCACGGAATCCGCATCGCTGGTCAGTTGACCGACCTTTTCGGCGTTGAGTATGGTTTCGGCCTGTTTGACACATTCAGTCTGGTTCGGTGTCGCCGACTCAAAATGATCCCACCACATATTGGGTCTGGCCCACGCGGATGAGGAAGCGCTGCAAACCAGCAGTGCTGCGAGTAAGGAATAGAGACGTTTCTTGTTCAGGACGGACATGATGACTCCCCTTTACTTCAGAAGGACGACTAACTTGACCTACCCGATATCCGAGGCAGGCGCAGAGCAGTAGCCTCGTTTTGTGATGCTGGAGACCGATTCAAAGAGCCTCGTGCGGTTCATGCCATCCGCTTCGGCGCCTGCCCGACAAATGCAGCTTCGGCTGCCATTGGCTGGAGGAGATGAATCCGCTACTCCTTTGAGCGAAGAGTTCGAGCCGATGCCATCGGTCGGCACGATACTCCGCCCAGATCAGGGGGATGTCAACCAACGCATAAGGCGGATGCCGACAGGCGAGCCGCTGGAGGGATCCCATCCGGCGGAACCCGATAAAACCGGTTTCGCCCTACAGTTGCTGGCAGCAAAGTACCGCCTGGGTGAGCCGGCGGGCGCGGCTCGGATCGGCCCCGTAGCACACCACTAAGGGCCTCCAGTGCGGGGTCACTTTGCCCCCTCCGGATTACAACTCGGGAGCGGAAGAGCCTCCTCGGCAAAGAACACTAGCCCCGGCTGCCGCCTATAGAACGATGTCTTCGCCGGTGCGCGCATTCTTCTGCACAATGGGGTCCAGCCCGCAGCTTTTGAGAACTTCGGCGATCCTCTGTTGCGTGGGCCACTGACCGGTCTTGCGGATTTCATAAGCCAGTAGCATTTCAGCGCGCTCGACCTGACTGATCTGAAAGGATGTATGACCCGTCCCGTCGTAGAAAGTGATGCTCTGTCCGTTCCGCACCATGACTTCGTAGCTGATATTCGCGATGGTGAAGTCCAGGTCCGAGGCATCACCCTTGGCATCGGATGGTAGATGCGCGTACTCGAGCTGGTTGAACTGCACGGCGGACGAGGCGGTCTTGGCGGTGTGGCCTGACTGGCCGTCCTGAAGGATACCGCGCTGGATGTCGCGGTACTCATCCGCGACGGCCCCACTCCCGGTTCCCGGATGAGCCCGATGCAATGGCTTGACTTCGAGGTAAGCGAGCCCCTGCATTTCGATGATCTTCCCTTGGCCGTGCTTGCGGTCGTAATCCTCGGCGTACACATTGTACCCAACCACATGCTCCGACTCATGGCGCGTACCCGTGGTACCCAGTGTCTTGCGCTGAAAACCCGCGGACCCGTGGGTACCGATCCCGTACTTGGCCCGCCGCTTTTTGAGCAGCAACTTCATCTTTTTCCGATTCTTGTCGACTCCGCCCGAGAGCTTGAGCACGACTTCTACTTGGTCGGTGGTTTTGGTTTGTGATTTCAATCTCTTCATGATGACCTTCCCGGTAAAGTGTCCCTAGCCCGTCAGACCGCTCTCGAACGATGAAATCAAGAGCGGAAACCCGATGAGCTTCGCCGATTGCCGAGTTTGGAGCCTGCGGTCAAAGCGGCCTACTGTCAAACAATCTGCGGCTTCGAAACAACGCGTAAGGCAGATGCCTGCAGGCGAGACGGGATTCAGGAGCGCCGGATGCGGGATTCCGCAAGACCGTTCCGGCTGCAGATCAGGGAGGCGCAGCGGAAGGTCATGGCGGCACGGGATTCCACGCCCAGTTTGGCGTAGATGCGCCGCAGATAGGTCGCGACCGTCCATTCGCTGATGTGCAGCCTGTCGGCAACCTGCTTGTTGGGGCAGCCCATGGCGACCAGCGTGGCGATCTGCAGTTCGCGCGCGGTCAGCAATAACGCCAAGTTGTCGGCCCGATCGACGCGTTGCACGACGGCCAGTGTCCGGCCGCCCACTTCGAAACGGCTGATGGCGACGAACTTGGAGAGGTCGAGTGAGGGGTCCGCCGTGGCCTCCGCGATCACCCAGCACGGCTTGCCCTCGAGTTCGAACTCGCAGTACACCTCCACGCCCGTCGACTCGGGAGTATCCGCGTTAGGCCGTTGATGGTCATGGTAAACGTCCAACCGCCCCACCTTGGCTGCATCGCAGCCATCACCGAAAGGAAACCACATCTCCGTTCCCTTGGCACCGCTCCGCCGGCCGATCATAGGGTATGCGGCCGGGGCGTGAAATACGGAAATTTCGCAACTTATTGCGCCCGGACCGGAATCCGGCGCCCCTCCGCGACGCGTCGCGTCCCTTGTCCGCCCGGCCTTTCACGCCACGACAGAGGGCTGTAAGTGCGTGCCGCGGCGGGCGTCCTGACGCCGTATATCGCGGCCAGATTGGCGTTTGCGTCGTACTGCGGCTGCAACACCCGGGCCGGGCCGCTGAGCAGCGGCGCCACGCCCGGACCGTGTCCGCTCGCGGTGCTGTCGCCATGCACGATCACGCCCAGCGTGATCCAGCCTTGCCGGTAACTCGGACCGAAACTGGCGTAGGCATCCCGTATGGCGATCAAATCGCCGAAGCGCAAGCCGCCCAACTGGTAGCGCTGCCGGGTGGGCCGGTCGAACAACTGGATGTCGTAATCGCCGCGCCACACCGTGTTCTTGCCCAAACCGGAGCCCATGATGCGGGCGGGAACCAGATGGGTGACCGGAACATGCAAGCGGCCGGCGCGCTCGACGATGCCCCAGCGTTCCAGCAGGCTGGGCGCGCAATTGAACACGTCCACCTCGGGGTGATCGGGCAGGCGCAGCCCCAGGCCGCAACTGTAAACCTGTATGCGATCGCCGATATTCAGGCGTCGCAGCACGGTCGTGGGGAAGTCGGCGATCACGTGGTCGACCCCGCCGTGTTTGCCGGTCACCAAACCCCATTGCCCGGCACAGGGGCCGTTGACCACCCGGGCGCGGTTGCCGACGCAGGCATAGGTTATGAACGCCCTATTCGGCCCGTTGCGCGCGCCGACCACCTCGCGGCCGTTGTTGTGCAGCGCGACGCCGGGCTCGATGTGATCGCCCGCCAAGCCCACGCAGCGGTCGCCGATGCGGTGGTTCAGCACGATGCCGCCGGTCGCCGGCAACACCCTCGGCACGCCGTCGTTGCCGATGCGGTAGGGATTGGCGGCACCGACCGGATGGGCGATCTGCCCGGCCACGGCGACCATCACCAGTTCTTCGCGATTGATACGGGGGCCTTTGCTGCTCATAGCGGATACCAGAATCCTCGCGCCTCGCGCCAATAATCGACGGCCGGTCCCGCCGCCGGGGTTTCCGTTTCGTCCAGACCGTAATCCATGAAATCGAGCCCATCCAAGCCCGGCGCATCCACGGCACAGGCGGACGGCGCGGCGAGATGCAATACCGCCAGTCGCAGGCCGGACCATACCCATTTGCCCAGCCCCGTCTGCACCAGAACCTGCCTCAGCAAATCGCTTTCCTGTTTCTGCCAGGGATCGTCGTCCGCCACCTGGCGGCAGGCGATGCCGCCGGCATCCAGCACCCGGCAAATTGCCGGAGAAACCGGTTCGTCGTCGGCCTCCGCGGGTAGATGCGTCAACACGAAAGCCGCCGGCAGACACACCGCCAGCGCCGCCGTGTCCCGGCAGACCGCAGGCAAGGGCGCGCTCGCATCCGGCAGGCGCCGGTCGAGCGCGGCGCTGAGCGCCTCGTAACGCCAGACGATGTCCGGCTCGGTCCCATCGGGCAGAAAAGACTCCAAAGGCCCGTCGCCGATCCAGTAGCAATGCTGCCGCGACGGGTCGTTCTCCAATCGTATGCGCTCCCACTCCCGCAGCGTCTGCACGACCGCTTGCATCTTCTCCGCCCGGTTCCCGTTGCCGCCCGCAGCCATCAGTATTTCCGGGCGATCCAGGTAGTAATGCGTGTTGTCCAGGATGTGCCACAACTCCCGCGCCACCCACACTTCCAGCGCGGAACCCAGCCGGGTCAGCAAGGGCAGGCCATGCACCGACAGCGCCAGAGTCGGATCCAATATGCAGGCCCAGCGCTTGTGACTGACGTTGACCTGAAAGTCGGGTAATACGGCGGCCATATCGTTCGTAGATTCCCTCGGAGTCACGGGATGAAAGACCCGGCGTGCTCACCCATACATGTGGCGCTCGCTGGAATGCGCCTACACGGCTCACAAGCGGCCGGCTCGGCTCACCTCGCCCGTCGGCGACGCCTCCGGAACCTGCCCGGACCCGGACACATTCGGCCGGCGACACGAGCGGGCCACGCACCATCCCGGCATTGGTCCCAGCAGGCGTGGCAGACGCTCTGCCCGAACGGAATATTCCGGCGCCGTGCATTCTGCATGCACCACAGAAACGCGTCATAGCAGGGACCGGAGCTTTCCCCTTCATCGGTATCTTCCAGATAATCCGTCAGCAGATCAGCGAGATCGGCGTCGAAATCGTCCATTCGACTGCCCCCTTGCCCACGCCGGTTTCGATTGCGGTCGTCGGTAGCAGGCCGCCGCTCGGGCGCAGGCAGGACCGGTATTTCGCGCTGCACCGGTTGATGCGTGACCGGATCGGTTCCCGTGAGCGCACGGGCCGCGGAAAAAATGGTCCACCAGCGACGGAACCGCCGGGCATAGTCCGCTATGCCCTCGTCGATCCCGCTGTCTTCGGCGAAGGCAGAGAGTTCGTCGTCCAGCAGTTCGTCGATCACATCGTATTCAAATGCGCTAGCCATCTCATGCACTCCCGGCGATTGTGCAAAGCAGAAATCACCCCCGGCTCGACTCCACAGTGCCCCATAGCCCCCCTTCCTACCGCCCAGACCCGGCCTCATTTATTCGACCCGGCTCATCGCCTTACGTAGAGCCCTCGCCAGTAACCAGAATTTCGCCAGAGTCGTGTTCTTTCTCTGCGGCCGTGTGTCAGTCCCATACAGGCTTGCTCGAAAGCGCGTCCCCATCTCGAGTTGGACGCAACCACGAACCTTGGTCTTATTGGCGATGTTGCTCGCGACGTCGCCATCCAGCATCTCGTCGCTCGCGATCTGCGCAGCGATACCCTCGATGGACAATTCTTCCAACACGATGTCCCGCAGCGCGGAGTCGAGCCCCCCGATCTGAATGATTCCATCGGGCGCCTGACCCGATACTTTCGCTTGGCTATCCGTACACCCGTGCAAGCTGATGCAGCGCCGGGCGTTTTTGACGAGTTCATTGGCGATGGGCTCGTCATAATTGGAAGCCGTTACGTGTAGTCTGCGATTTCCGCACGGCAGCAAACCCTCAAATAGCCAGAAGTCGTGATGCCCATGTCCATCGACCAGGGGCAACAGGGTCGCCGGATGATAGCCGGCCGTGGCAAGGGCGAGCTCGCTGGTTCCCTTCTCGATACCGCCCCCGTGGAGGGCCAGGACGATCTTTTGCGTCTCGGCGTTGTCGGTAACCTGTTCTTCCACCATCTGGCTCCACTCGTGACGCTTCCAGCGCTTGGCATAGGTTTTACCCTCGTGATTAGCCGGGTCACCATACAGCGCGGTCATGGAGCGATAGGTATCGCGTTCGGAAGTCATCCGAGACATCTCCTCTAATTCATGAGCTGTTGCACGGGTTTCGTGCCGCTTCGTACCCTCCGGGCTTAATACTGATCCATGGGCAATCCGTTCTTTTACGCGCAAGCGGCTTCAAACCCGGCTTGCGCTGGAAGACCGTGCACATCCAGTACGAATTGTTCATAACAGTGGGCGTTCGCAAAAATTCCCGTGTCCTGGATGAAGCCGAAATAGATATGAAGGGCTTCATGCAGCAATGTCGAAGCTTGGAAATCGCGGTTTTGAACACTATTGCTGAGGCCCCTCCAGAACGGCCTGCACAAGACGATTTGAGAAGCTCCGCCGCAGGCCGCCGCAACCGTATCCCCCACGCAACCATCGTTGGGATCGGATCTGCACCTTATCCCGCCCAAGGTGAAATCAATGGTGGGTAGGCCCAGGCAGATGTAGCGCATCCAGCCATCCGCCAGGATTTGCCGGGCCCCCCGAAGTCGGCGGATCAATATGAGCACACTGCGGGCACCGGTTCCGGTCCAGATACGCCGATCCAGCGCGTTCATGCGAAAGCGCCGTTCGAGCGCGCCCCTGATTCCAACTCTGACCGATGCCGGCGCCGCGCCTGCGCGAACAACTCTATTGCGCTCGGCCGTTAGCTCATTGATCGCACCGTCTAACAGGGCGATTGCGCGGGTATTGGCCGCCTGGATAACGCCGACCGGGTCCGGTCCGGTAATCGCTCTGATAGCAGCGTTGGGCCGATTACAGCTTACAAAATTCGCTCTGACCGGGCGTGGTCGCTGACCCGGCGATCCGAATTCAAACTCGTCCATCAGATCAAATTCGTCCAACAACTCAAATTCATCTTCCATGAAGTCGAACTCATCCCGCCTGATGCGCCGAGGTCTATACGGAACGGCCCGTCGGATCGCAGGGGCAGACCTGGCGAATTCGTCGATGAGCTCATCGAACAAATCATCTTCGAAGGGAAGATACATGGCACTGCTCCTCAGTCACGTATGGCGAATACCGAAGGCGCTCCGCCCGTTGCATCGACGAAACCCGAGGGGGCGGTCAGCGTCCGAACCTATCGCTATAGTCGGCGTTCTTTAGCTAAACCACCGCCCCCGCCGCCTGGCGCACACCTAACACACTGCGCAATGCCGGCGTCACGCCGGAGAATCCCCGCCCCTCCGGCGTCATGCGGTAAGCCGCCACCCAGGCTTCGGCGTGGCCGCCCATGGGCCGGATAGTCGACTGGAACAGGATGGGATCGATGGCCGTCTTGAAGTCGTTGTCGGCGACGAATTGCAGTATGCGCCGGCCGCTCTCCGCCATCTTGGCCCGCTGCGACGGTTCGGCGATGCCGCCCAGGTAGCGGTTGGAGACGATCTCGACCACGTCCCACTTGGTGTTGGCATCGAAGGCCTTCTTGATGTCAGGGGCATCCAGCAATGTCAGCACCGACTTCAGGTAATGCCCGACCTCCATGGTCAGCGAGAAGATGTTGCCGTAGGTGGAACGGTCCAGGGCATAGCGCAGATCCAGGCCGATGCGCTGCACCGTGCCTATGGAGCCGAAGGGTCGTTGCTCGATGGTCGGGCCGCCGCGGATGACTTCGCCGATCAGCAGATCGCGGAAGTATTGCGACAAGGCCACCATGAAGCCCACCAACTGGCGGTGGAAATTGCGGTTGACCACCGCCCCGGCGGGCGCTTGAGCGGTGCCGTAATTGAAGGCCCGGCGATAGGCGGCCATGCGGTCGCGCAGGGTGTAGCGCAGCGGTTTCCATTTCTCCAGCAGATACAGGCCCCGCGCGCCGGGTCCGCGCTGGATGCGCATCTTGCCGAGGCGGAACAGGCGCAGCAGCACGTCCACCACCTGGAAGATCTTCATGCGCTCGTGCTGGTAGATGTAATAAAGCTCGGCGGCGGCATGGAGCTGGCTGGGCACCACCGAATCGTCGAAATCCGGCTGGATGTAGGGGTAGGAAATGTCGGCGAAATCCACCGGCCCCTTGCCACCGAAGCCGATCAAATCCATGAAGGCATCGCGCCCGTCGCCGTTGGCCGCATTCTTCAGCAAATCGCCGAAGCGGTCCTCGAACTGCTGCTCGTATTGCTGTCTGTCCTCCGGCGGCAAGGCGGCCAATTGCTCCCGCAAGAAGGTTTCCCAAAGCCTTTGGATGGTTTCTGTGGTGTTGAAGCTCATGGCTTGGCTCCTTGGGCAAAGAATTCAGTTTAATTTCGCGAAGGGCGGATCACGCGACCTGGAGCGCGAAGTGGTGCACCAACCGGGCATTGAGCTCGTGGATCAAGGCCAGGCGTTTATTGCGCTCCTCCTGATCGCCCTTGGAGAAAGTAGCGAACGCGCGCTCGAACTCCGTCCTCAAGGCATCGTCGGTGATCTTTCCCAGGATGGTTTTATAGGGCGTCCCGGCTTGCAGTGTTTTCACCATGGTTTCGTTGTTTTCCTTGAGTTTGAAACCCTGGTCGGTAACCAAATCCTGCACCTGCGCAAGCGCACGTATCGCTTCGACAGCCAGCGGGGTCACGGCGCGCGGGGCAAAGGTTGCCCCGCCACCCGTTGGTATGTGTGACTCCAATGCTCGCAGGCGCGGAAAGATGTCATCGTTTATTTTTCCTGCTTGTGCGACGAGCGCAGACTTCAGCTCCTTGTCGTTTTTTTCCACCTCGCCCAGACGATGTTCCAAAGTGCTCAAGTCCTTTTTCTGCTGGCCAATCACCCCCGATTGCTCATCCAACCGTTTTTCGAGCGCCCGCACTTTGTTTTCGGCCTTATCCAAACGCTCATCGATGTGCTTTGCCCCTCTCGTCGCCCAGTCGGAGAACTCCCGGGCGAGCTTTACCAGGGCCTGCGTTTGTTCGGCGATTTCCAGCTTGATTGCATTCGTTCCATGGTCGGTTACCCCGACATGAGTCGTCACTAAGCGTTGCATGTTGGTTTCCTCCGGCTAATGGACGCTCATCGGGTTCAAATCAGCGACGAGCGCCCCAGACTGACGTCGGGATGCGGCGGGAGCAATATATCGGTCGGCGGGCAGGCCCGCGGGGCCAAGGCGCCCAAACGGCCGATCGCGCGGTCGATCACCTCGAATATGCCATCGTAAACCGTCTCGAAACCGTGGCAATTCGGCGCCATCGTTTCCACCATCGAGCGCCATTGTTCTTCGCGGTTACGTTGCTGGCACAACTCCTGGTGCAGCAAACCCTGAAAAGCCGCGCGGCGCTGCGGATGGGCGAACTCGGTATGGAAGGCGGGCGGACGCAGGCCATCCGGCCCGGCGATGGCGTGCAGGCTGTCGCGTATGCGTCGCGCCAACTCCGGATCGCGCTGGGCCAAGCAATCGCCGAGCTTCGGCCCCGCTTCGCCGGCGGCCGGATGGGCGAATACCTCGATCAGCAAGCCGTAAGCCGAAGCGCGTTGCTCGGGGATGCCGAAAGGCTGTTGCCCGTAACAATAAAGATCAATGGAGCGGTCGGTGTCGTACAGCAGTTTGTCGAGCACAATTTGGCACAGCGCCGCATTGCCACTGCATTCGCAATCGGCCAGGCAATCCAGGGCTTCCGCCAGACGATTGCGTTGCACGATGAGGTTGATGAGGCGATCCTCCCCGGCATCCGCCACGCGGTTGCCGAACAAGCCGTAATACAGTATGGGTGGACGTGCCACCCGCACCAGCCGGAAACCGCCCGAACTGTCGAACGCTTCGGCGAACAGCAACAAGGCTTCCAGGAAAGCCGTCAAAGGGGGCGACCAGGGCGAGGGCTGATTCTGTTCGTCCACCGCCATCTGCTGGCCGATCAGCACCAGGCGACGGAATCGGTCGATGTCGATGCGGGCCGTCACGCCCAGGGCGCGCAAACCTTGCACGCGACCGTGGTCGGCGCGCACGATCAATTCGTCCATCACCCGCGCCAGCTCGTTTTCCTGCAGCAAGGCGCGCAAATCGCCATAGCCTTGGGCTTCCAGTTCGCGTAACAGCAAACGGTAACCGTCGAGGCCGCGCGGCCAGTCGTTTGGACCGTAGGCCTCCTGGGTCGTGCCGACCAGATTGCGCAAGGCGTAAATCGCCGCGTCGCGGCGGACCTGCAATTCGGTGTACGGCACTTGCAACAGGAAACGTCCGCCGTTGAAGCCTACATTCGACAGGCTCTCTCCCATCAGCACCAGGATGACCGCGGACGCCTCGTCGAGACTTTGCGCGAAACTCCGGTAGATCGATGCGGCCGTGGGCGACAGCGCACCGACCAGTCGAGCCATGCGGGCGTAATCGCCGAGCTGGCGACGTATCGCAAATCCCTTATCGCGTTGCCGGGGATCCAGCGCGAACCGGGCGGCCAGCGTCCCCTCCTGAATCGCGGAGCGAACCGCTTGGGCCCAGCCCTCGATTTCGGGCGTCACATCTTTGAGCAAGGAGTTGGTCAGCAATTCCTGCAAATCGCGGTCAATGTCGTCCTTGGCCTGCCGCAATTCGGTATCGGTCGAGGTGGATGCCTGTGCAACCGGGCTGCTTATCTGCAGCGCCTGTAAAAACGGCAAGCCGCGGGCCTCCTGATTGATCGCACGCGCCCTGGGGTCCTCTTTGAAACGCTCCAGCAAGGCATTGGCGATCTGCTGCGGATCGTTGGGATCGCTGACCTTGAGTTCCCGCCGGATCAGATTGTCCAGCGCCATCCGCTGATACCCGCTGGCGCCGGACGGGCTTGTGGAGCCTGAGCCGTAGAAAGGATTGCTCGATGCGGAAGTCATAGCTTCACCTCACTGAAATCGGGGAAAGTTCCTTGTGGGTCCTCAGGCCGCCATGCGTCGCGGCCGTTCGGCGGGGCTTGCACGTATGCTGTTCAAATGCTCGATCACCATCCGCGACAGGCGGTTCGGCTGGATTTTCCCGTCCGCCAGGGCGTAGCTGGCGGCGCTGACCAGTTGTCGCGGCGGCAGGTTTTCCGGCACCTGTCCCTGCGCCAGCCGACGCGCGCCGGCGTGTATGGCGGCCTCGTGCTCGGGCCGGAAGGGGATGATGTCGCTCAGGCTGCGGTGCGCCAGGTTGCGGCGGGTCTGGAAGGCGATCTCGTCCACCACTTCCGGTATCAGCCGGCTGGAGCTGGCCAGCAGCCGTTGCGGCAGCCGATGTTGCGCACCGGAGGGTCGATACAGCGTGTCCCACACCCGGGTCAGGCGCTCGGCCTCGCGGGTGAAGCCCAGCCGCCGCACCATTTCGGCCAGGATGTGTACGCGCAGATAGGCGGTGGGATGCGCGCCGCCGGGGCGGAAAGTCATCGTCCGTGTGGCCGGGTGGGCCAGGAAGGTAGCCATGCCCCAGGCGGCGGCCGGCCCGCCCAGCAGGATGGCGGCGAGATCGGCAAAGATTTCCTTGTGCCACACGCCCCAGATACGGGTCAGCCCGGGATCGCCTACCGAACGGATCACCCGGCGCACCACCGCCTGGCGGTTCTCCCGCCAGATCCCTAAGTCGGCCTGAAGGTTGTGCGAAACCTCGTGCAGAAACACCGCCTGCCAGGGATTGTCGCGGTCCCAGGGCAGACGGACGATGGGGAAGGGATTGGGCTCGCCCAGCAAGCGGTTGAGCTGCACCCCCCGCCGCATGGTCGCCGGGGAAAAGCCGTGCTCCATGTAGCACAAGGGCTTGAGCAAAGGGCCCCGGAAGATCCGGGGAGCGGCCTGGCGTATGGCCGCGTAGCAATCGGCGGCGATCACGTCGTGGGCGGCCAGGGTGGGTGCGAATACCGAGCCACGCTGGCTGAACAGCTCGAAGAACAGGCCGAAGGCCCGCCGTGCCCGGTCGACCTCACGCTCCACCAGGGCGATGTCGATCAATACCCGGTCGAGCGGCGCGCTTTGCCAGTGGCCTTGCAGATGTTCCAGGCGGCGCGCCACCTGGGCGTCTATGGTCGCGAGCCGCTGGTTGGCGGCGCGGAAATGGGCCTCGCTGGGCGCGTACGGCCTATCCTGCGGACGTATGCCCACGGCCTCGCCTTCGATGCCGGCCAGGCGTCTGGCCCGCGCGGCCAGCGCCCGTATCTTGATGCCCAGGAATTTTCGCGCCAACATCGCTCTGCCCTCCCCGCTCAAGCTTAACGACCCTGCATACCTAGGCTCTTGCCGGACCGCGCACCGCCAAGCGCTGGCGGCGCCGGCAGGCGGCACAGAGCGCCGCCGACGACGGGACCGGCCGGCGCGCCGTAGCCGCCCCAGCCACGGCACCGGCGCGCACCGCGCGGCGAACCAGACGGGGACTCTGCGCGACCCGCGTGGCGGTGCGGCGTATGGCTTGCGGAACCGCCCGCGGCGGTATGCGGCGCTGACGCACACCGCGCTGCACGGCGCCGACCACGGCGGGCAGCGCACGTGCGGCCTGCGGTCCCTGGCGGCGCGCCACGGTGCGTACGGCCTGAGTGGCACTGCGCACCAATTGGCGCCGCTGCGCGCGCGGCAGGCGGGCAACGCCCGGCATGGCGGTGCGGATGGTGAGTCCGGCGATCACCGGGGCCGCGGCGTCGATGTCGTCGACCTCGGCCAGATCGAACATCTCGTCCAGAGCCTCGAACTCGTCCGCCTCGTCCGCCATCAGACGCCCCATCACGCCGGCCACCCGGCCGATGGCCTGCGTCCACGGCAGCGGTATGGCGCTGGCGATGGGCGCCACGGTGCGGGCGATGCGGCCGACCACCGGAGCGACCCGGCGGGCCACCCGCACCGCGCCGCGCGCCACGCGACCGATGCCGCGCGCCAGGCGACGGAAGAACTCGTCGGTATCCTCCGCGTCCAGGGCGTCCACCACCGCCTCCTCCATGGCATCGATGGCGTCGCCTTCATACTCGTCGCTTTCGTAGGCATCCCATTCGTCGTATTCGTCGAATCCCTCGCCGCCACCGCCCATCAGGCCTCCGACCACCCGGCCCACGCCGCCTATGATGCTGCGCAAAAACTCATCGCTACCTTCGTAAGCATCGTACTCGTCGTATTCGTCGAAGTGGCGCGCGGGCCCTTCGGCTTCGTCGTAAAAGAGGTCGTCCATCACATCGGCTTCGAAACTCATGGCTGTCTCCTCGTTCTGATTGGCTGAGATACGAACGGTGCGATTCAGCGCCGCAAGATGATTTCCACCGGCCCGCGCAAAACCAGTCGGCGCGGCACACCGCCGCGCAGAGCCGGTCTCGCGGTCCCGATGCCCGCGGCGGGCAGAGGCGCGCGCGCCAAGCGCTGCGCCATGCCCGGACGGGCAGCGACGCGCTGGGCGGTGCGCTGCACGGCGGCCGGCAGCGCGGCCGGGCGTACTCCGCGCCGGGCGGCTGCCCGGCCCACGCTGCGAGCGATGCGAGGTAAGGCACGCACTGCTCTCGGACCTTGACGGCGAACCAGGGTGCGCGCGGCCTGCGTGGCCCCCCGCACCAGTTGGCGTCCGACGGCCCGCCCCACCGCGACCCCCGTCCTCCGCAGCAGCGGACCGACGGCCGAACGGGCGGCGATGCCGGCGAGCACCGGCAGGGCTTCGTCCGCGTCCTCCTCCTCGAACCAGTCGGCCAGATCCTCGAACACGTCCGCCTCGTCGGAGCCCTGCGCGGCGTGCTGCTGGAGCAGCGGCAGCAATTGCTGAAGCATGGCGGGCAGACCGCCGGCCTGGGCGGCGGGACGCCGCCCGGGCCGGCGAGGCGCGGGTTGCGGCGCGTACCCGGTGTCGTCGCCGGGACCGCCCAGGCCCCGCGCCGAACGGGCGACGCGCCGGGCGCTGCGGGCGAAACGCCCGGCGCGACCGGCGATACGTCCCGCCCGCCCGGCCAGCCGGCCGACCCGCCCCGCGGCACCGGCGACCCCGCGCAGGGCGCGCGCGCCCCGTCCCACGGCACCGGCGACCCGACCTATGCTGCCCAGTCCACCGATCAGCCGGCCCAGGAAATCGTCGCTGTCCTCGGCATCCAGGGCATCGGCCATGACGTCTTCCAACTCGTCGAGCAGATCGCCCTCGTCTTCCGCGAAATCTTCGGCGAGATCCTCGTCATAGGCTTCGGCGTATTCGTCTTCGAGATAATCCTCCTCGGCCTCGTCGTAGCTCTCCAGTTCGTCCGCCGAGTCCTCCTCCATCTCGTCCTCCCCGAATTCGTCGAGGGCGAGATCTTCCTCGAACTCGTCGGCCGCGGCGGGCGGCGCATCGGCCGCCAGGTCCTGCATCACTTCACCTTCGAATTGCTGGTCCACGGGAACCTCCTGCAGTCAACAACGATCAACGCGAGGCGATGGATGACATCGTCCTCCCCCAGGTTGGGCAACAACTTATTCCTCAAACGAGCCATCCAACAAGTCACACGATCGGAGTCACCGGATAGGGGTAACTTATTCATGCGACAGGGAAATTCCCTATGCCGGCGTTTGGCGGGACGCGGCTCGACCGGTATGCTTGCGCGCATACCAGGCAAGCAACGGGAAGCGGTCATGAACGGCAAGGCGGTGTTGATAAGCGGATGTTCCTCCGGCATCGGGCGGTGCGCGGCGGAAATCCTGAAGGCGCGGGGCTACCGGGTGTTCGCCTCGGCGCGCCTGCACAAGGACGTGGACCGGCTGAAGGCGGAGGGTTATGAAGCGGTTTGGTTGGACTTGCGCGATTCGGATTCCATCCGTTCGGCGGTGGCGCAGGTGCTGGACGCCACCGAAGGCCGTTTGTACGGCCTGTTCAACAACGCCGCCTACGGCCAGCCGGGCGCCGTGGAAGACCTGAGCCGCGAGGTGCTGCGCGAACAGTTCGAAACCAATCTGTTCGGCACCCACGAACTGACCAACTGCGTCATCCCGGTGATGCGCGCCCAGGGCGAAGGCCGCATCGTGCAGAACAGCTCGGTGCTGGGCTTCGTCGCCATGCCCTACCGCGGTGCGTACAACGCCAGCAAATATGCCCTGGAGGGCCTGACCGACACCTTGCGGCTGGAATTGAAGGGCAGCGGCGTCCACGTCTCGCTGATCGAGCCCGGCCCCATCCTCAGCCGTTTCCGCGAAAACGCCCACGCCGCCTACAAGAAGAACATCGAGCCCGAGAACAGCGTGCATCGCGCGACCTACCAGGCCATGGAAGCGCGGCTGGTCAAGCAAGGGCCGGCGGCGCCCTTCACCCTGGGTCCCGAGGCGGTGGTGAAGCGGCTGATTCATGCCCTGGAAGCCGGGCGGCCCAGGGCGCGCTATTACGTCACCTTCCCGACCTATTTATTCGGCACGCTCAAGCGCCTGCTTCCGGACAGCGTCCTGGACCGCATGCTGGGGCGCATCAACTGAAGGGACGCGCGCATCAGGCGTCGCCGACGGCTTTCTTGAGCGGCGACTTGAGGGCGAATATCGCCAAACCCATGCCTATACCCAGCGCAGCCAGGAGGAGGAAGAAGCTTTCCCTGGGCATGCGCTCATAAAAACTGCCGATGTAGCCGGAAAGATAATTGCCGAAGAAGGACGACAGAAACCACATCCCCATCAACAGGCCCAGCAAACGGGCCGGCGCCAGCTTGCTGACCAGGGACAGGCCTATGGGGGAGAGATAAAGCTCGCCCAGGGTGTAGACCAGGGTGCAGAGCACCAGCCATCCGAGCGCCATCTTGTTTCCCCCACCCGTGCCCGCCAGGGCCGCGATGAGTATCAGAAAGGACGCGCCCAGCAGGGCCGAGCCCAGCGCCATTTTGCCTATGCTGCCGGGATCGCGGCCGTGGCCGGCGAGGAAGCGGGACAGCCCGGCCAGAACCGGGGCGAACAGCAGGATGAAGGCGGGGTTCAGGGATTGAAACCAGGTCGAGGGCATTTCCCAGCCGAAGATATGCCGGTCGACATCGCTGTCGGCGAACAATTGCAAGGTGTTGCCCTGCTGCTCGTAGACGGCCCAGAACACGATGTTGAGCACGGCCAGGACGATCAGGCCGCCGACCGCCTTCCAGTCCGCTCCGCTCAGGGGCTGGGTGTCGGAGGCTGGTTTCGGGCCGCCCGACTCCCCCTCCACCCGCAGATATTTCTGCCCGGCGAGATAGATGAACAACCCGGCCAGCATGCCGACGCCCGCGGCGGCGAAGCCGTAATGCCAGCCGTAGATCTGGCCCAGGGTGCCGCAGACCAGAGGCGAAAAGAATGAGCCTAGGTTGATGCCCATGTAGAAGACTGTGTAAGCCCCGTCGCGGCGGGGGTCGCCCGGCGGATAGAGGCCACCGACCTGAGTGGAGATGTTGGGCTTGAAACAGCCGTTGCCCAGGATCAACAGCAACAGCGCCAGCAGGAATCCGGCCTCGAAAGCCATGAGGAAATGGCCCAAGGCCATCAGGACCGCGCCCAGCACCACGGTGTTGCGCGGCCCCAGCAGCCGGTCGGCGAGCAGGCCGCCGAACAGCGGAGTGAAATACACGAAGCCCGTGTACAAGCCATAAATCTGCGAGGCCAGGGGCTGGACCGCGAGCGGGCCGAACAGCGCCTCCAGCACGTTCTTGAGCCCCTCGAAGCCTATCACCGGGGAAGAACCGGACTGCGCCGCCGCGATCAGGTGCTGGGTCATGTAGAGCACCAGCAGGGAGCGCATGCCGTAGAATGAAAAGCGCTCCCACATCTCGGTGAAGAACAGGACGAAAAGGCCGGGCGGATGGCCGAGCAGGGTTTTCCGTTCCATGGGCAACCCGCGACTCACACGAGCCGCGCCAATGCGGTTTCGTCGTAGGCGATCCCCGCCCAGCCGTGCCGGATGAACGAGCGGATATTGGCGTGATCGCTTCCCTCGGGGTTTTCCAGCACGTCCTTGCGGTAATAGTCGCCGAACAAGCCCAAGGTTTCGGCCTGCGAGAGCTCATGGAGCCTGGCGAAATAGAAGAGCTTGCAGGAGCCTTCGTTCTGCCCGGCTTCGTTGACCACCCCGCCGTTGACGAAACGGGTGGGCGTGTAGGCGTAATGGGCGGAGATGACCGCGATCGTGTCCTGGAAGGTCACATGCTCGCCGCGTTTGACGCGGGCCAAGAAATTATCCAGAGCCATGGTTTACCTGTTACTTAAGTTGAAAGTCAGCGGATCAAGGCCGACAAGGCCTTGAACTGGGGATGGGCGGCATCGCCCAGCCATTCGAACAACACCGATTCGACGTTGGTCACGACGATACCGCCCCGCGCCATGCGCTCCAGGGCGTTGCGTTTGTGCGCAGGCTTGCGGGAACAGACGCCGTCTTCGACGACGAAAACCTGGTAGCCGGATTTCTGCAAGTCGAACGCGGTCTGCAGCACGCAGACATGGGTTTCCTGTCCGACGATCACGATCTGCCGGCGATCCACGCTTTTCAGCGTGTGCTCCAGACCGTCGGCGGCGCAGCAGGAAAAACCGGTTTTCTCGAAACGCAAGGCGCCGTCCGGCAAGACCGTGAGAAGGCCGGGCTCGGTCGGCCCCAAGCCCCTGGGGTACTGCTCGGTGTAGGAAACCGGGATGGCCAGGGCCGAGGCGGCCCGGGCAAGAATGCCGGCGACGCTCAGCACGGCATTGCGGTCCTCCTCGGCCATGGCGGCGAACAAGCGGGTCTGCAGATCGACCAGCAGCAGCTGGCTGTGCGCGGCGCGGCATAGCGGCATGGCGATGTCCCTTTAAAGCAGCGGCTTGAGCTTTTGCCAGACGTTCTCCAGCAGGATGGGCTGGGCGGTCCGGTTGGGGTGCAGGCCGTCGCCCTGCATCAGGTCGGCGCGCCCGCCGACGCCGTCGAGCAGGAACGGGACCCAAGGAATGCCATTGCGCTGGGCGACATCGGGAAAAGCGGCCTCGAACAGCTCGTTGTAGCGCTTGCCGTAATTGGGCGGGATGCGCATCCCTAAGAGCAGCGGCTTGACGCCCGCCTTCCGGGCCCGCTCCAGGATGGCGCTCAGGTTGTCTTCCAGCCTGGCCGGCTGCAGGCCGCGCAGGCCGTCGTTGGCGCCCAGTTCGAGGATCAGCACGATGGGACGATGGCGCTCCAGCAGCGGCCCGACCCGCGTCAAGCCGCCCGCGCTGGTGTCGCCCGGGATGCTGGCGTTGACGACTTCATGGCCTTTGCCCTCGGCGGCCAACCGTGCGCGCAGCAAGCCGACCCAGCCGTTGGCTTCCGGGTTTTCCAATCCATAACCGGCACTGATACTATCGCCCAGAACCAAGATGGTTCCACAGCTTCCTATTTCAGGCATGAACATCAACCAACCGGCGCATAGGAGCGCCACTATGCGCGCAGCAAACTCTATCATCACTGTCGAATCTCTTTGCAAATGGGTGGACACGGCCGACGGCCGCCTGGACATACTGACATCGCTGGACTTGGCGATCAACGCGGGCGAGACCCTGGCCATCGTCGGCGCGTCGGGCTCGGGGAAATCCACCCTACTAGGCCTGCTCGCCGGCCTGGATCTGCCCTCCTCGGGCACCGTGCACCTGTGCGGGACCTCGCTGAGCGCCCTGAACGAGGACGGCCGGGCCGCCCTGCGGGCCCGCCACGTCGGTTTCGTCTTCCAATCCTTTCAACTGCTCGGCCACCTGACCGCGCTGGAAAATGTCATGCTGCCGCTGGAACTGGCCGGCGAGCGCGACGCCCGCGAGCCGGCCCGCGCCATGCTGGAGCGGGTGGGGCTGGGACACCGGCTCAAGCATTATCCCCGCCAGCTCTCCGGCGGCGAGCAGCAGCGGGTGGCCTTGGCGCGCGCCTTCGTCACCGCCCCGCCCATCCTGTTCGCCGACGAGCCCACCGGCAATCTGGACAGCCGCACCGGCGCCCATGTCATCGACCTGTTGTTCGAACTCAACCGCGAACGGGGCGCCACCCTGGTGCTGGTCACGCACGACCAGGCGCTGGCCGACAGCTGCGCGCGCACCGTGCGGCTGGATGGTGGACGCATCGTGAACTGAAGGGTCTTGAAAAAATGCACTTTCGGCCGAACTTAAAGGTCATACGAGACATCAACGTCTAACCGAAACCGAGTGACCGTCATGACCACCGAAAACTTCGCGACCCGCTACGAAAACCTGCCGAACACGCTGCCCCTGTTTCCGCTGCCCAACGCGGTGGTCATGCCGGGTTGCCAACTGCCTTTGAACATCTTCGAGCCGCGCTATCTGAACATGGTTCAGGACGCTCTGCGTGCCGACCGTTTGATCGGCATGGTGCAACCGGAACCCGATCCGACCGACGGCGACGACGTGGTGATCTACCGGACCGGCACCGCAGGCCGCATCACCTTCTTCAACGAAACCGACGACGGACGCCTGCTCATCGTCCTGACCGGCGTCTGCCGCTTCGACATCGTCGAGGAATTGCCCGCCCTGCGGGGTTACCGCGAGGCCCAGGTGGACTGGAACCGCTTCCGGCTCGACTACGATGAGACAGCCGGCGACCCCATGCCCGGCAATCGCCAGCAATTGATGAACTTGCTGAAGACCTACTTCGCCCACAAGCACATGGAAACGGACTGGTCCGCCGTAGACAAGATGGATACCCTGGCCCTGGTCAACCGCCTGACCTGCGCCCTGCCCATCGAGCCGGTCGAACGGCAGTTGCTGATCGAAGCCGTGAGCCCGGAAACCCGCATGTCCAGCCTGCTCACGCTGCTGCGCTACGAAACGCTGCAAACGCCCAGCGTGTCCACGCAGCGCCATTGACCGGCACGGGGGCGGCCGGCTTCCGGCCGCCCCCCTCGCTCAGTCGTCCTCCCGCTTGAACTCCCCTTCTATCGTCCGCGCATCCTGGCCCTCGGGTCGACGCGGCCCGCGATAACCGAAATCGAAGCGCTTGCGCAGCAGCCAGTCGACGATCACGCGCCGGCTGGCCGGTATCAAACACAACAGGCCCGCGACATCGGACAAGAAACCCGGCAGCAACAGCAGCGCGGCGCCGGCCAGGACGACCATGCCGTTGACCAGTTCGGCCGCCGGATACTCGCCCCGATTCAGGCTTTGCTGCACCTGGACCCAGGTGGATAAGCCCTGGGACTGCAGCAAGCGGCCGCCCCAGACCGCCGCGCCCAGCAGGAGCAGCAGGGTGGGAAAGAATCCCAATGCGCCGCCCAGCTTGATCAATACATAAATCTCCAACACCGGCAGGCTCAGCACGGCCAGCAAAGCCCATTGCGCTATGTTCATCAATTCCCCTCGGGATTTACAATGCTCGAAATAACGCCGTTTTTGCCATGACCACGCCTTATTGTCTAGTTTTGTGCACCTGCCCGGAGGGCGATGTCGCGACATCGCTGGCCCGTTTTCTGGTGGAGGAAGGTCTGGCCGCCTGCGTCAATTTATTGCCCGGTGTCGACTCGATTTATCGCTGGGAAGGTGAACTCGAAACCGCCCGCGAGTGTCTGTTGCTGATCAAGACCGAACGTTCGCGCTACCCCGAACTGGAAACGCGGCTGCGGCAAGCACACCCCTACCAGATTCCCGAAATCATCGCCCTGCCCCTAGAACGCGGTCTGACCGATTACCTCCACTGGATTTCCTCATGCCTCTGCTCAAGAACCCCCGGCTGAAAGCCGCGCCTCACATCCTTCTCCCACTGGGAAGGTCGCGGCTGGAGCGACGTTTGCGATTGGTCGAAGGTGGCCCGAAGGGCCGGATGAGAGAAAAGCCCGCCCGGCTCCAGGGGCTCGATCCTCAGGCCCTGGAAACGGGCGGGCTTCTCCGCTACGCCGGCCTCCTGATACTGTTCTTCACGCTGTTCGCGCCTCAAGCGAATGCGGAAGGCCTCACCCCCTTGCCGCCGGAGCAAATATTCCCGCTCACGTCCCGCGTTCTTTCCGCCGACAGCGTTTTGCTGAGCTGGGATATCGCCAAAGACCATCATCTCTACCGGAAGAAATTCAAGTTCGCCTCGAAAACCGCCGGCGTAACGGTAGGTCCCGTCGAGCTGCCGGCCGGTGCCATGATGCACGAAGAGAATTTCGGCGACATGGAGGTGTACCGCGGCCATCTGGAATTGACGCTGCCGCTCAAGCGCACGGACCCCGCCATACGCGAGGCCGAACTGGAAGTGACGGTGCAAGGCTGCGCCGACGCCGGCTTGTGTTACCCGCCCTACAAGCGTCTGCTCAAGCTGGCACTGCCGGCCATGGACGGTGACTCCCCTCTCCCACTGGGAGAGGGGAGGGTGAGGGAAAGCGGTAAGGCCGTTGCTTCAGGCTTTCAGGAAAAATCAGGCGATGCTGCCCTCACCCCTAACCCTCTCCCAAAGGGAGAGGGTGCCAAAGCCGATCCATTGGCCAAATTCACCCGCTCGCTGAAAAGCCTGATACCCGGCGCCAATCAGGACGACCTGCTGCCGGCCGACCAGGCCTTCCACTTCATCGGCGAAGTCAAGGACGCCCACACCCTGCATGTCAGTTGGCAGATCGCCGACGGTTACTATCTCTACCGCGACCGCTTCCGCTTTACCCTGATCGGCGCCACCGGTGTGGAGCTGGGCGAACCCGTCATCCCGCACGGCGAAACCAAGGTGGAAGATCAGGGACCAGCCGAAGTCTTCCATCGGGAGATCGGCTTCGACCTGCCGCTGAAACGAACCTCCGCCGGACCGCTAAGCCTGCGCCTGCAAGCCCGTTTCCAGGGCTGCGCGGAGAAAGGCGTATGTTATCCGCCCATGGAGAAAATCGCCGAACTGAACGTCCCCGCCGCGGACGGCAGCGCGCCGATCACGGCCGCGCCCTCCCTCCCGACCTCGACCCGCGGGGAGCCGCCCCCCGCCGCCGAACAGGACCGCATCGCCGACGCCTTGAAATCCGACTCGGCGGCGCTCACCGCCGCCACTTTCTTCGGCTTCGGTCTGCTGATGGCCTTCAGCCCCTGCATCTTCCCGATGATCCCCATCCTCTCCGGCATCATCGTGGGCCACGGCCACAAGCTCACCACCGGACGCGCCTTCGCGCTCTCGCTGGCCTATGTACTGGCCGCCGCCCTGGCTTACACGGCATTCGGCGTGCTGGCGGGACTGTTCGGCGGCAACCTGCAGGCGGCATTCCAGACGCCCTGGATCATCATCCTGTTCAGCTTGGTTTTCGTGCTGCTCGCGCTGTCCATGTTCGGCTTCTACGAACTGCAGATGCCGGCCTACATCCAGGAGCGCGTCGCCGCCCTCAGCCACCAGCAAAAAGGCGGCACCCTGCTGGGTGCGGCCATCATGGGCGCGCTTTCGGCCCTCATCGTCGGCCCCTGCATGGCGGCGCCGCTGGCCGGCGCGCTGATCTACATAGGCCAGACCGGCAACGCCTTGCTCGGCGGCCTGGCGCTGTTCAGCCTGGGGCTGGGCATGGGCGTTCCGCTGCTGGTCGTGGGTGCTTCCGCCGGCAAGCTGCTGCCCAGGGCCGGCATCTGGATGAATGCGGTCAAGTCGGCGTTCGGCGTCGCCATGTTGGGCGTAGCCGTCTGGCTGATCCAGCGCATCGTGCCGGGCCCGTTGGCCATGGCGTTGTGGGCGCTGCTGCTGATCGTCCCGGCCATCTACCTGAATGCCCTGGACGCCCTGCCCCAACCGGCTTCCGGCTGGCGCAAGCTATGGAAAGGCGTCGGCGTCGCCATGCTGGCCTACGGCGTGCTCCTGCTGATCGGCGCGGCGGCGAACGGGCGCGACCCGCTGCAACCCTTGCGCGGCGTGGCATTGGCCGGAACCGGTGAAGCTGTCGAGGGCGTGGAATTCCGCAAGATTCACACGCCGGCCGAGCTCCAGCAACAACTCGATGCCGCCAAGGCCCAGGGCCGCTGGCTGATGCTGGATTATTACGCCGACTGGTGCGTCTCCTGCGTGGAGATGGAGCGCTACACCTTCACCAATCCCAAGGTGCGGGCCGAGTTATCCAAGTTCGTCCTGGTGCAGGCCGACGTCACCGGCAACGAAGCCGACGAACAGGCGCTGCTGCAACGCTACGGTCTGGTCGGCCCGCCCGCCACCCTGTTCTTCGCGCCCGACGGGCAGGAACGCAAGGAATTCCGCCTGATCGGTTTCACCGAAGCCGTATCCTTTCTTACCCACCTACAACGAGTCTTACGCTGATGCGATCGTTCATCTACACCCTGATAGCCGTCACCGCCCTTTCCTCCGGACTCTACGCCCAGCGCCTGCTGAGCGCTGAATCGGCCACCGAGCCCACGGCCGGCGCGCTCACGGAATCCTTCCCCGACCTCGAGGGCAAGCCCCATCGCCTGGACGAATGGCGCGGCAAGACGCTGGTAGTCAACTTCTGGGCCACCTGGTGCACGCCCTGCCTGGAAGAAATGCCGGCCTTCTCGGCGCTGCAGAACGAACTCGGCGGCCGCGGCCTGCAAATCGTCGGCCTGGCCATCGACGATCCGGTATCGGTCAAACGCTTCCTGGCCAAGCATCCGACCGCCTACCCCCTGCTGATCGCCGAATCCGGCGAAGGCCTGGCCGCCAATCTCGGCAACAAACTCGGCGTGCTGCCCTTCACCGCCATTTTCGACGCCACCGGTAAACTGGTAGAAGTCAAAACCGGCCCCTACAAAGGCGATGAACTACGCAAGGCCGTCGAACCGTTGCTGGCTAAGGCAGGGAAATAGCTCGTAGGGTGGGTTAGATGCGCAGACCGTTTATTTTTCCGGCGCACATCGACTTAATGCGCATCGTAACCCACCAAACAGCCTTGTCGGCCACACCGACGCCTTTTGGTGGGTTACGACGTGCATAACCCCCGATGAAACCGGAAACCTCGCGGCGATGCACGTCTAACCCACCCTACGAAAATACGAAACGCGGGTCTTCCAGCGTCAAACCGGTCCTGGACCGACCTGAGGAGCATATCCCGGTCGCGCCGCTTCGAGGCCGACGCCCGTTTTAAGCGGGCGCGGTAGTGAATACCCTTTGACCAGGGCGTAAATCGCCGGGATGACGAGCAGGGTCAGCAGGGTGGACGAGACCATGCCGCCGACCATGGGCGCGGCGATGCGGCGCATGACCTCGGAGCCGGTGCCGCTGCCCCACATGATGGGCAGGAGGCCGGCGGTGATGGCGACCACGGTCATCATCTTGGGCCGCACCCGCTCCACCGCTCCTTCGCGGATGGCGGCATAGAGATCGGCCAGATTCCAGGCGACACCCTCCTCCGCCCGCCGCGCTTTGATTTTTTCCAGGGCCTGGTCGAGATAAATCAGCATGACCACGCCGGTTTCGGCGGCCACCCCGGCCAAGGCGATGAAGCCCACCGCCACCGCCACGCTGAGGTGGTAACCCAGCCAGTACATGAGCCAGACCCCACCCACCAGGGCGAACGGCAGGGATAGCATGACGATGAGGGTTTCGGTCAGCCGTTTGAAGTTGAGGTAGAGCAGCAGGAAGATGATGGCGAGAGTCATCGGAACGGCGATGGCCAGCTTGGCCTTGGCGCGCTCCAGGTATTCGAACTGTCCGCTCCAGGTGGCGTAGTAGCCGGGCGGGAACTTCACCCGCTCCAGCACCGCCCGCTGCGCGTCGGCCACGTAACCGCCGATGTCCCGCCCGCGGAGATCCACGTAGATATAGGCGGACAACAGCGCGTTTTCGGTGCGTATGGCCGGCACGCCCTGGCTCAAGCCGACTTCGGCCAGTTGGCCCAAGGGGATCATGGCGCCGCCTAGGACCGGCACCAGCACCTGGGAGGCGATCATCTCGGGTGTATCGCGCAGCTCGCGCGGGTAGCGGACGATCACGTTATAGCGCTCGCGCCCTTCGACCGTGGTGGTGACGTTTTGCCCGCCGAGTGCGGTCGCGATCACCTCCTGGAAATCGCCGACGCCGAGACCGTAACGCGCCAGTTTCTTGCGGTCCGGCTCTATGGTCAGGTAATAGCCGCCGGTGATCCGTTCGGCGTAGGCGCTGGTCGTGCCAGGTACGGATTTGACCACGCCTTCGATCTGTGTGGCCAAGCGCTCCAGTTCCGCCAGATTCTTGCCGAAGACCTTGACGCCGACCGGCGTGCGTATGCCGGTCGACAGCATGTCGATGCGGTTCTTGATGGGCATGGTCCAGGCGCCGGTCACACCCGGCATCTGCGTCGCCGCATCCAGCTCGGCGATCAGTTTTTCGGTGGTCAGGCCCGGCCGCCAGTGGTCTTCCGGCTTGAGGTTGACCACCGTTTCGAACATTTCCAGCGGCGCCGGGTCGGTCGCGGTGGAGGCCCGGCCGGCCTTGCCGAACACCGACTCGACCTCCGGGAAGCTCTTGAGGATGCGGTTCTGCGTCTGCAGGATTTCCGCCGCCTTGGTGACGGACAGCCCCGGCAGGCTCACGGGCATGTATAGCAGCGTGCCTTCGTTCAGGGTGGGCATGAATTCGCTGCCCAGCCTGGACAGCGGGTAATAGCTCGCGGCCAGCACGGCCAGCGCGAGGACCACCGTGGTCTTCTTCCGGTTAAGCACCGTTTCGATGACCGGGCGGTAAAGCCCGATCAGCCATCGGTTCACCGGATTGCGGCTCTCGGGCAGGATGGGACCGCGTATGAACAGCAGCATCAGCGCCGGCACCAGGGTCACCGACAGCAGGGCGGCGCCGGCCATGGCGAAGGTCTTGGTGTAGGCGAGCGGCTTGAACAGCCGGCCTTCCTGCTCTTCCAGCACGAACACCGGCAGGAAGGACACGGTGATGACCATCAGGCTGAGAAACAGGGCGGGGCCGACTTCCTTGGCGGCGTTGACGATCAGCTCCGCCCGGTTCCCGCCGGGCCCGGCCCGCTCCAGGTGCTTGTGGGCGTTCTCGATCATCACGATGGCGGCGTCCACCATGGCGCCGATGGCGATGGCGATGCCGCCGAGGCTCATGATGTTGGAATTGATGCCCAGCCCGCGCATGACGATGAAGGCCACGAGCACGCCGACAGGCAGCATGACGATAGCCACCAGCGCGCTGCGCACGTGGAACAGGAACACCACGCACACCAGGGCGACCACCAGGCTTTCCTCGACCAGCTTGTCGCGCAGGTTGGCGATGGCCTTGAGGATGAGCACGGAGCGGTCGTAGACCGGGACGATGGACACGCCTTCCGGCAGGCCGGGACCGATCTGCTTCAACTTGCCCTTGACCTGTTCGATCACGTCCAGGGCGTTCTGTCCGTAGCGGGCGATCGCGGTTCCCGACACGACCTCGCCTTCGCCGTTCAACTCGGCGATGCCGCGGCGCTCGTCCGGTCCCAGTTCGACGCGGGCCACGTCGCGGACCAGCACCGGCGCATGCCCCTCGGCCTTGACCACCAGATCCTCGATGTCCGCGATGCCGCGCAGATAGCCCTTGCCGCGCACCATGTACTCGGTTTCCGCCATCTCCACCACGCGACCGCCCACGTCGCGGTTGCTGGCCGCGATCACCCGGCTGACCGCGGCCAGGGGGATGCCGTAGGCTTGCAGCTTGCGTGGGTCGACGATGACCTGGTACTGCCGCACGAAACCGCCGACGCCGGCGACTTCCGCCACCCCCTGCGCCTTGGTGAGCTGAAAGCGGACGAACCAGTCCTGCAGCGTGCGCAGTTCCGCCAGGGATTGCCGGGTGCCCTGCACCACATATTGAAACACCCAGCCGACCCCGGTGGCGTCGGGCCCCAGGCTGGGCGTGACACCCTGAGGCAGGCGGCTGGAGAGCGTTGTCAAATATTCCAGTACCCGCGAGCGCGCCCAGTAGACGTCGGTGCCGTCCTCGAAGATGACATAGACGAAGGAAGCGCCGAAAAAGGAGAATCCGCGCACGACCCGGGAGTGGGGCACGCTCAGCATCGCCGTGGTCAGGGGATAGGTGACCTGGTCCTCCACCACCTGGGGCGCCTGGCCGGGAAATTCCGTGTAGACGATGACCTGGGTGTCGGACAGATCGGGCAGCGCGTCGAGCGGCGTTCTCAGGACGGCGTAGAGGCCGGCGAAGATGAGCGCGAGGGTCGCCAGCAGCACGATGAAACGGTTGCCGGCCGACCACCCGATGATGCGTCCCAGCATCTCAGCTTCCCGCGGCGGAGTGCACGGCGTGCTGCTCGTGGCCGGCATGGCCCACCGGCGGCGCGGCTTCGGCCTGAGGGGCCGGGGAGCGGGCCTGGGCCTCGAAGGCGCCCAGGGCAGCCTTCAAATTACTCTCGGCGTCGATCAGGAAGTTGGCTCCGACTACCACCCGCTCCTGCGCATTCAAGCCCTCCAGCACCTCGACCACATCGTCGCCGCGGATGCCGAGGCGCACAGGGCGCGGCTCGAAGCGCCCTTCCCCCCGATCGACCAGGACCAGGGTGCGCCGCCCACCCTCCAGCACGGCCGAACGCGGCACCGCCAGCGCCTGGTGAGCCTGCGTATCCAGCTCCAGCTGGGCATACATCATGGGCTTGAGCTGGCCCTTGGGATTGGGCAGTTCCACGCGGACCTTGGCGGTCCGCGTGCTCGGCTCCAGGGAGGGATAGACGAAGGCCACCCGCCCCTCGAAGCTCCGGCCGGGAACGGCATCCAGCCTGACCTTCACCTTCTGGCCCGGGGCGATCCGGCCGATGTCCTGTTCGTAGACCTCGGCGACCACCCACACCAGGGACAGGTCGGCGATCTTGAACAGCACCTCGCCCGCCGAAGCGCGGCGGCCCGCCACCACCGACTTTTCCATCACCACGCCCGAGGCGGGGGAGCGGACGACCAGGCCGTGGCGGACCTGCCCCTGCTTCTCCAGGCCCGCCAGCTCGGCGTCCGAAATGCCCCAGTTGCGCAGCCGTTCCAGGCTGCTGTCCGCCAGGTCCTTCATGCCGGACTGTATCCAGGGCTCCGCCTTGGCGAGCGCGGAACGGGCGTTTTTGGCGGTCAGGTATTCGCGCTGGGCGGAAACCAGATCCGGGCTGTAGAGCTCGAACAAGGGCTGGCCGCGTGCCACAGCTTGTCCGGTGGCGTTGACGAACAGTTTTTCGATGTAGCCGTCGAAGCGCAGGGTCACGTCGTACAGTCGCCGCTCGTCGGCCTCGACGATGCCCACGCTGCGGACGGTCTGCGCGATCTCCCGCCTTTCCGCCGTGGCGGTCTTCACCCCCAGTTTTTGCACCTTCTCGACAGCGATCCTGAGCGTGCCGTCGGCGGCCCTGCCATCGTCCTCGGCATACACCGGTATGTAATCCATGCCCATGCCGTCCTTCTTGGGCACCGCGGACGTATCGGCGAGGCCCATGGGATTCTTGTAGTAAAGAATCTGCCGGCCCGCCCCTGCCGATGACCGGAGCGATTCCGCCGCCGGAGGGATGCCGGCGCGGCTGGATTGCACGACGGGCCAATAGACCGCTGCGGCGCCCAGGCCGGCCGACAATACGGCGGTCCAGAACAGTTGCTTGCTCATAATGCCTCCTTACCGACGGCGGCCACCAACCGGGCCAGGGCCTGATGCGCATCGGCCAGAGCCTGCCAATACTGCATCTGATAGTCGAACCAGGCGTTTTCCGCGCGCACCACGTTGAGGAAGTCGGTCTTTCCGACCTGGTAGGCGGTCAGCGCGGACGTCACGGTTTCCCGGGCCAGAGGCACCAGGCTGTCCTCGAACAGCCTGAACTGCTCGCGATTGCCGCGATAGACGGCCAGAGCGGACGCGATCTCCGTCTGGATCTTGCGCTCCGCTTCGTCCAGGGCGTAACGCTCCTTGAGCAGTTCGCTGTTGCGCTGGTCGACCGCCTTGGACTGCTTGCTGTCCGCGAA
Organism: Methylococcus sp. EFPC2; assembly: GCF_016925495.1. Lineage (NCBI taxonomy): Bacteria > Pseudomonadati > Pseudomonadota > Gammaproteobacteria > Methylococcales > Methylococcaceae > Methylococcus > Methylococcus sp. EFPC2. The sequence goes on along the minus strand of NZ_CP070491.1, from coordinate 4,099,646 downwards.
AACCGGCAGGTTCATGCTCAGGCGGAAATTGGCAAAGTCGCGCCGGTTCTGGCCATCCGGCGTATCCTGACGGAAGGCATAACCGGCGCCGACGGTGAAGTCCGGGTAATAATCCTTCTTGGCCAGATCCAGCCGGCTCTGGGCCGCATCTATCGCATGCTTGCGCTGCGCCAGTAGCGGCCGGGACTGCTCGGCCCAAGCCAGCAAGTCCGCGTCCGAGCGGATATCCGGCAGGGCCGTTTCCACCTCGTCCGGCAACGGTATGGCGCTGTCCGCCGAGCGGTTCAACAAGGCATTCAGGCGGGCGATTTCGCTCACATGCAGGCCCACATGCTGCGCCCGTTGCTGGATCAGCTTGGCCAGCTCCAGCCGCGCCGCGAGGACGTCCTGCTGCGCGCCTTCGCCTACCCGGTACTTGGAATCGGCGATTTCGACCAGTTGCTTAAGCAGCCGCTCGGCTTCGGCGATGATGGCGAAGGACCGGCGCAGAGAAACCAGCTGCCACCAGCGCATCTTCACGTCGCGGGCCAGGCGCAACCGCGCCTCTTCGACCGTGTCGGCCGCCGCTTCCGCCTCGAAGCGGGCGGCCTGCTCCTTGAGCGCCAGCTTGCCGGGAAACGGGATGGCCTGACTGACGCCGAGCTCCAGCATGGTCATGTCCTCCTTGCGGAGACTCAGGCCATCGCCGACCGGCAGATTGAGCGTATCGAAGTTCAGGGTCGGGTCCGGCAGGCTGCCTTCCTGCGAGGGTACGGCGGCCATGGCCTCGGCCCGCGCCTTGATCTGCGCCAGGCCCGGATTGCCCTCCAAAGCCAGGGCAACCGCCTTTTCGGGACTCAGCACCGGTTCGACGGCCGAAGCACCGCAAGAAAAAACCACGAGGCAAGCGGCCACCAGCAGGCATGCGAGACAGCTATCCCGGGACCTAGCTAATGGCAACGCAAACCTTACATCTCCACGTTCTTTCACTCTCGCGAAATGGAAGACCGAACTAATCCGCCCTGCGCACGAGGGGTCTATATCTGTGTTCTGGAAGGCGATACCCGTCAATCCTTCAGGCTCCACTACATCCTGGAGGGAGCCAAGGCAAAAACGATAAAAATAATGCCCTGCCGTCGGAGACCTGCTCATCGCGGCTTTCCCCAAAAAGGAAAGGGACTTGAGCCAACGACTTTAGAAAAGAGCTTATTTGTTAACCCGGCCATAAAATACCGATCATAGGAAAGGCCTGAATTTACTGGCCCTTGAGCGTCGTTTTTCCACAGAAATACATGACCGGATTAATAGCAAGCACATGGCCTTTTATCGATCGGGAAAAGTTGAATGGATAGAACCCTTAAGACCCGGCGGGAACAAAAATCCCGAATTAGTCTTAACGTCTAGCATCAACATTTCACGAACCCAAAGCCATCCCAACCTTCCCCCCCGCGGAGAAAGGTTGAGTCGGGAGTAGGCTAAAAGCTTGAGCGGAATTGAGCGCCAAAGTAACGCGCATCGCCATAAGTGCCCTTAGCCACCTGTGTACCTGTATATTGGTCCACATCGGTCACATAAATCGTGTCGAATATGTTTCGACCGACGAGATTAAGACTGTAGTGACCATCCTTTGTGCCAACACCGATACCGCCGTCCACAACATGATAAGACGGTTGGATGCCATACTTAGTCAGATTCGTATTAACGTTGGCTCTAGATTTGAAGCTATCAACAAGCCAAGCGTGCCACTCAAAACCATAATCAGCAAACTTGCCAAACCCCAGCGGCGTCCGGAGATCAACGCCGTAGTTGGCGGTAAACTCTGGAGCGTTAGGTATCTGTAAGCCTGTATAGTCACACGGCATGCCTGCCATCATATTCAGCTCTGGCGCGCACGGCGCATTCTTGAAGTCGGTATATACGGCATGATTGTAGGCGGCATTGGCGAAGAAGCTAACGCCTTCATAAGCCTGCCAAGCGGCGTCTAGCTCGACACCCCTAGCGGTAATACCCTTCACGTTACCCATCGTGCTGCGGGTGCCTACCGCAGAATGGTGGTCTTCTACTACTAGTAGCGACTGATATCCTTCTACGTCAGTATTGTATAAATTCAGATTGGCCGTAAGCGTATTATCGAGCCAGGCTGTTTTAATTCCCAACTCATAATCCCACACTTTCTCTGGCGCGATATTATCTGGGCGCCCAAAATTATCGAACTGCGCGACCCCGGACTTTTCACCGTATGCCGTCGAAAAGTAAATCAGGATATCTTTGGTAAGCTTATAGCTAGGATTGACAAGCCAGCTTTGAGAGTTTTCCTCAATTCCTTGTCTAGGCCCAAAATACACGTTGCCATAAGCGGCCTGTCTTATCGCTGCCACGTCGGCCCGATATGCGGGAGCAAAGCTACTCAGGAACTCGCCTCCGGTATATCCATTGGAGGCTTGATTGTCGCGCTTCTCCCAGGTGTTACGGAAGCCAAGAGTCAATGTAGCTTCGTCGGTCACGTGCAGGTTAAGCTGGCCAAATCCCGCCAGACTGGTTACCGTTGGATGAGTTTTGCTAGATTGCAATATACGATTCAGTGACTTCAACAATACCTCACGTCCAGCGGCGGTAGCATTCAAACGGTTATAAATGGCATCGGTGGAGTAAAATGCTCCGGCGTCGGAACTGAAGGTATGTTGGAATTCCGTTTCTGCGTCGCTGCGGAGTGCAAAAGCACCGAGCTGATAGTCAATGAAACCGAAAGCGGGCTCCTGCGAGGTCAAGCGGAACTCTTGCGTCCATTGTCTAGCGAGGGAGGTTCCACCCGTCATTGCACCGATATCAGCGGTGCTGTAGTCGTAGTCGTGGCGGGGCTCGTTCCGTGAACTGCGATAAGCGGTAATAGAGGTGAGTTTGTAGCCCCCCAGATCCCAGTTGATTTCTCCGGAGGCGCCTTGTTGATCGACGCGTGATATTTGATGGTTGTTATACGCAATTTTGCGCGGATCACCGATCGTATAGACCGGCTGACCGGAATTTTGAAGACTGGTAAACCAATCGCGATTCAGCCGTTTACTAAACGAACTTGGCCTGAGGGTACCGTCCGCGAACGTTGTAGGATCGGCTATGGCCGGATACAAAATCATTGTTTGCGCGGACGAGGAGCGATCCAGAATAATCCTGGCAGAGAGACTGTCGGTTGGTGTCAACAAAAACTGTACGCGACCGCCCAACATATTGGTGTCTTGATGCAGCGTATCGGTATGTGGGGAGTCGAGATTGAGTACGGAACCATCACGCTTGTCGTAAAAGACAGAGGCTCGATAGGCCAACAGTCCATTGATCAAGGGGCCGGTGGCCATAGCTCTTGCTTGTTGGCTATCTCGATTGCCGGCAAAGCCTTCGAAGTAATAACCGGCTTTGAATGAAGGTAGCTTGCTGTTCACATTCAAAAGGCCCACTGTACTGTTTTTCCCTTGCAGTGTACCTTGCGGTCCTCGCAGCAATTCGACATGGTCGAGGTCGACATAATTAGTCCAGGTTGAGCCCACCCAAGACCACACGTTGTCGACCAGCACCCCTACACTGCCCTCCATTGCCTCGTTGCCTTTGTTTTTGCCGATACCGCGCAAGGCTATGCTGGAATTTCTGGAACTCGGGGTCGACACGCCCAGGTTAGGTACGCGTCTAGCTATGTCGTTAATCGTAACGATATTGTCGCGTTTTAACTGTTCGCCACCGATGACAGAAATAGGCAACGGCACGTCCTGCAGCTTTTCTTCCTTGCGTCGGGCGGTGACCACGACCTCCGACAGATTCTTGGGCTGACTTTCGGCTTGGTCTTTTTCTTCAGCGACAGCGGCCGGAGCCTCGCTGACCAGCACCGCCTGGCCGGCAGCGGCAGGCGCGGACGACGGAGGCGGCTCCGACACCTTGGTGCTGGCGACCTCGTCCTTGAGCTGCTCGTTTTCTTTCCTGGTGTCGCTCAATTCCTTCTTGGTTTCTCCGAGCTCCTTCTTCAGGCGGGCCACTTCGGCTGCCAGATCGCTGTTGGCATCTGCGGCGGCGTAGCCCGGAGCCAGCAGGCAGGCGCCGGCGACCAGCATGGCGGCGCCGCTGAGGCCGACCGAGCCGCGAGCCGACGGCGCAGAGGCGTTTTTCCCCGACATCGACGACAGCGTTTCCGCATCATATTTCGACACCGCATTCAGATCTTCGAGTGAAACCGAAGAATCCACAAACTTTTCATTCCGCATCTACTTCCCCTATTTAATAATCGCAAAACCGTAATAGTCGCAACTGCCCGCCTAAAGGCCCCAGCGCTTTAAAAACCGGTCATGAATACCGGTTTCACTCTTATTTTTAAGATCCTGCCGGGCGCAGCGTGCCACCAAATTCATCCCCGCCTTCCGCGGCTTTAATACCCTTTTCAATCCGTCATAAAACGAAGAGAGGCCTCGCGAAATATAGAATTCCGCGCAAAGCTTTCCCCTCCCCACGCAAAGCAGGGCCTCGCCGTTCTACGGCTAATTTGAATACTGGAAACCGATTCTTTTCTTATTCCCGCAAGAACTTGCCGAAAGCTACCTAACACGTTCGGCGTATCACTCCCCACGCGGGTTTACCGAGCCAAGCTCATTATTTATTTAGCCATCGTTCGCTAAAGGAATACGAGGCGCAGCCTGGGGTTCCGGCCATACTCACCTGGCCGCACTTCCCCATGCGCTTTCTTGGAGCAAAGCAGAGCTAGCGCGCAACTATGCGCAGGTCAAAAAACGGCTTTCCCGGAGACATAGCATGAGTCATGCCAGGCCTTATTACCCGATATTAAGCCGTCGATTGAAAATCCGTGGCGCACGATGAGAAGAGGGTTTTTAGATCTCCCTGCCCTACGAAATCGATTTATGACGAAAAGGAATGGCAAGAAGTTGGTTACCGGGAAACACGGATTTGGTTAAATCCTGCTTGATGGTCAATATTCTGCGTATTTATCCACAATTAATTCGAAAAAGTGGTGATGAGACAACTATTAAGCGCATAAATCACCACATGCTTGCTCTGTGCATTTAAATCAGCATGCTGTTGATATACGCCCATCCGGGCGGGAGACTGCCCGTATAACCTTAGGGCGTCGACGAAACCGCCATCTGCTATAACCCCGGTTCCCCGGACCAAATAGTGTTGGCTACACGACACTATGGTTCGATACTGTTTCTTCAGCATCAAAATGGCGGCGGCGAAGCGGCACCCATGCGGTTCCCGGCCCACAAAAAAAGGCCCGGGGACAACCCGGGCCTTTCGATATCCGCCTCGTCGCGAAGCGGTTCCGGAACTAGAACTGTCCGCTAACAACCACCCCGTACCAGCGCGGTGATGTCAGCAGGGAGCCGCTGTTCGAACCCTGGGCCTTGGGCTGAGTATCCAGGACGTTCCTGGCCAGGAAGCTCACGTCGAAGAGCTTGTCCTTCCGGCCCAGGCCGATGGAAACGTCAGCCGTTCCGTAGCCGTGAACCCAACCGTATTTGGACAGGGTGACGTCATTGTTGTAGCCGGTCTGGAAGGAATAGTTGATGGATGTGTGCGCTTCGTAACCGTCGAGCACCGGTTGCCGGTAATCGCCGCCGACGTTGAAGGAAAACTTCGAGGCGCCTGGCAGGGTCTTGCCGGTCAGATCTTGAAACGGTGTGCCCCCCAAGGCGGCGCTGTAGAGCGGCGAGCCGGGATTTTGCTCCGCCGCCAGCGGCGAGTTCTTGAAGTCCGCATACCAGGCATCGGTATAGGCACCTGACCAACGCAGCGACGTCCTGGGTATGCCGGTGTACGAGCCGTCCACCTCGATACCCCAGGCCTTGACCCGGTCGGCATTGAGGGTGGCGCCCTGGTAGTAGATGAGCCCGTCGTTGTTCAACAAGGTTTGCTTCTCGTCCACGACCTGTATGGCCTGCTGGTAATCCGTGATATCGGTGTAGAACACGTCGGTGTTCAGGGTCAGCGACTTGTCGAAGAAATAAGCCTTCCAGCCCAGTTCGTACGACTCGGTGATTTCCGGTTTGGCCTGCAGGGACTTGCCGCTGACGACCTGCGCGATACCGGCTTTTTCGCCGTGCTGCCAGGTGGCGTAGACCGTGTGGTCGTCGTTGATTTTGAAGCTGGGACTGAGCAAGGAGGTGAGCTGGGTTTTCCTGAACGACTGCGCGCCTACCGTGTTGTAGAGGGTGCCAATTTGCGCCTTGCGCAGCGCCTGAGCCAGGGCGATTTTTTGCCTCTGGGTGTTGTTCAGGCCCGCCCAGGTACTCACGCCATAGTATTTCAAGGCCGCCTTGTTGGCTTGGTCCAAGGCGGCGGCATAATCGGCCGCATCGGTGGTAAGGCCGTTGTTGGCGCTCGTTCCCGTGGCGACGAAGGCGATGTTCTTGCTGGGATCGGCCTTGAGGCCCTGGCTGGTGATCGCCGTCGCCGCGCTGACGTCGGTACCCACCACCTGTTTCGCGCCGTTCAGGTAATAAGCACCCGACTTTCTGTTGGCGGCGATGCTGCCCGCCTCTACCCATTGCGCCTGGGTGGCGATCTTGTTGTTGACCAGATAAGTCGTGGTGTTGTTGGCCACATTGACGGAGTCGAAACCGCTGGCGATCTGCGCGTCCTGTCCGCCTACGACGCCCGTGGGGTTCAATACGCCGGCGTAACCGTCGTCGGTGACCACGCTGTAGCCGTTGGTCCGGCGGTCCTCCCGCGTCACGCGCAGGCCGGTGGTCAGGGTCAGCTGGTCGGTGAGATGCCAGTTGGCCGTGCCGAAGACGGCGGGGCTTTCATTGCGGATGCGCTGCAGGGAGTATTTTCTCAAGCCGTTGAGAGAGTCACCCAACAGATAGCGGTCCTGGGCCGTCGCGGTCGCGGAGCCCGCCAGCGTGCCGTAGGTTCCGCTCCAGACGGGTTGCGTAGTGCCGGTGACGGGGTCTAGGAAGGTGTTGGTGGTGCTGGGCGAGCCGCTGGCGAACCAGTAGCCGGCATCGGATCCGTAGCCGTTCTTGCCGCCGACGTCGGTGCGGGTCTTGATGTAATAAAGGCCGGTGACGTAATCGACGAAACCGCCCTTTTCCGACGACAGCTTGAGCTCCTGGGTGAACTGCGCGTACTTCACGTCGCCGCCGCCTTGCAGGGAAACGTCGTAAGGCGTGCCTTCGTCGTTGCGGGCGTCAAAATAGAAATCCTTCCAGCCGGTGATGGACGTGAGGGTGTGTGTACCCAGCTTCCAGTTCACATCGCCCGTCACCCCGTGCATGCCGGTTTCCAGCGCGAGCTGCTGATCGTTGTTTTGCGTGCCGGTGTGGTAGTTATAAAAATTGTTCAGGCCATAGTTTTTGATCTGCTGGAACCAGCCCCTACGCAGCCGGTTGCCGGAAGAATTCGCCAGGTTCCAGGCTACGCCATCAGAATAGGTGGCGGGCTCGGGGTGGAACAGGTTGAGGCCGTTGAAGTTCTCGGCGGTGCGGGGAGCCACTTCCACGCGCAGGCGGGCGGTGATGTCGTCCGTCGGGGTATAGAGGAACTGCACGCGGCCCGCAATCTTGTTGGTGTCTATATAGGTACGGCCGCGCAGGTCGTAGTCGTTCTGATAGACACCGGCGTTCTTGTGCACGAAGAAGGTGCCGCGCCAGGCCAGCGTGTTGTCGATGACCGGCCCGCCGTAGGACAGGTCGCCGTAAAAGGTATCGAGTATGCCGAAACGCATGGCATAGCGCCCGCCCGAGGTGAACGAGGGGGTGCGGGAGTTGATCTGCACGCTGCCCAAACTGGTGTTCTTGCCGCCGTAAGTACCCTGCGGACCGCGATTGACCTCGACCGATTCGACGTCCACCTGGTCCCAGGTGGCCAGTGAGTTGTAGCCGAAGCTGATGCCGTCGATCGACGTCCCCACACTGGGATCCTGCGCTTCCGTGATGCCCTTTTTACCGATGCCGCGGATGGCCAGGCTGAAAGTACGCGGGTTGCCGGTGTCTCGGCTGAGGTTGGCGGAACGCTTGGTGAAGTCGGCCAGGGTGTAGGCGCCAGTCTGCTCCAGCTCCTGGCCGGTAATAACGGAGGACGAGGTCGGAATGTCGTGTTTCTTCACCAGCCCCCGGCTGGTCCTGACGACGACTTCGCCCAGGGCCTTGGGCTCGTCGCCTTCTTCGCCCTTGGCGATCTTGGTCGACTCCTCGCTTTGCACGGCTGCGGGCGGCTCGGAAACGGGTTCGGAAACCGGCTCGCCGGCGGCCGGTTGCGCCGGCACGGCGCCGACTTGAGCGGCCAGGGCTTTCTCGCTTTTTTCCAAGGCCTTTTTCAGGCGTTCGACTTCGGCCTTGAGTTCGCTGACGACCTTGTCGTCCGCCGCATAGGCCGGAGCCCCGGCCACCATAACCGCACCGGCGATGGCCAGCACCAGGGAGGATCGGCGAAAGGGCACGGCCGCGGCGACCGGCTTTTCCGCCCAAGACGGGAACGTGGAGGTATTACTCATTATTGACGGCTCTCTTGACGTTATTAATAAAAGTTACTTTCGATGAGCATCGATACTGGCTTTATCAATCTCTGAAGACGCGGCCTAAGCGCGTGACGCTCCCATGAAGTCGATCGGCTCTCCGGCCTGCTCGCCACCGGCCATCGCCCGCCCATGAATGAAAGAAATACGAATAGGGTGGTCTGACAAATACCCATAAACCGCCGGCATGCGCAGAACGAATACCGGTCTTGCACAAATCGCAGACAAAAAGCCGCCCCTGCGGTATTGATCGATACCGCATCCGGGTCGTGTTTCTTTAAACCACAGAAACCGACTACCTTTTAAGGGATATTTTTATGGAGTAAATGAAACAGGTTTATCCATCCCGACCCAGATTAATCATGCGCAAGCGAGGAAAGTTTTTTCCGATTTCCTGTGCCGGCATCCGGCACACGCCCAGTCATCGTTTCTCGGCCGATACCTATACATGACCAGTGCACGAAATAGGGCCAAGACCTTTAAATTAAGCGTCACTCCGACATGAAAGGCTTGCGATTAACACAAGCGCTTGCGGTGGAAACGGCGATTTAACTCAAAGACGCTGGCGAAATCCTTGCGCAGTGAATGTCACGCATAAGAATTTCCGCCCGATAAGAGAAAGCATGACCCGTGCCACTACCGTTCATCCCTTCTCTCAGCCGCAGCGCCCAGATTTAATGGATTTGATAATGGAATCATCGACAAGAGCAGCTTATTGGTGCTGTATAACCACCCTCGCGGTGATTCCCGACTGCTGGAATATGAACTTGTTGCTTGTTGGGTGTATCGGGCCTGTTGGCTACCTGTTTACTGAGCAATAATGTGCTGACGCTACAACAGCCGGCTCGATCTATTGATGATATAAAAGCCCTCTGCTTATTGAGGTACTTATTGGTTTTATACTGGAGATTGACCAGCACTTTGCTGATATTTCAGCAGCGGGTCCGGAAGCCGTGCGAATACCCTCATCCGGCGTTGAGCCGCACGAGGTGGTTTACGCGCGAACTATGCTGGATGTCGGCGACATATAGCGTGCCTGACGCCGTAGCGTCGGTTCTGGCGTAGGAAGGAAGGAGTGAGGGCGAGACTGACCGTCTGCGGGAGACGCGCTGGCGATAATCGCTTAGGATGAGACGCTCGCCCACCCTATATCCCCTGTCCGCATGCTCGAACTGATCACGGAAATAGAGATCCACGCCGCGCCGCAACGCGTGTGGTCGACGCTGACCGACTTCCCTTCCTATCCCCTGTGGAATCCGTTCATTACCGCCATCGAAGGCGAACCCGTCGCCGGTAGCCGGCTTAAGGTCAGCATTAGGCCGCCCGGCGGCAAGGCCATGAGTTTTCGGCCCACGGTGCGGATCGTCGCGCCGAACGAGGAATTGCGCTGGCGCGGGAGACTCGTTTTGCCCGGCGTTTTCGACGGCGAGCATTTTTTCAGGCTATGCGCCACGGGAGACGGCGGCGTCCGCCTGGTTCACGGAGAACGCTTCTCCGGCCTCCTGGTAGGATGGGCGCAATCCGGCCTCGAAACCGGCGTCAGGGCAGGCTTCGTCGCGATGAATCAGGCCTTGAAAGCGCGTGCCGAAAACTCGGCCGAAGCCGAAATCCTGGCTGCTCGAACAACCCCTCCAAGCGCTACGCCATGAACAACCGCATCGAAATCCTTTACTGCAATCAATGCCGCTGGCTGCTGCGCGCGGCCTGGATGGCGCAGGAATTGTTGACCACCTTCGACCAGGAGATTTCCGAACTTGCCCTGAAGCCGGGCACGGGGGGCATATTCGAGGTCCGGGCGAACGACGTCCTGGTCTGGTCGCGCAAGGAAGAGGGGCGTTTTCCGGAGATCACCGAACTGAAGCAACGGGTCCGCGATCACATCGCACCCGGCCGCAGCCTAGGCCATAGCGACAAGAAGCCAGCCTGAAGGAATCGCCCGGACCGCAGCGGGCGACGCCCGGACCGCAGCGGGCGAAAGGCGGGCCTGGATCCGCGCTCAATCGGCGGTATCGTGGCCCGCGCGTTCCTCCAGCCAGGAGGAAATGGTGTCGATGAGCCGGATGGCACCCGGCAGGCGGCCATAGGCGTCCCGCTGGGCTTCATCGGCCGGTTCGAGAGTGCGCCACCAGACGATGAGCTGTTTGATCAGGGCGCGGGCCGGTATCCGCTGCGCCGCGAGTCCGGGGAAGGCGTCGAGCGCGAAACTCCGTTCGACGTCTTTGAAACAGGAAAGGATGTAGTCGCCATCGGCGCCAAAATCGACCGGCCTGTCCGGCGCCCGGTTGACCATGCGCACTTCGCTGAGTTCGGGGATGTAGCTTTTCATCGTCGCATGGCCGGGCAGCGGGGCTCCCGCCGGCCGGCTTATTCCGCTCCGCCCGACCAGCGCTCCGAACGGAACGCGACGGCGATCGCCGTGGCGCGGGCGGTCAGCACGCTTTCCGCGGCTTCGGCGGCACTGCGGCCGGATGACAACCCGGCTTCGTCGATGCTTGCGCAAGCCTGCAAGGCGGTGCCCAACAAGGCGGCCTTGGGATAGTCCTGGGTGGGACGCTGGCCGTAGGCCCGGTAGTCGCACGTGCACAGGATCATCAACTGTTCGAAGCACTCCGGCCGGTCGAAGGCTCCCACGCGCTCCAGCAGCGCGGCGACCGGCCCGGCGCGCACTTGCGACACCCGGTGCACCCGTTCGCATTCCGCGAGCGCCAGCAGGGCCAGGTCGCGGCATTCCCCGGGCACGCCGAAGCGTTCGCACAGCGCCTCGATGCGCGGACGGCCGCGCTCGATGTGGCGATAATGGACGGGCAGGTGTTCGGGGGGCGAATCCGACTTGCCGGCATGCATCACCAGCGCGGCGAAACGCACCGGCAGCGGCGCGTCGCAACGGGCGGCCTCGTCCAGCACGCGCAGCAGATGCTGGCCGATATCGACTTGCGGCGGGTCGTCCGCGATTTGCGGGACACCGAACACGCCCGCCACTTCCGGCAACACCTCGTGCAGCGCGCCGGACGAGTAGAGGGCACGGAACATGTTCGACGGTGTACGGCCCATAAGTCCCAGGACCAGTTCCGGCCATGCGGCGGCAGGGTCCATGGCGGCGAAAACGCCGGCTTCGACGCGTTCGAAAATCAGATCCAGCGTCTCGTCATCCAGCTTGCCGTCGGGACCGGCAGACAAGGCCGCCAAACGGAGGATGCCGAGCGCGGGATCGGTCTGCACCAAGTCCAGGGGGCGGGGATTGATTTCGGCGTTCATGAGGGTGGCCGTAATGGGATGCCTAATGGTTGAGGCAAGGTGCCGCCCGAGTCAACGGCGCGAGGGCGCACATTGGGGAAATTCACTGCAACCTCGCGCCGGCCCCGGTCTGGCCGCCGCCGCGCCGGGAATGAGGCCGTCCGAGGCGGGCGCGTGCCATAATCGGCGCAAATTCAGGCCAAAACGGGTAACGCAGGATGCTCCACACGCTCGCCATCGCCAATTACCGCTCCTTGCGGGAACTGGTCGTTCCGCTGGGTCAACTCAACGTCATCACCGGGGCCAACGGCTGCGGCAAGTCCAATCTTTATCGCGCCTTCCGGCTGTTGAGCGAAACAGCGCTCGGCGGCGCAGTGGCTTCCATCGCACGGGAGGGCGGCCTGCCGTCCGTACTGTGGGCCGGGCCCGAGTCATTCGCCAAATCCGTCCGCCGTGGCGAGCATCCCGTCCAGGGCGGCCCGCGCCGGGAGCGGGTGCATCTGCGCATGGGGTTTGCGGGCGATGATTTGAGTTACGCGGTCGATTTCGGCTTGCCCTCTCCGCCGTTCGGTTCTTTCGGTCTCGATCCCGAAATCAAGCGCGAATGCATCTGGCACGGTGCGGTCTTGCGCAAGGCGAACGCCGTCGTCGAGCGCCACGGCGCCATCGTCAGCACGCGCGGCGAGCGCGGACGCTGGGACGTCATCGCGCAGCACGTGCCGGCCTACGACAGCCTGCTCACCCACGTCGCCGATCCGCGGATCGCCCCGGAAGTGCTGCTGCTACGGGAGTCCATCCGCTCCTGGCGTTTCTACGACCATTTCCGCGCCGACACCGATGCGCCGGCGCGGCAAATCCAGGTCGGCACGCGGACGCCGGCGTTGAGCCACGACGGGCGGGACGTCGCGGCCGCCTTGCAGACCCTGCGCGAGATCGGCGATGGCGCAAGGCTCGATGAAGCGGTGGAAGACGCTTTTCCCGGTGCGCGTATCGAAGTGACGGTGAAGGACGGCCGCTTCGGCATCGAGTTCCGCCAGCACGGCTTGTTGCGGCCCTTGAGCCAGGCCGAGCTTTCCGACGGGACGCTACGGTATTTGTTATGGATCGCGGCGCTGCTGACGCCCCGGCCTCCCGAGCTGATGGTGCTGAACGAGCCGGAAACCAGTTTGCACCCCGATCTCATGCCTGCCCTGGCCAGGCTGATCGAGAACGCGAGCGAGCGCTCCCAGATCCTGGTCGTTTCCCACTCCACGCGCTTGATCGCCGCGTTGGAGCCATGCAAACAGAGCGAACCGATCCGGCTTTACAAGGATCTCGGCGAAACGCACATCGAAGGGCAAGGTCGGCTGGACGCCCCGCCCTGGCACTGGCCCGAGCGCTGAGCCCATGGTCTCGGCATCGAGCGGTACTACTCACGCGCCGGACGAGGTTCGCGGTGATTGCCCCCCGACACGGACGCGGCGAGGGGGTTATGCGGGAAGTTCTTCCCGGCCGCCGCCCAGCTCATGCCAGCGGAAACAACCAACGGCATGGTCGTTGACCAGCCCGACCGCCTGCATGTAGGCATAACAAATGGTCGGCCCGACGAAGCGGAATCCGCGCTTGCGCAAGTCCTTGCTCAAGGCGGTCGAAACCGCCGTGGCGGCGGGCGCCTCCTTGTAATCCTGCCAGGCGTTCTGTATGGGCTGGCCGTCGACGTAGCGCCACAGATAGGCGTCGAAACTGCCGTACGTTTCCTGTACCCGGAGATAGGCGCGGGCGTTGTCGACCGCCGCCTCGATCTTCAGGCGGTTGCGGATCAGGCCCGGATCGGCCAGCAGCATGGCCGTCTTTTCGGCATCGTAGCGCGCGACCGCTTCCGGATCGAAGCCGTCGAAGACTTCCCGATAGCGCTCCCGCTTGCGCAGCACCGTCAGCCAGCTCAGACCCGCCTGCGCGCCTTCCAGGATGAGGAATTCGAATAATTTCCGCTCGTCGTGCAGCGGCCTCCCCCATTCCTCGTCGTGATAGCAGCGCTCTTCGTCCGTGCGGACGGCCCAGGCGCAACGGGAGGTTTCAGGCATGCCAGCGGCTCCAGACCGGCGTCAGCCCCTCGGGCAGCGGCGGCAGTTTGCCCAGCTTGAGCCAGCTGTGCTCGGGGCTGTGGAAATCGGAGCCCAGCGAGGCCAGCAGCCCGAAGCGCTTGGCATGCTGGGCCATGGTCTGGATGTCGTTGGGCGACGAGGTACCGGAAATCACTTCCATCGCTTCGCCCCCGGCCTCCTTGAATTCAGCGAACAAGCGCCGCAGCCAGCTTCCGGTCATCTTGTAGCGCTGCGGATGGGCCACCGCGGCGATGCCGCCCGCCTCGCGTATCCAGCTCACGGCGGCTTCCAGGCCGGCCCATTCGGTGGACACGTAACCCGGCTTGCCGGGGGTGAGATAGCGCCCGAACACGTCCTTGACACTGGGCGACAATCCTTGCGTCACCAGGAAGTGGGCGAAATGGGTGCGCGTGATCATGCCGTCGCCGGCAAGCAGATAAGCCGCCTCGTACGCGCCGGGTATGCCCTCCTTGGCCAGCCGCTTCCCCATTTCCAAGGCGCGTTCCCGGCGGGTGGCCTGCAAGCCTTGCAGGCCGGTCTGCAAGCTCGCGCAGGCGGCGGAGATGTTGAGACCGACGATGTGCACCGACTTGCCCTGCCAACTGACGGACACTTCCACGGCGGGGATCAGTCTAAGGCCGTAGAGGGAGGCGGCCCGCTCCGCTTCGGCCAGGCCGTCGGTGCAGTCGTGATCGCTCAAGGCCAGATGGCCCACGCCCGCTTCGGCGGCCCGCCTGACCAGTTCAGTCGGGGTATAGGCTCCGTCGGAAGCGGTCGAGTGGGTGTGTAAATCGTATGTCATATAAGGGGCGAACAATGGCCTGGGCCTGTGGATAAGTCTGTGGGAAATGCCATGACAAACGACCGGAATCGCTCTCCGTCCGGACTCCCGGGATTTTCTGCAGGCCAAGTCGCAATCGGGCCAGGCATCGCAGTATCAGTGACTTACATAAGCCAACGAAAAAGGGAGCGGGCAGAGAGGACAGAAAATTTTACTTGACACGGCATTTCTATACACTGTGCGCAGACCCCGCTCGAACCGAATCAATCGCTTACCCGCACGCATGAGATGAAACCTTAGCAAGCTTAACGGAGGAACCATGGAGATCGATCGTCTACAGGTACTGCGTACCGATGCTTCCGGCATGCCGCTGGAATGGATCGGCTACCAGGAGGCCGCCAAACTCTACCATCTGGAGTTGGTCGCTTATACCTGCGGTAGCACTTTGTTTACCCTGCGCGGCGGAATCAACGCCCGTACCGGCAAGCGGAGCCTGATCGAGGTCAACTCCATATTGGCCACCCATAGCCATCACGGCGGAGGGTACAAAGCCGCCAGCGGTTATCTTCCGCCGCTCGGCAATCCGGCCCTGTTCCGCCGCGACAACCACCTCTGCCTCTATTGCGGACAACGCTTCCTGCACCGTGACCTCTCCCGCGATCATATCACGCCGCTCAGCCAGGGCGGGGCGGATGCCTGGAGCAACGTAGTGACCGCCTGCAAGCGGTGCAACAACCACAAGGCCGGCCGCACGCCCGAACAGGCCGGCATGCAGTTGTTGGCGATACCCTTCGTGCCCACTCATGCCGAATATGTTTATCTGCAGGGCCGGCGGGTGTTGAGTGATCAGATGGAGTTTCTGAAAGCCCATTTTCCGCGCCAGAGTCCCTTGCACCTCCGCCTGGCTTAAGGCGGCCGCCGCCGGGGTCGGTTAGAATGGCCTCCATGTCGACCACCATGGAGGCCCGCTGATGAAACAACTGACCCTGTCGGCAGGAGCCGTGATCGTGCGCGACGAGCCGCCGGAGCCGCGTTATCTGCTGCTGCGCGCATTCAGTTACTGGGATTTTCCCAAGGGCGTGGTGGAAGCAGGGGAAGATCCGTTTGACGCCGCCATACGCGAGGTGGGCGAAGAAACCGGGCTGGAGGCTTTGGACTTCCGCTGGGGCAAGGGCTACCAGGAAACCGCGCCCTACGGTTTCGGCAAGGTGGCGCGCTACTACCTGGCCGAATCGCGCGAGGGCGAGGTGTATCTGCCCATCAATCCCACCCTGGGCCGGCCCGAGCACGAAGAGTTCCGCTGGCTGAATTACGATCAGGCCCACGCCCTGCTGGCCCCCAGGCTGAAGACCATCCTCAACTGGGCCGATTGGCTGGTACAGCACAGTCACGGCGAGTGAGCGCCCCTTTTCGTCCTCGCCCTCTGCCCATGTCTTGCCGTCCCGGCCGCCTCGTCCCCGCCACTCCCGCATTCCTCTATGACGAAAGCCTGATCCTCAGGCAGGCCGGACGGTTGCGCCAGGCCCACGAAGCCAGCGGCTGCCGCATGCTTTATTCGGTCAAGGCCTTTCCCTTCCTGCCCCTGTTGCGCCTGCTCGCGCCCTGGCTCCAGGGCTTTTCCGTCAGCTCCCTGTACGAAGCCAAACTGGCGGCCGAAGCCGGCCGGGGCAGCCTGCACATCGCCACGCCGGGCTTGCGCCCCGACGAGATCGAAGAAATCGGCAGCCTGTGCGGCTATGTCGCCTTCAACTCCTTGAATCAGTTTCAACGCCTGCAGCCCGCCCTGCCCTCCTCTGTCCGCGCGGGCATCCGGCTTAATCCCAAGCTCTCGTTCGCCGGCGACCTGCGCTACGACCCCTGCCGCCCGCACTCCAAGCTGGGCGCCGACCTCGCCGAGACGGCCGCGCTCTGGCAGGACCATGCCGCTTTCCGCTCCGTGCTGAAAGGACTGCACGTGCATACGGCCTTCGGCGTCCGCGGATTCGCGCCGCTGCGGCTGACCGTCGCCCACATCGAGGAAGCGCTGGCACCGGTGCTGCAAGGCGTGGAATGGCTCAACCTGGGCGGCGGTTATGTGTTCGACAGCGCGGAGGATCTGGCCGAGTTGGGCGAGATTGCCCGGCGGCTGCGGGCAAACTACGGCCTGGAGGTCTTTTTCGAGCCGGGTAACGCACTGGTCGGGCGCGCCGGCTATCTGGTCGCCAGCGTCATCGACCGGTTCGAAAGCGACGGGCGCATCGTCGCCGTGCTGGATACCAGCATCAATCACCTGCCCGAGGTGTTCGAATACCAGAAGCGGCCCGAGCTGGACGAACCCGAGCCCGAGCAGGGCATGCCGGTGATCCTCGCCGGCTGCACCTGTTTGGCGGGCGATGTGTTCGGCGAGTTCCGCTTCGAGCGCCCTCCGGAACTCGGGGAGCGGGTGGTGTTCCGCCACGTCGGCGCCTACAGCCTGATCAAGGCCCACCGCTTCAACGGCCACAATCTGCCGACGATCTACGCCTGGGACGGCGAGGCCGTGCGCGAGATGAAATCCTACGCCTACGGCGACTACCGCCGGCAATGGACGGCGGACGGCAGCGCTTAGATCTAGGCCTGTTCGAATTGCCCGACCATGCCGGGTATCTCGGCCACCAGCGCATCGATCGCGGCCCGCGTCTTGGTCGGCAAATAATGCGATTGCGGCCACACGACGTGAATTTCCGTCGCCGGCAGGCTGTCGCAGCCCATCACGATCTCCAGTTGACCGGCCCGCGCATGCTGCGCCATCAGCCAGCAAGGCAGCCAGGCCAGACCCAGTCCTGCCATGGCGGCATCGGCGATCGCCTGCAGATCGTCGAACACGAAGCGGATATCGGCCCGGAGCTCGACGATCCGGCCCGCACCGTCGCTGATGCGCCAAGGCGAGACGCGGCCCGAGCGGCCATAGGCGATGCCCACATGGCGGGAAAGATCATCCGTGCCGGCCGGTTTTCCGTGTTCGGCCAGGTAAGACGGTGCGGCGCAAATCACCATGCGCTGGGCGCCCAGGCGTCGCGCGACCAGGCTGCCGCTGTCGGGCAGCTTGCCTATGCGCACGGCCAAGTCGTAGCCTTCGTCCACCAGATCGACGACGCGGTCGTTGAAGGACATTTCCATCTTCAGTCGCGGGTAGCGGCGCCCCAGGGCGAGAAACACCGGCGCGACGCAATGGCGGCCGAACAGCACGGGCGCGGTGACGCGCAAACATCCGGCGGGCTCGCGCTTGCCGCTGTCCAGCGCCGATGCGCCGGCATCCAGTTCCGCCAGGGCGCGCACGCAGCGTTCGTAATACGCCTGCCCTTCTTCCGTCAGGCTCTGGCTGCGCGTCGTCCGATGGAACAGCCGCACCCCCAGGCGCTGCTCCAGCCGCGCGATACTCTTGCCCACCGCCGAGCGGGTCAGCCGCATGCGTTGTGCCGCCAGTGCGAAACTGCCGGCCTCCACCGCTTCGACAAACGCGCTGATGCCGTTTAAGCGATCACTCATGGATTGGTTCCATACACGCTACAGAGTTGTTAACTAATTCCGCCACTGCGGACCGCGTGGCTCCGATATCATAACCGCCCATGTCGACGCGAGCACGACGACGATGTCGATCGTTGCGCCGACGGCCACTGCAAGCACAGATGTTTTGTTAACTAAAAGGAGATGGAAATGCAGGCTTATCAAATCAAATCGGGACAACAGATTGCCGGGCTGGAACAGGTTGAACGCAGCCTTGCCGCCCCGGCCGATCACGAAGTACAGGTGCGTGTGCACGCCGTATCGCTCAATTTTCGCGACCTGATGATCGCGGACGGGAAATATCTCAGCGCGGGCGAGGCGCCTGTGGTTCCCTGTTCCGACGGCGCGGGGGAAGTCGTCGCCGTCGGCGCGCGAGTGAGCCGGTTTCGCGTGGGCGACCGTGTCGCAGCCTCGTTTTTTCCGGAATGGATCCAGGGCGCACCCACCGTGCAAAACTCCGTGGGCGCACTCGGCGGGGCCCGGGACGGCATGCTGGCCGAAGCAGTGGTACTGCACGAAGACGCCCTGGTCTCGATACCGGCACATCTCAGTTATACGGAAGCCGCCACCCTGCCCTGTGCCGGCGTCACGGCCTGGAATGCGCTGTTCGTCGAAGGCGGACTCCGGCCCGGAGACAGCGTGTTGCTGCTGGGCACCGGCGGCGTGTCGGTCTGGGCCCTGCAATTGGCCAAGGCGGCGGGTCTGTACACCATCATCACCTCATCCAGCGACGAAAAGCTGGAGCGCGCGCGTCGTCTCGGTGCCTCGGCGACGATCAACTACCGGACCACACCCGAGTGGCAGGAGGAAGTCTTGCGCCTGACCGAAGGGCGCGGGGTCGACCTGGTGCTGGAAGTCGGCGGCAAGGGGACGCTGGCGCGTTCGATCGCCAGCGCCCGGATGGGCGGCACGATCGCCATCATCGGCGGCCTCAGCGGCTTCGGCGGCGAACTCAATCCTTTCGCGCTGATCGGCGGCGCCAAGCGCCTGTCCGGCATCTTCGTCGGCAGCCGCAGCATGTTCGAAGATCTCAACCGGTTCGTGAGCGTGGCCGAAATACATCCGGTGGTCGACCGCGTCTTTCCGTTCCGGCAGGCGCGCGAGGCTTACACCCACCTGAAAAACGCGGGCCATTTCGGCAAGATCGTGATCGAAGTGAACCCATAAGAAGGGAGACCGCGACCTTCGGTTTTCACCGCTTGCGGTCGATTCAAGAAAAAACCTGGAGTGCTAGCGAGGCCACGGCCGCAGCGCCGCAGACTACGCGATGTGCAAAGGCTGACGGGAAATCCCGGGCTGCTCTATGATATCGGCTCCTCGATCCGGGACCGACCAAGGTGGACTCACTCATGAGCCTCGCGCATCGCTGCTTGCTGTTGATCCTGCTCCTGGGCCTGGCCGGTTGCGCGTCGGGTCCAGCCTACAAGCCAGCCAGCCGGGGAGAATCGACTCCGGCTGTGGTGAACTACGCCCTGAGCCTGCAAGGCGCGCCCTACCGCCCCGGCAAGGACAGCCCGCAGGAGGGCTTCGATTGCAGCGGATTCATCGCCCATGTTTACCGGGAGTACGGCATCGTCCTGCCGCGCACGGTACGGGAGATGGCCTATGCCCTTCCCGAGGTCGAGCCGGCCCGGCGCCGGCCCGGCGACCTGGTCTTTTTCGATACGGAAGGCCGGGCTTTCAACCACGTCGGCCTTTATGTCGGCGAGGACCGTTTCATCCACGCGCCCAGCAGCCGTACCGGCCGGGTGATGGTTTCCAGCCTGGCGCAGCCCTATTGGGGGCAGCGCTTCAGCGGCGTGCGCCGACCGCCGGTTGGACAACGCCCCAGCCTTTCTTCCCTCCGCTGAACGAGCAATCCATGAAAGCCATACTCATGACCAGGCCGGGCGAGCCCGAACTATTGCAACTGGCCGAGCTGCCCGAACCGTCCATCGCCGATCCCGGCCAGATCAAGGTTCAAATCAAGGCGGCCGGCGTCAATCCCGTCGATACCAAGCTGAGGCGGCGCGGCGTGTTTTACGACGGCGCCCTGCCGGCCGTGCTGGGCTTAGACGGGGCCGGGGTGGTGGTGGAAACCGGTGCGGCGGTGAACCGTTTCAAGGTCGGCGACAAAGTCTGGTATTGCCATGGCGGCCTGGGGCGCGAGCCCGGCAATTACGCCGAATACACCGTGCTGGACGCCCGCTGGGCCGCGCCCATGCCCAAATCGCTGAGCTTCGAGCAGGCCGCGGCGGGCCCGCTGGTGCTGATCACGGCCTGGGGGGCGCTGTACGACCGGGGCCGGCTCCGGTCCGGACAAACGGTCTTGATCCACGCCGGTGCCGGCGGCGTCGGTCATGTCGCCGTCCAGTTGGCCAAGCTGCGCGGCGCGCGCGTCATCGCCACCGTGGGTTCGGCGGAGAAAGCCGAGCTGGCTACGCAGTGGGGCGCCGACGAGGCGATCGACTACAAGAATGAGGATTTCGTCGCGGCGGTCAACGATCTGACCGGAGGCCGCGGAGCCGACCTGGTATTCGATACCGTGGGCCCGGAGGTGTTCCGCCGCAGCATCGAATGCACCGCGCCCTACGGTGACATCGTCACCCTGCTGGACATCGGCGACACGCCCTTGGGCGAGGCGCGCACGCGCAACCTGCGCATCGGATTCGAACTGATGCTGCTGCCCCTACTGCGCGATTTGGAAGACGCCCGGCTGCACCAGGTGGAGATCCTGGAACAGTGCGGCCGCTGGCTGGACCAGAGCCAGTTGCGCATCCACCTGAGCCGGGTTTTGCCGCTGGAAGAGGCCGCCCGGGCGCACGTCCTGATCGAGGGCGGGCACACGAGCGGCAAGCTGGTGCTCGTGCCCTGAGAGTCGGCGGGTCCCATAACCCATGCAGGATGTGCTGAGCGATAGCGAAGCGCATCGATCGCGATCGATGCGCCTCACGTTATTCGGCACATCCTACGCTGGCTGGTACTGGCGCCTTAAGCGATGCGGCTTATTTGGCGGCCTTGGCCGGTTTTGTCGACTTAGTCGGTTGGGACGGCTTGGCCGCCTTGGCCGGCTGGGCGGGTTTGACGGGCCGGGCCGGCTCCTCGGGTAGCACGGGTTTGGGTTGTGCCGCTTGGACCGCCGGATCCAGTGACAGGAGCGGCGTCAGCGCCTTGGCATCCGCGGCATAGCGCGCGCGCTCTTCCTTGGGCATGGGGATCAGGCCGGCCGCGAGCAGATAGCCTTTGTCGCCCCAGGCCTTGTCGCCGGTGAATTCGGCCAGGTATTGCGGCAAACCTGGCACCCGCTCGACATGTGCCTTCTTGACATAGAAATACATGCCGCTCGCGATGGGATAGCGTTGACTGACGATGCTATCGTCCGTAGGCACGACGCCTTCGATACTCAGGGGTTTCAGCCGCTCGGAATGACGTTTCAGCCAGGTATAGGTGAACAAGCCGACAGCATTGGGATTGGTGAGCACGGCGCCCGCCCGGTTCTCGTCGGTGTCCTCGATATAGGCCCCGTCCTCGCGCACGCTGTAGCAAAGGCGCTTGAATTCCGCCTCGCTACGCGACTGCTTGGCGATCTGCGGATAGGCGGCACAGCCCGTCCCCATCACGAGGTCGCCGTAGGTGTCGCGGATACTGGCGCTGACCGGAGGCCCGTAGACTTCGATCTTGCTGTCCGGCAGGGCGGGATTGACCTGTTTCCAGGTCTTGTAGGGATTGGGCACCAGCGTGTCGCACTTGTCCTTGCAATTCGGGTCGATGATCTGCTTGGCCAGGGCCAGATAAAGATCCTTGCGCGACAGTTCGGTCAGAGCCGCGCCTTTTTGCGCGTCCGCCAGTACGACACCGTCATAGCCGATCTTGATTTCGACCACATTCCCCACCCCGTTGCGCTGACAGGCGTCGAGCTCCTTGGCGTGGATGCGCCGGCCCGCGTTGACGACGTCGGGATGTTCCATGCCCACGCCTTCACAAAACAAGGCGAAGCCGCCACCGGTGCCGGTGGATTCCAGCTTGGGCTGCTTGATCTTGCCGGATTTGGTGATGCGGTCCGACACCGCTTCCGAGAACGGCGCCAGCGAAGACGAACCTACGATGGACAGATAAGTCCGGAAACCGTCCGCCTGCGCCGCTCCGGCGGTCATCGCGGCGGCCAGTCCCCAGGTCGCAACATAAAAAGATTTCTTGAGCACTCGTTACCTCTGCATCGAATTTGATTGGATTTCCGCCCACCCCGGAAGGAAGTCTGCTGCGGACCTTGGGCTTGAGAAGAATACGGGCGAGATTATCCCATGTTCCATCGCCCGCCACCCATCGGCGACGGGCGGCGGAGGCTCACCGCCCGTCGCACGATACGCTCAAGCCTTCAAGTGGGTCAGCACTTCGTCCAACATCTTCTTGGCGTCGCCGAACAGCATGCGGTTGTTGTCCTTGTAGAACAGCGGATTGTCGACGCCGGCGTAGCCCGAGGCCATGGAGCGCTTCATCACGATGGAAGTCTTGGCCTTCCAGACTTCCAGCACCGGCATGCCGGCGATGGGACTGTTGGGATCTTCCTGCGCCGCCGGGTTGACGATGTCGTTGGCGCCTATGACCATGGCCACGTCGGTTTCCGGAAAGTCCTCGTTGATTTCGTCCATTTCCATCACGATGTCGTAAGGGACTCGGGCTTCGGCGAGCAGCACGTTCATGTGGCCGGGCATGCGTCCGGCCACGGGATGGATGCCGAAGCGCACGCCCACATTGCGCTCGCGCAGGACTTTGGTGATCTCGAACACCGTGTGCTGGGCCTGGGCCACCGCCATGCCGTAGCCGGGCACGATGATGACGTGCCTGGCCTCGCGCAGCAGTTCGGCCGTTTCCTCCGCCGAGATGGGCGACACTTCGCCCACCGGTTCCGCGCCCGCAACGGCCGGTTTGCCACCTTCGGTGCCGAAGCCGCCGGCGATGACGCTGACGAAGTTGCGGTTCATCGCCCGGCACATGATGTAGGAGAGGATCGCGCCCGAGGAGCCGACCAGCGCGCCGACCACGATGAGCAAATCGTTGCTCAGCATGAAGCCGGTGGCCGAGGCCGCCCATCCCGAATAGCTGTTGAGCATGGACACCACCACCGGCATGTCTGCCCCGCCTATGGCCATCACCATGTGGATGCCGAAGGCCAGGGCGATGCCCGTCATGGCCAGCAGCCAGATGATGCCCGCGGGCCCCGGTTCGACGCCGAGATAAAGCTTGGCGATGACGATCACGCCTATCAGCCCGGCCAGGTTGAGGAAATGACGGCCGGGTAGCAGCATCGGCTTGCCGCTGATCTTGGCCGACAGCTTGCCGAATGCGATGACCGATCCGGAAAAGGTGACGGCCCCGATCAGGATGCCGATATAGATCTCCAGCTCGTGTACGGTGTATTCCGCACCTTCGAAATGCGCCGTGGGGTCGATGTAGTTGGCATAGCCCACCAATACGGCGGCCAGACCGACCAGGCTGTGCATGAGGGCAACCAGTTCGGGCATCTCGGTCATCTTGACCTTGATGGCGGCGAACACGCCGACGGAACCGCCGATGGCCATCGCGATGATGACGGGTACATAGCTGTGGACCTTGGGCCCCAGCACGGTGGCCAGGATGGCCAGGGTCATGCCGACGATGCCGTATAAGTTGCCGCGCCGCGCCGTTTCCGGGTTGGAAAGCCCGCCCAGGCTGAGGATGAACAAGACGGTCGCGACGATGTATGAAACGGTGATTAATCCTTCCGACATTGTTGTTATCTCCAGCCTTATTTGCGGAACATGCGCAGCATGCGTTGGGTCACCCAGAAGCCGCCCGCCATGTTGACGGCGGTCAGGCCGATGGCCACGGCGGCCAGGCCGGTCAGGATGGCGCCGGGCGACGACACCTGGATCAAGGCGCCGATCGCGATGATGGAACTGATGGCATTGGTGACCGACATCAGCGGCGTATGCAGGGCGGGCGTCACGTTCCAGATCACCATGTAGCCGACGAAGCAGGCCAGCACGAAGACGGTGAAATGGGAGAGGAAGACCGGTGGGGCGGAGATACCCAGCCCGATGAAGGCCAGGGCGGCGATGCCCAAAGAAAGCGAAGTCTTGAGCCAGGCCGGCAGTAGGGGCTTCTTTTCGGGCTTGGCGATCGGGGCCGGCGTGGCGGCCTTGGGCGCCGCGGCCGGAGCGGCGGACAGCTTGGGTGCCGGTGGCGGCCAGCTGATGCTGCCTTCCTTCACCACGGTCGCGCCGCGTATCACCTCGTCGTCGAAGTTGACGTCGATCACCCCGTCCTTGGTCTTGCACAACTCTTCCAGCAGATGCAGAAGATTGGTCGCGTACAGGGTGCTCGACTGTTTCGACAATCGGCTGGGCAGGTCGGTATAGCCGATGATGGTGACGCCCTCGCGCACCACCACTTCGCCGGGCGCACACAGCGCACAGTTGCCGCCTTGCTCGGCGGCCAGGTCGACGATCACGCTGCCGGGCTTCATGGAAGCGACCATCTCGGCGCTGATCAGCTTGGGCGAGGGTTTACCGGGTATCAAAGCGGTGGTGATGACGATGTCCACGTCCTTGCACTGCTTGGCGATCATCTCGGCCTGCGCCTTTTGATAAGCCTCGCTCATCACCTTGGCGTAGCCGCCGACGCCGGTGCCTTCTTCCTGATAATCCGGCTCCACCCATTCCGCGCCCATGGATTTCACCTGGTCTTTCACCTCGGGCCGGGTGTCGCAGGCGCGGACGATGGCACCCAGACCGTTGGCGGCACCCAGCGCCGCCAAACCGGCCACGCCGCAGCCGATGACGAAGACCTTGGCCGGCGGCACCTTGCCGGCGGCGGTGATCTGGCCGGTGAAGAAGCGGCCGAAATAATGGGCGGCCTCGATCACCGCGCGATAGCCGGCGATATTGGCCATGGAGCTCAAGGCATCGAGCTTTTGCGCGCGGGAGATGCGCGGCACGCTGTCCATGGCCAGCACCGTGGCCTTGCGGGCCGTAAAGGCTTCCAGCAAGGCCGGGTTTTGCGCCGGCCAGACAAAGCTGATGAGGGTACCGCCTACACGCAGCCGTTCGACTTCGCCGCTTTCGAGTTCGGGGGATCGGACCTTGAGCACGATGTCGGACGAGGCCCACAAGTCGGCCGCGTCCGGGACGATTTCCACGCCGGCTTGCCGGTAGGCCTCGTCGGAAAAGTTGGCGGCCTCGCCGGCGCCGCTTTCCACGGCCACGGTAAAGCCCAGCTTCTGGAGTTTCTCCGCCACCTCGGGGGTGGTCGCGACACGCTTTTCTCCCGCGTGTATCTCTTTGGGTACTCCTATTCTCATAAGACTATCTCCTCCTCACTGTTGGCGAACCCCGCGCGTCGCGAGGCGTATTGTTGTGGATGAAGAGCTGCGGTCGAACGCAAAGAGTCCCGCCGGCAGGGTGCGGGAACGCGGGCTGGGTGTGTCGGTTATCTCATGGTCGGATGGAAGGAATGGTTGATCTGCGCTCGATGCTTCGAAGGCGGCCCGCAGTGTCTATACAGGCAAAGCCCCGGAGCGGTCAATGATTTTCCCAGCTCGGAAGCAAGCATAGACGTGTCTGTCCTGTTGGCTGGAAAGATGGTGGGCGGGCCTCTATCCTAGGCCTCAGGATATCCATCGGGAGGTGCACGATGCCCATCACGGACTGGCCGGACGCCGAGCGGCCACGCGAGAAACTGTTGGAGCGCGGTCCGGGCGCGCTCTCCGATGCCGAATTGCTGGCCATCTTCCTGCGTATCGGCGTCAAGGGTAAGACCGCCGTCGATCTCGCCCGCGAGTTGATAGCCGAGTATGGCTCCCTGCGTGCCTTGCTGGAGGCCGATTTCGAGCGCTTCAGCCGCAGCCACGGTTTGGGCATGGCCAAATACGCGCAACTTCAGGCCGTGTTGGAAATGGCCCGGCGCCATTTGCGGGAGGAGTTGCAACATGCCGACGCGCTGACCAGCCCGGAGCTCACCCGCCGCTACCTGATCGCCCGGTTGCGCGGTTACGGGCACGAAGTCTTCGCCTGTTTATTGTTGGACAACCAGCACCGCATCCTGCACTTCGAGGAATTGTTTCGCGGCACCCTGGACGGCGCCAGCGTTTATCCCCGTGAAGTGGTGAAGCTCTGTCTGAATCACAATGCGGCCGCCGTGATCTTCGCCCACAACCACCCTTCCGGCATTTCCGAACCCAGCGAGGCCGACCGTCTTCTGACCCAGCGGCTCAAGCAGGCCCTGGGGCTGGTGGACATCCGGGTGCTCGATCACTTCATCGTCGGCGATGGCGAAAACGGCTATTCCTTCGCCGAACACGGCTTGATCTGAAGCGTGAGAAGTGAGATGTCAGGAGCGAGGAGTTTGATGTAGTTGAACATCACGACGCGCCGGTTAACACTCGACACCTCACACCTCACACCTCACACCTCACACCTCACCGACATCATGCCGCCGAAAAACATCCTCATCACCGGTGCCGCCCGCCGCATAGGCGCGGCCATCGCCTGCGAACTGCACGCGGCGGGCCACAACCTCATCCTGCACTACGGCCGCTCGCGCGACGAAGCCGAGGCCTTGGCCGAAGAGCTGAACCGTATGCGCCGAAACTCGGCAATGCCCTTGCAGGCCGACTTGGTAAACATTGCCTCACTGCCGGCACTGGTCGAGGCGGCGGTGGGCCGCTGGGGCGGACTGGACGCGCTGGTGAACAACGCGTCGAGCTTTTTCCCGACCCCGCTCGGTACCGTCAGCGAAACCCAATGGGACGAGTTGCTGGGCAGCAATCTGAAAGCGCCGTTTTTCCTGAGCCAGGCCGCAGCACTCCATCTGCGCGACCGCAAGGGCGTCATCGTCAACCTCATCGACATCCACGCCGAGCGCGGCCTGAAAGACTACCCGGTCTACAGCCTGGCCAAAGCCGCCCTCGCGGCGATGACCAAATCGCTGGCCAAAGAACTGGCCCCGGAAATCCGCGTCAACGGCGTCGCTCCCGGCGCGATCCTCTGGCCGGAACACGACATGGATGAAGGAAAACAGGCCGACATCCTCGCCCGCATTCCCCTGCAGCGCCCCGGCGCCCCCCGCGACATCGCCCTCGCCGTCCGCTTCTTCATCGACCAGGCACCCTATGTCACCGGCCAGATATTGGCGGTGGACGGGGGAAGAACGGTGTTTGGCTAAAGCAACCTAGGGCGGAACCGTCTCTTCGGGTCCCACCAAACTGGGAAGCGGCGCACGACATCGTAGCCGGACTTGCCGGGTTTACGCTGACGGGCGCGCGTATCCATTCCGTACCTTGGCTGGCGGATCGCCTGCCGGCATCCGCCCTTGGGGATGGCGTATCCGATTACCAGCCGGTGTAAATACGAAGGCTAAAACTGGAAGTAGAGAAACTCGCTAACCCGGTCGAGTTGGGCGAGAGTTGTGAAATCCATGGCCGCGATCAAGGCCAGCCAGCCGTAGGCCGGCCGCCAGCGCAGGCTCGCGTTCGGCTGCACGTCGTCACCGTGCCCCAGGGCCGGCCGATAACGGCTCATCACCGTTTGCGTGTTGGGGAATAGCAGGGCCAATAGGAGTAGAGCGGCGATCCAAAGCGGCTGTTCGGGCCATTGGAAGAAATCGCCGGTGCCGCCGGCGTAGAAGTGCGGGTAGGTCCACCCGGTTGGGACGTGCGCGAGCAGGGAGGACGGAACGGGTATGCCGTCCAGGCCTGTCATGGCGCCGAGCACTTTGAATGCGGCAGCAGTGTCCTGAGCACGGAAGAAGACCCAAGCCACCACGACGGCGGCGAAGGTCAGCGTATGCGATCCCAAGCGGGCGAGCCGGCCCGGCCGGTCGGTGACCCAGCCGCAGGTTTCTTTCAGGCCGCGCCAGGCGTGGTTGACCATCAGGTAAAACCCGTGCAGCCCGCCCCAGATCACATAGGTCCAGCCGGCGCCGTGCCACAGCCCGCCCAGCAGCATGGTGACCATCAGGTTCAGATAGCGCCGGACCGGCCCCTTGCGACTGCCGCCCAGCGGGATGTAGAGATAGTCGCGTAAAAAGCGCGACAGCGTCATGTGCCAGCGGCGCCAGAAGTCGATGATGTTTTCCGCGCGATAGGGCGAGTCGAAATTCAAAGGCAGGCGTATGCCGAACAGCCGGGACAGGCCTATGGCCATGTCGGAATAGCCGGAAAAGTCGAAATAAAGCTGCAGGGTGTAGGCGAGCGCGCCGCCCCAAGCATCGAAAAAGCTCAGCGACGTGCCGTGCGCGGCGGCATCGAAGACCGGCGCGACGTAGACGGCCACGTTGTCTGCCAAGACCACTTTTTTGAACAAGCCCATGGAAAACAGCGTGATGCCGACCGCCAGGCTTTCGTGGCTGGGCCGGTAGGTGGCCGCTTGGGCGAACTGCGGCATCATCTCCTTGTGGTGCAGAACCGGCCCCGCGATCAGGTGCGGGAAATAGGTCACGAACAGCACGTAGTGCACGAAGCGGTATTCCTTCGCCTCGCCACGGTAGGCGTCGACCAGGAAGGCGATCTGCGTGAAAGTGAAGAAGGAGATCCCCAGCGGCAGCACGATTTGCCCCAGCAGCACATCGGAGCCGAACAAGGCGTTGAAGTTATCGACGAAAAAGTTGGCGTATTTGTAGTAGCCCAACAGGCCCAGGTTGGCGGCAATCGCGCCGGTGAGCAGGCGTTTGCCGGCGGTGCTGCCGGCCAAATCGGCCAGTCTTCGGCCGGCCAGGAAATTGAAGCCTATGGATGCCAGCAGCAGCAACACATAGACCGGCGACCAGTAGCCATAGAAAAACAGTGAGGCGAGCGCCAGCCAGCCGGCCGCCAAGCGGGCCGAGCGGGCGCCGAGCAGGAAGAAGCCCAGCGCAGTGACGGGCAGGAAGACGAAGATGAAAGCGTAGGAGTTGAACAGCATGGCTAGGGCTGCGGAAGCGATTGGTTAAGCTGGCCGGTCGCAGCCGGGGCGGGTTTGAGCGCGTTCAGCAGGACCTCGGCGCCCAGGCGGTGGCCCGTGGCACCCCAATGCGTGTCGTTGGGCAAATAAAGATCCTTGACGCCTTGCTCCAGTGCCGCGCGCATCGGCGTCAGCAGATCGGGCAGCCAGGGGGTGCCGGCGAGCAGGTTTTCCAGATGGCTGCGCCAACTGTCGTTTGGGTTCGCCATATAAGGGCTGTAAGCCGTCAGCTTGTCCGGTATCAGCATGGGGATGAAGCGCGTCTTGCCGTTGGCTTCGACCTGGGTTTCCACGGAGGCCAGCCCGCAACGGATTTGGCGGATATTGTCGGGCGTCCAGGGGCGGCCAATGAGATCTTCCACATAGACCAGCACGGATTGCGGCTTACGGTTGGAAAACAAGTCCGCGCGGGTCAGCGGAAACTCCAGCGCGCCGACCCGCCCGCCGTAATGCCGGCGCAGCATGCGTTGCAGATAGGCGAATACGTAGCCATGGCTGAGGTAGGCGGACGGCGGGTTGGCGTAGTCGACTAGATACTTCTCCACCGGCAGCGGCCGCCCCGCAGTCAGATGGAAGCCCGCGGGGGCGGGATGCTCGGCGCAGGTCTTGGGTTGTTGCGCGAATTCGCGCGTCAGCAGGCGTTCGACCCGCTCGTAGACGAACAGCTTGGGCGGTGTGGCGAGAAATACCGGATTGGATAGTACCGAGGCCAGCGGCACCTTGGTCGCGTGCAGCGTGGCGACCGACCAGCCGGTATGCGCGGCGAGGTAGTTCTGCCACTGATAAGGCATCTGGGTGTTGGAGAAGGAATCGCCCAGCACGACCACGTCGTAGTAGCGGTCGTAGCTTCCGTAGACCGATAGCGGTTGCTTGTAGCCTTCCTGGGGTTGCGTCCAGCCGTAGTCCCGCTCGGGAAAGCCGCCGGTGCGGGTCAGATCGCCTTGCAAAGGCCCCCAATACGCCCCCAGGCCCAGCACCAGCGCGGAAAA
The DNA here is from genome assembly GCF_016925495.1 of Methylococcus sp. EFPC2. Lineage (NCBI taxonomy): Bacteria > Pseudomonadati > Pseudomonadota > Gammaproteobacteria > Methylococcales > Methylococcaceae > Methylococcus > Methylococcus sp. EFPC2. The sequence goes on along the minus strand of NZ_CP070491.1, from coordinate 4,069,593 downwards.
AACCGCGACGAGCAGAGCCAGTCCGATAACATAGCTGCGGTGCGCGGCATGATCCGCGTTGGGGTTGGAATCCGGCGGCATGGAGCGGGGCTGGGGTGAGATGAGGCCGTGATGAGTCAGGTCGGAGCAAGAATAGATGCCATTCCCGATCGGTGGATTTTCTCGAGAACCAGAAACTCGTATCGGTAGTCGACGGCCGCGTCGTCGCTGATCTCTCGGCGGGATAACTCTCGCCAGGACCCGGCATCGTAGTCCGGGAAATAAGTGTCCCCGTCGAATTCGCGGTGTATCAGGGTGAGGTAGAGCCGGTCGGCTTGCGGCAGGAAGGCTTGGTAGAGCGAGGCGCCGCCGATCACCATCAGTTCTGCGCAGTCCACCGGCAGCGCCGCGCGCGCTTCGTCCAGGCTGTGCACCACGGTGCAACCGGGGGCCTCGTAACCGGTGTCATGCGTGAGCACCAGGTTTTGCCGCCCGGGCAACGGCCGGCCTATGGCTTCGTGGGTGACGCGCCCCATCAATATGGGCTTGCCCCAGGTGACTTCCTTGAAATATTTGAGATCCGCGGACAGATGCCAGGGCATGCGCCCGTCCTTGCCGATCACCCGGTTGGCGGCCATGGCGACGACGAGCGAAATCCGCGTCATTTTTTCTTCACGTGCTTCATCAAACGGCGGCGTTTCTGGATCTGCCGCTCGGTCAGCACGTTCTTCCTGTCCTTGAACGGGTTGTCGCCGACCCGGTATTCCAGCTTGATCGGCGTGCCGTCAAGCTTGAGGAAGTCGCGGAACACATTGATCAGATAGCGCGTGTAAGACCCCGGCACCTCGTCGGTCTGGTTGCCGTGGATGATGATGGTCGGCGGGTTGTGGCCGCCCTGGTGGGCGAACTTCAGGCGGATGCGGCGGCCGCGGACCAGCGGCGGCTGATGCTTTGCCTGGGCGCGCATGAGGATGTCGGTCAGCTTGGACGCGGACAGCTTGCGCATGGACTGTTCGTGGATGCGGTCCACTTCCTCCAGCAACTTGCCCACACCGGTGCCGTGCAGTGCCGAGAGATAGCGTTTCTCGGCGAAGTCGACGAACGTCAGCTTGAGGTCGATCTGCCGCTTGATCTGATCGCGCTGATCCTGGCTCATGCCGTCCCATTTGTTCAAGCCGACGATCAAGCTGCGGCCCGTATCGAGCACCATGCCTAGCAGATTGGCGTCCTGGTCGGTGACGCCTTCGCGGGCGTCGATCAGATAGATGACCACATGGGCGCGCTCGATCGCCTGCAGGGACTTGATGACGCTGAATTTTTCGATGCCCTCGCCGACCCGCGCGCGACGGCGTATGCCCGCCGTATCGATCAGGGTGTAGCGGGTGCCTTCGCGTTCGAAGGGGATGTAGATGCTGTCGCGGGTGGTGCCGGGCTGGTCGTAGACCACGACGCGCTCCTCGCCCAGCAGGCGGTTGACCAGGGTGGACTTGCCCACGTTGGGCCTGCCGATGACGGCGATGCGCACGCCGGTTTGCTCGTCTGCCTCATCCACACCGGTTTCATCGCGCGCGGGCAGCAGGCTTTCGACATACTCCACCAGTTCCGCAACGCCGGTGCCATGGGCGGCGGCGATGGGGTGCGGCTGGCCGCTCAGGCCCATGCGGTGGAATTCGGCGGCCGCCAGTTCGGGATTCAGGCCTTCGGTCTTGTTGGCGACCAGCAGCACGGGCTTGCTGGTCCTGCGCAGTTTCTGCGCGATGGCCTCGTCGGCCGGGTTCAGGCCGGCACGGGCGTCGACCAGGAACAGGATCACGTCGGCTTCGTCCAGGGCGCTCCAGACCTGGCGCATCGCCTGGTCTTCGATGCCCTCCGCCTGCTCGATGATGCCGCCGGTATCCACCACCAGGAAGGGGCGCCGGCCGCGCTTGGCCAGTCCGTACTGACGATCGCGGGTGAGGCCGGGAAAATCGGCGACCAGCGCGTCGCGGGACTTCGTGAGGACGTTGAACAAGGTGGACTTGCCCACATTGGGGCGCCCGACCAGGGCGATGACGGGTAACATGCTCATTCGACCGACACCGCAGAAAGTTTGCCGTCCGCGCTGTAAACGTACAGCACGTCGTCGTAGACCACCGGAGCCTCCCGAATGGCGCTGTCGTCGACCTGGAGCCGGGCCTGGAGACTACCGTCGTCTTGCGACAAGACATGCAGATAGCCTTCGAAGTCGCCCACCACCGCGTAATTCTTTACCAGCACCGGCGCAGTCAGCTTGCGCTGGTGCAGTTCGTCCTGCTTCCAGAGATCGCCGCCGTCGCGCATGTCGAGCTGCCAGACGTCGCTGCTGGCGTCGGAGAGGAAAAGCTGCCGGCGGCTCGCGGCCAGGCCGGAATAGGAAGAGATCTTCTCCTGCCGCCAGAGCACTTCGCCGTCCTTGAGCGATACGGCCGCGACCCCGCCCTGATAACCGCTGACATAAAGCGTGTCGCCGCGCACCACCGGCACCGAATCGACGTCGACCAGGCGCTCGATTTCCGAACGCCCGTGCGGCAGGGCCACCGTAGCCTCCCACGCCAGTTTGCCGTCCTTGACGTTCAAAGCCACCAGCTTGCCGCTGGCATAGCCGTCTATGACCAGATCCTCGACGACCAGGGGCGAGCCCAGACTGCGCACGGAGAGCGCGGGGGTGCCGCGCTCATAGGTCCACAGGGTGGCGCCGTTGTTTTCGTCCAAACCGATCAGGTGGCCATCGCTGCCGCGCACCACCACGACGCCGCGCCCGATACGAGGCAAGGCGAGGATTTCGCTGGATACGGTGGTTTTCCACAGCAGCGCGCCATCGGCGGTATTGTAAGCCGCGACCTCGGCATTGCTGCTGCCGACCAGCAATTTGCCGCCGTCCACCACCGGCCCTGCAGAGATCGCCAGCTCGGTTTCGACGGACCAGAGTTTGTCGCCGCTCAGCCGGTTGCGCGCCTGGATTTCGCCGCGCCGGTCCGCCGCGTAAACGGCGGACTCGTCGGCGGCGGGAACCAGGTTGAGATACTGGCCGTCGTAGCCCTTGCCCACGGTGGCGTCCCACAGCACGGACAACTTGAGCTTATTTTCGAACTCGTCGGCGAGCTCGCGCGGCGGTTCGGCATTGTCCTTGCCGCCGAAATATTCGCCTATGCCCTCATAGGCATCGCGCAGCGTGTCCAGGCCGGCGCAACCGGTAAGCAGCACGCCGGCGAGCAGTAACAGCGAAAGTTTGCGCATCAGGAGACCGGTTTGGCGACGTCGACCGCCAGGTTGTCGAGTTTGAGCTGCAGACCGGGCGAAGCATCGCCGAGCTGCTTGGCTTTCTCGTAGGCCTTGCGGGCGTCGTCCACCCGGTCGACGGCCACGTAGGCATCGCCCTTGAGGACCTCGTAAACGCTTTCGAACTCGCCGACCTTGTCGCGCGGCAGAGGCTCGATCAGGCCCAGGGCCTCCTTCGCCTCGCCCAAGGCCAGCAACACGTTGGCCAGGCGGATGCGGATGACATGTTTGAAGGCATCGTCCTTGGTGGCGTTGAGCAGATCGGCCAGGGTTTGCTTGGCGCCGGCCAGATCGCCGGCCTCGACCTTGAGCTTGGCTTGGAACAGCGCGCCATAGGTGGCGTATAGGGTGCCCTGGTAATTGTCGACCAGGCGCTGGCTGAGCTGCTTGGCCGGATCGGTTTGCTTGGCCTCGACCGCCTTGAGCAGATTTTGGTAGAGCGCGGAGGCCTCTTCGGCCTTGTGGCGCTTGTTCGTTTGCCAGGCGTTCCAGCCGCCCATCACGGCCAGCCCCAGGGCGACGCCGACGATGGCGGAGCGATAGTTTTCCTTAACCCATTTTTTCAGCGCGTCGACGCGCTCTTCCTCGGAAAGATAAACTTCCATTCGTGGCCTCGTATCAGATCAGGGATTGCAGGTAAGAGATGAGTTCCGATTGTTTCAGCGTCTGCTGCGGGACTTCCTCGCGCAGCCGCTTGACGCCGATGAGCTGGTCGCGCGCTTCGTCGCCGCCCAGGATCAGCGCGATCGGCGCGCCGCTGCGGTCGGCCCGCTTGAACTGAGCCTTGAAGTTGCCGCCGCCGCAGTTGACCGCCAGGCGCAGCCCGGGCAGGGCATCGCGCAGGCGTTCCGCCAGGAGCGCGCCAGCCCGCTCCGCTTCCTCGCCCACCTTGATGAAGTAGGCATGCGGCGTTTGCAGGGCGTCGTAACGTTCCGGCTGATCGATCAGGTCGATCAGGCGCTCCATGCCCAGCGCGAAACCGACCGCGTGCGAAGCCTTGCCGCCCAACTGCGCGATCAGCCCGTCGTAGCGGCCGCCGGCGCAAACCGTGCCTTGCGCGCCCAGTTCGGTGGTGACCCACTCGAACACGGTCTTGGAGTAATAATCCAGGCCGCGCACCAGGCGGGGATTGAGGCTGTAGTTCAGGCCGGCATCGTCCAGCGCCCGCTTGAGGCCGTCGAAATGGGCTCGCGATTCCTCGCCCAGGTAATCGTGCAGCACTGGGGCGGCAGCGATCAGTTCGTACAGATCGGGATTCTTGCTGTCGAGGATGCGCAGGGGATTGCCTTCCAGCCGGCGCTGGCTGTCCTCGTCGAGTTTCTCGTAGTGTCCCCGGAAATATTCGACCAACTCTTCCCGGTAGCGATGACGCTCTTCCAGCGTGCCCAGGGTATTCAGCTGGAGTTCCAGCTTGTGCTCCACACCCAGTTCCTTCCACAGCCGGCGGCTGAGCAGGATCAGCTCGGCATCGATATCCGGGCCGGCCATGCCGTAGGCCTCCACGCCCATCTGGTGAAACTGGCGGTAGCGGCCTTTTTGCGGACGTTCGTGGCGGAACATCGGCCCCAGATACCACAAGCGATGGCTGGGGTAATGCAGCAGGCCGTGTTCCAGGCAGGCGCGCAAACAGCCGGCCGTGCCTTCGGGGCGCAGGGTGAGCGAATCGCCGTTGCGGTCCTCGAAGGTGTACATTTCCTTTTCGACGATGTCCGTGACTTCGCCGATGGAGCGCTTGAACAGCTCGGTCTTCTCAACGATGGGCAGGCGGATTTCCTGGTAGCCGTAGGCCGGCAGGACGCGCCGTATGGCTTGCTCCACGCCCTGCCAGCGCCCGCTGTGCTCCGGGAGGATGTCGTGCATGCCCCGGATGGCTTGTATGTTGTCCGTCATGTAGGTTTTTGGTGACTAATAGTTAGGCAGTTTGCGCGCCTGCTGGGCCTCCCGGCTGTCCGGGAAACGGGCGAGCAAGGCTTTGTAATATTCGGCCGCGGCATCGCGGTTGCCCAGGGCGTGTTCGACCTGCATGCCCAGCCAGAGCGACGCGGCATCGCGTTCGGCCACGGATTCGTAACGCTGTAGAAAGGCACGGGCCGACAGATGCTGGCCGCTTTCCAGGCTCAGCCGGGCCATTTCGAGCAAGGCCGGCGGAAAGGTGGGATTGCGCTCCAAGGCCCGCCGCAGATAATCCTCAGCCTGTTCGCGCTGGCCGGCGGAACGCGCGCACAGGCCGGCGTTGGTCAGGCCTACCCAGGGCGTGTCGTAGAGCTTCGAATCGATGATCTTGCGCAGGAGTTCCAGGGCCTGCTCGTATTTGCCCTGAGTGCAGAGAAATCGGCCGTAATTGTTCCGGATGTCGAAATTCTCTTCGTCCAGATCCAGGGCACGCTGGTAATGGCTGCCGGCCTCATCCGGATTCGCCAGACGTTCGTACAGCACGCCTAGGGCGTTGTGCGCCAGGGCATTGCGATCGTCCAGTTCGGTGGCGTGCTTGAAATCGCTCAGGGCAACGTTCAACTGCCCTTCCTCCATGTAGCGGATGCCTTTCCGTACGTAGATCTCCGAAGCGCTGGGCTCGTTGGGATCGTGCTTGACCGTCTCGGAAGAACAGGCGCCGAACCCAAGGACGAGCAAGCCGCACAAGCCGGCGCGGATATTCATCGCGTGGCGGCCTCGATCCGCACATGGCGTTTGCTCTTGTCCAGCACCTTGCCGACCAATTGGCCGCAGGCGGCGTCGATGTCCTCGCCGCGGGTCTTGCGCGTGGTGGTGATCAGACCGCCTTTCTGCAGGATCTCGCTGAAACGCGCGATGGTCTCCGGGCTGGAACAGCGATAGGGAGATTGCGGGAAGGGGTTGAACGGGATCAAATTGACCTTGCTCGGTATGCCCGCCAGCCGCTTCACCAATGCGCGGGCATGGGCCGGCGTGTCGTTCACGCCTTCCAGCATCACGTATTCCATGGTGACCTTGCGCCGCCCTTCGCCGACGTAGCGCTTGCAGGCGGGCAACAGCTCTTCCAGCGGATATTTGCGGTTGATCGGCACCAGTTCGTCGCGCAGCGCGTTATCCGGCGCATGCAGGGACACGGCCAGGCTGATGTCGGTCACCTCGGCCAGCCGCTCCAGAGCCGGCACCACACCGGAAGTGCTGAGGGTCACCCGGCGCTTGGACAGACTGTAGGCGTAGTCGTCCAGCATCAAATCGACCGCCGCGACCACGTTGGCGAAATTCAGCAGCGGCTCGCCCATGCCCATCAGCACCACGTTGGTGATGCGGGTTTCGGTGCCCAGAGCCTGCTGTGCGGCCCAGAGTTGGCCGATGATTTCGGCCACGCCGAGGTTGCGGTTGAAGCCTTGCCGAGCGGTGGAGCAGAAGGAACATTCCAGGGCGCAGCCGACCTGGGAGGAGATGCACAAGGTACCGCGTCCTTCCTCGGGGATGAACACGGTCTCGATGCGGTTGACGGCATCGACCTGCATCAGCCATTTGCGGGTGCCGTCGCTCGCCAACTGGTCGACCACGATTTCGGGCGGGCGGATTTCGCCCAGTTCGGCCAGACGGGCGCGCAAGGCCTTGCTGAGGTTGCTCATGGCGTCGAAGTCGGTGACGCCGCGCTGGTGTATCCACTGCAGCACTTGAGCGGCGCGGAACGGCTTCTCGCCGATCGCGCGGAAATAGTCCTCCATCGCCTGGCGGTTCAGGCCGAGGAGGTTGGTTTTTGCAACGGGCTCGACGACCGGGCCCCGCTCGCCTGCCGAAGCAAGAGGCGGGGCCGGTGTCGCAGCCGGACGCTCCGAATTAACGGGTGCGGGAGTGGAGCTCATCGGCCTTGAAGAAATAGGCGATTTCCTGAGCAGCGGTATCCGGGCCATCCGAGCCGTGCACGGCGTTCTCGTCGATGCTGTCGGCGAAATCCGCACGGATGGTGCCGGCAGCGGCCTGCGCCGGATTGGTGGCGCCCATCAGTTCGCGGTTCAGCGCAATGGCGTTTTCGCCTTCCAGCACCTGGATGATCACCGGGCCGCTGATCATGAATTTGACCAGATCATTGAAGAAAGGACGCTCCTTGTGTACCGCGTAGAAACCTTCGGCCTGCTCGCGGCTCAGGTGCGTCAGTTTGGCGGCGACGATCTTCAGCCCTGCCTTTTCGAAACGGCTGTAGATTTCACCGATCACGTTCTTGGCGACGGCGTCGGGCTTGAGGATGGAAAGGGTGCGTTCTACCGCCATGGGGTCTCCTGAAGTAAGTGAGGGATGATGTAAAAGGGAAGCCCCGAGCGGGGCACTGATCGCGGGGATTCTACTGGAAATTTGCCGCTTTGATAATCAAGACCTTGCGGCACCCGGGGACCTGCGACGAAAGGTCGCTCCCTACTCCTGCCCGAATGGGAGGCATACAAGCGTGTCGCCCGGGAATGAATCCCCGGCTCAGACAGCGGTCCTCGCCGGCCTTGCCGGCCGCGACACAACCCAATAACATGTAGGGGCTTGTAGTTAAAAGCAGTCTTTTCTCACGTTTTTTAAGGAGTTTGTCATGCTATTTGGAGCTTTGGGCGCATTCACCGTCGTTGCACTCGCGGGCGTATTGTTGGCCCTGGACGTATTCAAGGGAATCGGCTCTTCCAAGCAGTTTGCGCTGGCCCACGCGGGCGTCGCTTTGCTGGGCTCTTTGCTGGTCATCCTCGCTGCACTGGGTGGGGACAATCGCGTCTGGACCAACATCGGTTTGGCCGTGGTCATCATCGGCCTGGGCATCACCATTTCTTTCAAGCGCGCCAAGGGCGAGCATCCCAAGGGCCTGGTCGCCGCCCACGGCGGCCTGGCGGTGATCTGCTACCTGATCCTGGCTTATTACACCTTCACCCCCGCCGCTTGATACTCCGTAGGGGCGGGCGCTGAGCCCGCCCCTCAGCTAAACTGGCGCGGCTTTGCAATCCTCAACCGCCGCCATCTGTTTTCCTCATGCTGCACCCTCCCCCGCTCGGTCTTTATATCCACATTCCCTGGTGCGTGCGCAAATGCCCGTATTGCGACTTCAATTCGCATGCGGCGAACGACTCGGTTTCTGAACAGGCCTATGTGAGCGCCCTGCTGGCCGATCTCGACCAGGATTTGCCGCTGGCGGCGGGCCGCACCGTGGAGACGATATTCATCGGCGGCGGCACGCCCAGCCTGTTTTCCGCGCTATCCATCGATGAACTGCTGGAAGGCGTCGCGCAAAGGCTGGCGCTGGCGCCCGACATCGAGATCACCCTGGAGGCCAATCCCGGCACGGCGGAAAGTGCGCGTTTCGAGGGCTATCGCGCGGCGGGCGTGAATCGTTTATCGATCGGCGTACAGAGTTTCGACGAGGCTCATCTGCAGCGGCTCGGGCGCATCCACGGCCGCGAGGAAGCCATCAATGCGGCCTACATGGCCAGGGAAGCCGGTTTCGAAAATTTCAATCTGGATCTGATGTTCGGCCTGCCCGATCAGACCACGGAACAGGCGCTGGTCGATATCGAAACCGCCTTGAGCCTGAAGCCGACGCATTTGTCGTTTTATCAGCTCACCCTGGAACCCAACACCCTGTTTCACAAATATCCGCCACCGCTGCCGGGGGATGAAGCGATCTGGGAGATCCAGGGGGCCTGCCAGCGATTGCTGGTGGAACACGGCTACGCCCAATACGAGGTTTCCGCCTACGCCCAGGCCGGCCGGCGCTGCCGGCACAACCTCAATTACTGGCAGTTCGGCGACTATCTAGGCATCGGTGCCGGTGCCCACGGCAAGCTGACCGATCCCATCACGGGCCGGATCGCCCGGCGCTGGAAGGTGCGCCATCCGACTCTTTTTTTGGAACACGCCGGACGGCCGGCCAGCATCGGCGGGCACGACTTCGTCGAACCGGCCGAATTGCCGGTCGAATTCCTGATGAACCATTTGAGACTGCGGGAAGGTTTTCCCGAAGCGGCCTACGCCGAACGCACCGGCCTGGATAATCAGACCCTGCAACCAGGCCTAAATGAGTGCATAGAAGCCGGCCTGATCGAACGCTGCGACGGTCGCATCCGTTGCACCGAAACCGGCTGGAATTTCCTGGATAACGTGCTCGAGCGATTTCTGGGGTCGTAGGGTGGGTTAGATGCGCGGATCGTTAAGCTTGCCGCCTACTATCGAACCTGACGCGCATCGTAACCCACCAAACAACGTCGTCACCAATGGCGGCTTCTCGGTGGGTTACGACGTGCGCAAATCCTTACGGGGCCGGCAACCCTCGGGTGATGCACGTCTAACCCACCCTACGAACTACACGGCGACCAGAATTTCGCCCTTGCCCAAGCCGGACAGATCGCCGGCGTAGCGGCGCACCCGCTTCAAACTGTCGGACAACCCGGCGAAACGGGTGTCGAAGGAATGGTAGCCCTTGAGCAGCAGCGGCAGGAAGCCGAGGGTATGCGTGCCGCAGTCGTTGAAGGTCGGAGGAATCTCGGCGGGAGCATTCAGCAACAGCAGAGTGCCGCGCTTCATGGCGTAGCCGGGATAGGCACCCACCGAACCCAGCACGCCTATGGTGCCGGCGGTCATGCGCGCGCCAAGATAGGCACCGGCGTTGCCTTCGATCAGGATGGAACCGCGCCGCAGATGGTCGCCCACCCTATCGCCGGCATTCCCCTTGATGATGACGATGCCGCCCTGCATGCCTTTCTTGTTGCCGGGCAGGGCCGCGCCAACGTAGTCGCCGGCATTGCCGCCGATGACGATTTCGCCGTTTTTCAGTTCGTTGGCCACGTAAGCCCCGGCGTTGCCGCTGACGTAAATCGCCCCACCCTTGGCCTGCTGGCCCAGATAGGCGCCCACGTCGCCTTCCACGGTGATACAGCCGGCAGTCAGGCCCTTGCCGATGTAGTCCAGCTTGGCCGTCGCCTTGGCGAAGGCGACATCTTCCGCGTCGTCGCCCGTGATGTCGAAAACAGCATCGACGCGCACTTTGCGGTTGCCGGATTGCAGTTCGATGGCGGCGATCTCGGCGACGGACTTGCCGGCCAGCAGGTTAGGCGTCAGCGGGGAGCAATCCAGGCGCTGCTTGAGTTCGGTCTTGAGGGTAAAGGTCAAAGCGCTCATTCGTGCAATCCTCTTAAGCCATGATTTCCCGCAACTGGAACAGGAACGGACCCAGCTTGCCGCCGTAATTGCCGGCGCTGACGCGGCGTATGCCATTGGCGGAGCCGAGGTCGGTCGCCGCCTTGATGCCCACGCGCATGGCCTGCCGGATGTCTTCGTCGCTCAGGCCGTCGATGACGATCTCCATCACCGACTCGATTTCGGGGGAGAGTTCGCTCTTGGTCTGGCCTTTCAGGGTGGGACAGAAGGCGTCATTGGTGGAGGCGTTCAGCGCCTTGTAACGCGAGCCGACCTTGGAGCCGGAGCGCACCACGCCGCCGGGGAAAGGCATGATGACGTTGGGGATCTTCTTCATGGCCTCGATGGCGGCTTCGCAGGCGGCCAGCGCCTGCGGCTGCGATTCGGCCAGTATGAGGAAGTTGCCGCCGCCTATCGCAGGCACCATGCCGGTCGTTTCCTCCACCAGGAACTCGCCGTCCATCACCGGCACGCGCCAGTAGCGGTTGCCCGCGATGCGCTTGGAAATCTGGAAGCCGTCGCCGAAGAAGCGCAGGTTCTTGCCTAGCGCGATGCGGTCGCCGCCTTCGATGCCGGCGAACAGGGCCGAGGTGGGCGAGGTCAACACGCATTGGCCGGCGCGGGTTTCCAACTGCTTGGCCAGGCCCTTGCCGCCCATGGCGAAGATCATGGCGCTGACGCCGGGTCGGCCGTCCGGCGTCTCGGACGGATCGAGCTCACGTTCTATACCCGCCTCGCAGCCGCAGGCGATCACCGAAGTGGCGAAGCCGGTCAGGGCCTGGGCCGCGTGATAGGCCCATTTCAGGTTCTGGGCGGTGATGACGACCCGGGTCGCCTTCATCGGGAAGGCTTCGGCGAAGGTGTCGTCGATTTGTACGCCGTTGATTATCATGCGGTGCTCCGTGTATGGCGGGCCATCAATGGTGGTAACCCGTGTCGATGCGGTCCACGTTGGGAAAAAGACGAGAAGCAGCTAAGTGCCCGACGCAGTCGAAAACGCTGATCTGGCCCTGTTCGTCACACAGCCAGAACTCCTGAGCGCCTTTGGCCAAGTAAAGCTCCCTCTTCTCGTCCATCTCGGCCGGGGAGTTACTGGGCGAAAATATTTCGATACAAACCTCGGGAGCCTTCTGATAAGGCGTCACGTCGCCTTGCTGATCCATAAACTCGGCGGAGGCCCAGGCGACATCGGCCACCTTCACTCCCTTACTGGTCTGTACCGAGCATTCGGCGATTACCAGGCCGTCTTCCCGTGCGCGCGCCAGCGCGCGAACCAGGGCGGCCTGTAAAATGCCGTGTCGGTTTGAGGCCGGGCTCATGATGATTTTTCCCCATTCGTTGAGTTCGATCTTGTAGGGAAGATCGCGCAACGCCGGGTCATCGCATACTTCCTGCCATTTCATCGGTATACCTCGCTGAGTCAGGCTCGTCCGCAGGGATGCACGACTATCTTACTGCGGCCGTCGGCTTCGATTTCCTCGTCGCGGATGATGAAGTTGTCCAGTTTCATGGTCAGATAGCGGTCGAAATAGTCGCGCAGATCTTTTTCCACATGGGTCCGGTCGAACTCGGGCTTCACGGTATGGACGTTGCCCCAGACGATCTTCACCACCTCGCCATGCCTGACCACCAGTTCGCCGTCCTTGAACACGTAATCGGGCTTGGCGAACATCTTTTCGACGTCTTCCTGTTCGCTGTAGACGGTGATATCGGCGCCCGCACCCACGCCCAGATGTCCGCGGTCCGACAGGCCCAGCAGCTTGGCGGCGCCGGCGCGGGTCATGATGGCGATTTCGTAGAGCGAATATTCCCGGTCGATGGATCCCAGAGTGCTCAAGGCCGCGGCGTCCGGGTTGATGGTCGCCAGCAGGTCGTTGCGGTAGCTCTTGTTGGTCAGCAGCTTGATGAGATGCGGATAGCTGGTGAAGGGCGCGCCGTTGGGATGATCGGTGGTGAGGAAGATGCGCCAGGGATCTTCAGCCAGCAGGAAGATTTCCAGGCCGATGGCCCATTGCAGCGCGTTGACGAAATTCTTGTCCCTGTACTTGAAGGGCACCACGCCGCAGCCGGCGTCGCACTCGATGTCCATGCACACCCACTTGCCGTTGTGGGCGTGGCCGGCATTGGCGAATTGCCGCTGCGAATCGCCCGAGGCGGTGACGGTGGCGCCGAACAGGATCTGCCCCACATCGATAGTGAGGTTCTTGCTCTTGTTGAAGGCCTCGGCGATGCGCGCCGCGCCGGAGGAGAACTTGCGGTCGCCCTCGGTGCCGTAGCTGTGGAACTGGATGTGCGTCAGATGCAGCGGCAGGCCTTCGATGCCGTCTATGGTGTTCAGCGTAGTTTCGACGTTGCCGGGCACGCCCAGGTTGCAGCCGTGCACATGCAGGGGATGCGGCACGCCCAGTTCGTGCACCGCGCGCGCCAGCTTCTGCAACACCTGGCGTGGCGTCACGCCGTAATGGGCGTGCTGCTCGTCCAGGTCCAGGCTGCGCTGGTTAAACTTGAATGCGCTGATGCCGCCCGGATTGACCACCTTGATGCCGATGGCCTGGGCCGAATGGATGGTCCAGGCCACGTAGTTGTTGATTTCCTCCTGGCTCTTGCCGGAAGACAACAGGCGCAGGAAATAATCGTCGCTGCCCAGCATGGCGTAGCCGCCCACATCCAGCAGCGGCACGTCGGCCATTTCCTGGTGCGCCTGGCGCGCGTTAATGGGCAGCACGGCCGGTTCGAAACCGGCCGTGTAGCCCATCTCCGCGTAGCGATAACCGGTGGTCAGCGTGGACGGCACGGCATGGCCGCAGCCGGCGCGCATCAGGCCCTGGCGCTCCACCGGATCGCCGCGATGATCTTCCGGCAGCAGGTTGCGGGCGATGGTGACCTTGCCGCCGCCGATGTGGGTGTGCATGTCGATGGCGCCGGCCATGACGATCTTGCCGCGCAAGTCGTATTCCTGGTCGGGCTTGGCGTCGCCGGGGGAGGCGACGATACGGCCGTCGCGCACCCAGATGTCGCGCACCTCGCCGTTGACGCCGTGGGCCGGGTCGTAAACGCGCCCGCCTGTGAGTTTGGTCAGCATGTGGAAACTCTCCTAAGAACTTCTCGTAGGATGGGTGGAGGCGCTAGCCGCAACCCATCAAACCCCGGATAACGATGGGTTACGCTGCGCTACACCCATCCTACGGATCAAATCGCCTGTTCGATGGCGGCCAAGACCTCGGCGCCGCTCGGCAAGCCAGAGTCGCGCAGCTTGCGCAGGGGCAGGCAGACCACGTTGTCGCAGCGGTACATGTGACCGTCATGGTCTATGCCCGGCGCGCCGACGGGGATGTAAACGTCCGGTTCCTTTTCGAAAACCATGCCGGAGCGGCCGATGACGATAGTCGGAATGGATGCGGCGGGCGGCGTCTGTTTGGCATTCAGGGTGGAAACCCAAACCAGCGCGTCGGCCTCGCCCTCGGCCAGCAGGCGGGCGGTGGAGTTATGGTAAGGATCGTATTCGGGATAGCCGCGCGCATAGCTGATGCGGGTCGGGTAGCCGGTCTGCCAGGCGAATACCTGGCTGGCGGTGCGGTCGCCGTCCTGGCCGCCCAGCGGCAGGGCGGCGGAGCGAGTCTTGCCGGACTGGTTGAGCGAAATCACGAATTGGGTGAGTTGCTGCACGGTCAGGTCGGCATGGGCATAGGCCAGATGTCCGGCGGCCCAGGTCAGCACGCTGTAACTCGCGGTCTGCAAACGCTCGACCACTGCTTTCAGCTCGCTCACGGCGATGCCGCCCACGCTGTCGGTCTGCAGAATGCCGCCGCGCGCCAGGCCGTTCAGCGCGGCGGCAATGGCCGGATAGGCTTCGGGAGCGGCGGCAAGCACCTTGGCCTTGCGTCCATCGGGTGCGGTGGATGCGTCGCCGGACGGCGCGCGGCCGATGTAGATCACCTCACGCTTGGAAGTGTCCTGGCCGAACAAGGTCTCCTTGTTCCACACGAAGCGTTCGTAGAAACGCGGGAAGTCGGCCTCGATGTCGCTGCCGAACACCACCAGCACATCGACGCGGTTCTTCACCTCTGCCAAGGTCGTCGCCACCCAGCCGGTATCGGCCAGCACCAGCAAGTTGCGCAAACCGCCTTCGGCGCGCGACTGATCCAGCACGGCGCCGGTGCGGTCGGCCAGGGAAAGGGCGGCGCGGCTGTCGTTGACGTCGGTGCCGAAGCCTCCGAACAAGGGCAATCGCGCCTCGCGCAGATAACCGGCAGCGGCGGCGGCGGCTTCCGCCAGGCTCGTCGGCTTACCGGCTACGCGCGGCTGGGTGTCGGTGACCGCCTGTTCGAAGCCGGCGACGGTGACGGCGTCGCCGTTGGCCAATACCTGCAGGCGGTTGCCTTCGACTTGTATTTTCAGGTCGTCCGATGCGATGCCGCAAAACGGGCTGGGTACGTTCTCCCAAACCTTAGGGGCGCTGTCGGTCATGCCTTTCCCTCATCGTTTAACTTTGGAATTGGAGCGGAGCGATGGGCTGCCCGCCGTCGCGTCAGACGCCGGCTCACCGGGCTGCGCGGAGTCGGCAGAGCATAGGGAATCCGACCCCGATTTTCAACTTGATGCGGGCGTAATGGTGCATTACCCGGCCCGTGCATCGACTGGATGGCAGAAGCCTATTTTCCGCCGTTCAGCCTTCGGTCTCCCGGCCCGGCGATCTCAACTCCGGCGGCGCATCTTCGCCCACGGCAATCGGAGCTTGGCCATCCCAGACGACCGCGTACTGTCCCAAACGCCGCTTGCGCTCCAATGCGCCGGCGACCGCGCGGCGCAAGCTTTCCAACATGGCCAATGATTCTGGGTCGGGTGTCGGGCTTGTCTGGGCGGTCATAGATGAGCCTCTTGATACAACTGCTGAAAATTGTCGTGGTGAAAAATTTCTATCTGAGCCGATCGCTGCCGGAACACCAGTTCGGGCTGGCTGCCGTTGTTCATAAAGCAGCGCGTTTCATCAGCCAGTTCCGCGAATTGATGGAAAAGGTTGAATAGACTACGCGGAAAACGCCGTACGATATCCTCAGGCGGAACATCATGTCCTCCATGTGCGACGCGCTCCGCGACACGGAGCGCGGACATCTCGGCGTTGGACAAAGCCAGATAAATCAGCTCCAGCCGTCGGCCTTCAAATTACAAATCAGCTTCAAGTAACTTCGGCCGGCTAGGGTGGTTTCGAATGCAAAGTCTTGCGCCCGCTCGATGCAGTGATCAATCTCTCGCAAAAACAAACGGCTAGCGGCGATCAGTTGCCGCTCGGGAGCCAGTGGCGACAAACCCGCCGCGATCAGATCGGCATTGATGAAATGCTTACAGTGTGCCACCTTGGGTAGGTATTCCAGCGCGAATGTGGTTTTACCCGCCCCATTCGGTCCGGCGATGATCCAACAGGTTGGCATTGCTACGCCTCAAGTAAATAACGAGGGCCGGACCGGACACGTAGAAATCAACTCATCGCTGCCGTACGACCGATGACGTTGTCGATGGTATCGACGATTTTCCGCTTTCACTTGTCGCTGAAATGGGGCTACGGCTTCATTCAATAGCCTCTAGAGCCGGTTTGTGGATGGTATTTCTGCGCGCATCGACAATGCAACGTTACTCATCTCATCTTTTAGCTCCCTAGCCTCGTGTTTGCGAGCCGTACACCGGTAAAAAGCGTAGGCGGATGGATTATCGACATGGAGTCATGCGCCAAAAAATAAATCATTCGATGCTGAAGATAAAACGATCAATAAAAAAGATAGAGCGACGTACCAAAATGATACATCACTCTATAATGAACATAGAATGATGTATCAAATTGATGCAAGACTCTATCTCCGACATAAAGCGACGCACTAAATTGATACAATGATCTGTGTTGGGCATGGAGTGCTCCAGAAACTTTATAGAACATTCTATGAATTTCATGAAACGATGTATCAAAATGATGCACCATTCCATCATAAACATGGAACGATGAATGAATTTTATCGATCATTCTATCGCTAATATCGACCGATGAATGAAAGAGATGAAATCCTCTAACTCAACCAGTCACCTGTTTATAAAGAATATGGAACATTCCATCCCAAACATGGATCGATGGATGAAAAACAAGGGAAAGCCATTGAAAAATGCCACTTTCCAAAAACAGCGCATTTCGTCAAGGAAGTAATAATGCGGGGATTATTTCTTGTACGGCGTCGAAGTTATCGCTGCCCTTATGGATGGATCTCAAACCGATGATCAGTCATTGCTATATTTTATTGGCGGTTATTCGGCCATTGCCGTCATTGGTCCTCGGCGTTTGATTTTCTGGAATGGCGGCTTTCGGCAGAGTTGTTGAAGTGACGTAGTCGGACAATTCGAAGTTAGGGCCGGCGTAAAGGGTACGTTGGCTTTGCCGGTATCATGGGTCGGCAGTTTAAGCACAACATTTCGGCGTTAACGTATAAAGTGATGCTGCGAACGCGATAAGTCGAGTCCGACCATCTTTCATGTAATTCGATTTATTGCGGATGAAAAGTCATACACTATCCTTAGATATTAACTTCTGTATTCTGAACTGAGCAATGAAAGAGCTTCAAGCACAGATCCCTCTGATAGAGAATACCTAGTCCGTGCCAGCGTTGAAAGTTCGCTAAACGACGCGCCAAGGCGTAGAGACTCAAACTCATCATCAAAAGATAAATCCGGCTTTGACCTCACTACCGAAGTGCGGCTAACGATACGAAGTAGTCGTAATTCCTCTCTGTCTTCTATAAATTGCATAACATCCGTCGGGATGATTCCGTATAGACGCAGCGTGATTAACCCATCGATCTCTGCACGACTTAATCCTGTTTCAAGCGATAACAAACTGGCATTACCATGACCGTGTTCCGACCAAAGTTCAGCAAATGCTGCTGGACCACTACCATAGAATGGTAAGATTGGATTGACGGACCCTGTACTAAGCGCCTTGGCAAGTGCTTGTTGCTCCACTAATTCCGGAAAAGCGTGGAAAATGCTTGCTTGGTGTTTCCAGTCCTCAAACCGCCTCAAATAAAACAAAGAATTAATTATCCTCCGGGCCTTTTGTATCTGCCAACGACGCAAATTCGGTGATGTTTCTTTAGGAGTCTGGGCAAATTCGCTAAGCGCCTTTTCATAATCGGCTTTAAGGCTTTTTCCTCGCCCCAAAAAATCGGCGTTCTTTGAGAAATACAACTTGATTGGGTTTTTCCTGCGTAAGAAAAGTCGAAACCGACTATATTGAGATAGAGCGAACAGTCGACCAACTGGTATAGAAAGACCGGCATCTGTGAACATCATCTTCAACTCGTCAGCGCGGCCAGGGTGAAAAGCTAAGTATGCTGCTAAATCGCCGCAAAGCAGTCTCAAAGTGTCAGTTTCGGAGACATCGGCGCGCATGATACTGTGCTGCCATTGTGTATGCGTGGTTACAAGTGTTTTATCGGCATTAATTGAAAATCCATATTGCTCAACGCACCTCTGTATGTCTTGCTTTACAGTGCCGGCATCATCTACATCACAAACGACGGCTATATCGTCTACATATCTAAAATAGTTGCTGCCGTATTTACTGGTCATCTCACTATCTACATCGTGCAATGCCAGCTGTCCTAGTACATGACCGGACGCTGGACCGATTGGAATTCCATTTCCATTGGCGGCCAATAGTTGGGCAAAAAACTGAAAGATGGACTCATGTGGTAGCCCCGGCTGATTGTCACACTGTTGCAACCGCGATTGAAGGACCGATAAGACCTGTTCTTTATTTGCCGAAGGATAAAAGCTCTTGAGGTCGCTGACGACCACAACGCGATTCGACTGACTCAATGCAGAAGCGATTTCATTATTACGTTGCTTGTAACCCTCGAAGAAATAGCGATAACTAACGCCTGAACGATTAGAATACGGCCAACGATAACTATAAACCCTTGGCGAAACCTGAAATAGTGAGCTTTCTGCCAACCATTTCAAGATCAACGCTTCTGCAAAGGCTGTAAGAGGACTGGAAGCCAAACATTCCCGATAATGATGATCGTAGCCTTCCGGGGTCTGGATCGAGCCTTTGTAAAGCTTAAATGGCTTAAACCGCCAGGTATCGCCCGCAAGCAAACGGCGGCTGACCAATCTTTGCAAATACTCAGCTTCTTGAATTTGCAGTTGGCTGACGATTAACCGCAGGCCAATGTAGGAGGGAAAATAGACTTGTCTGGTTGCATTTAGCGCTCGTATAAGCAAGGTTTGATCGTTTCCAAACATCGACTTACTCATTTCTGAATGCTGTCACCACAACGTGGCTTTTGGTGACTTTTAATGCATGCGGGTCATACCAATCAAAATGACGAGGCTCAAGCTCTGTCAGAAGTAGGCCTTCCGTTTTAATTTCGTAAGATTCAGCCTTTTTTGAAAACGTGTAGGCAATTTTTCTCAGCTTCAAGAAAATCGTATCGAGGAATATTCTAAACCAAGGTTTCTTTGTGTGAGACGAGAACGGTTCAACCCACAGCCAAGAACTAGTTCGCTGGCTATGACTCAGCCAAGCAGCTGCCATTTTTAGGGAGTCGTGCATTTTTTCAATGCCCTCTTTTCCCACTCCAGATAAGGCTGAAATAACACAAATAAACCGGTTAACACCTTGCTGTTTCGCATCATCAAAAAAATGTTCCAACACTTCGTTAAAATTCCCCGTGATGGCCATATCGCAGACCGCAGTTTTTAATGATAAATTAAGGCCAACGGATGCTAACCATGGTTTGAGTTTATCAAGCATTTCCCGATAATAACACAATGCGTCTTCCGAAAAATCTACAGCAAAAATGGACACAGTTACCGGTAATTTTGGTATAGCCTTTTGTAATCGGAGCTCACAGAGCAATGAGAGCATGGCCAAGGTACCTGCACCATTACCGGCAGCTAAGTCCAATAAGAAAATGTGACCATCCCCTAGCTGGTCCAAGACCATATCGCGCACATCCAATTGTGCGCCGTCAGGTGCAGCGCATATAAACTGCATTCGCGCAGCGGAATTCAAGAATCGATTGATAAAATGTTCTACGGCATCTTCTGTTGTTTTTCCACCAATACTGCCTTGTTGACTGGGCTGATACTTTACCAACCAGCCATTGTGAATTAAGAAGTCCTTATGTGCCGAAGCCAGTGGCTCGGGTAGATATAAGACTCCGTTATTCCAAACTGTCGTCGGCAGGTTTTTACTGCTGAATAAGGATGAATAAATGCTCATCACGCGGGCTTCCCAGCTGTCTTTTTTGGTGACATTACTATTTCGGAGTATACAGTACGAGTGATTATCCAACGTCTGAACGAATTCAGACGCCGACGCCACTTCGCCTTGTTGCGAATCGTAGGCAAAGGTTGAGTCCCAGTCGACCATCGATTTGTGCAAGTGATAGCGCGGTCTAGAAATTGACGCCGGCATGGCGAGGGCGCCGATCTGCATGAGG
This sequence comes from Methylococcus sp. EFPC2, assembly GCF_016925495.1. Classification (NCBI taxonomy): domain Bacteria; kingdom Pseudomonadati; phylum Pseudomonadota; class Gammaproteobacteria; order Methylococcales; family Methylococcaceae; genus Methylococcus; species Methylococcus sp. EFPC2. The sequence continues at coordinate 4,049,707 of NZ_CP070491.1, read as the reverse complement.
GATTGTTTGGTCAGTTGAGCCTGGTGAGATAGACGATCAGCCGCAACTCGCCGTGTCGGAACGGATAAGTCAGTCCTGGTATCACATCAGATACCGAGCGTTGGCCGAGAGCGTTGATAAACACAGGCTGCTACATCGAATCATTAAGGTGGCCCGTAAATATTCGACGCGCCGGCATATTAAAATTTGGCGGATTGGCAGCTAGCAGATTTAGAGGCCGGATTAAATAGATGAAAGCAGCCAGCCATGATTGGCTGCTATCGGTCATCCCGAATGGCCGTTTAGGCCGATCTTGAGACGATAGTGCCGTGAAGTCCTGGCTTTACAGCTTTATCGTTTCTGATCGCGTTATGACTGCCTTCCGCCGAGGCCTGGGCACCCACGATCTATTCATTTCACGCGACAACAAGCAGATGTTCTGCTCCCGCGCCATGCACGACTTTCGGGTCTATCCGTCGGTCGAAAGTCACGAAACGGCCGCCATTGCGCACTGCCGGCGCAAGAAGATAAGCGTCGGTCAGCTGTCGGTGCCCCAGCAACTTGGACCAGTCGAAAATACCTTCTTCGAGCAAGTTCAGATCTGCCGTCCAGAACTGGTGGTGCTGACTTTTAGCCGCTTCCGCCAGGCGTGCTGCGACCTGTCCGGCCGGGAAGTGCCGGGGTAGGACGATTGCGTCATGATGCGGATGCAGCCGTTTTGGGTGATCGGGCAGGATGCCCAGCCGTGTTCGAGTTACCGCGCCAACCAATCCATGGCGAGGCGGTGATGGATATGGTCCGCATCCAGCAGGGCAATGAGCACATTGACATCCAGCAATGCGCGCATTAAACGCCCTCGGTGTCCCGCAGGGTGTCAATCAGTTCATTCGAAACCACCAGGCCCCGAGTAGGGAAAGGGCGAAAGCCCCCGACAGCCGCCTGCGCGTCCCTTTCCGGATGATGGTCGTCGGGTGTACCCGCCAGCGCCTTGCGCAACAAGCGTGACACCATCTGACCGGCAGAAATGCGCTGCTGCCTGGAAAGCTCCTTGGCAGCCGCCAGAACGTCATCGTCGATATCGAGCGTTGTGCGCATAAAAACCTCACTTGAATCGAGACAGTATCATCAGGAGGATATTGCATTGCGCATCAGCGCATCAATCACGTCTATCAACCGCGTTCGAGCAAAGACCGTTCCGGTGATGCTGTCGCCGGCGAAGGGCGATACGGGGGGAGAGTCGATTTTCGCTGACCACCAAGCTATGCATGAAGCGCTGTGTTTCACGAATCCCACATTGTCGCGCTTGGCTGGGTCGAAGTACTGCGCGGCCAGAGCCGTTGGATCTTCTACCCGTCTCTCGGGTAGGGATTGCGTGATCGCCATGGCCTTTCGAGGCACAGCAAGCGTCGTCTCCTGATAGTTCTTCTTTTGTACAGTGGGGTGTTGGTTGCATTAGGCGGTCCGGTAGCGGCCGTAACGAAAAGACCCAAACACATCTACGCAGAAGGGCACGAAATGGCTGGCTACAAGGTGACGATAGAAGAACTACCCAGCGGCAAGTGGGCCTGTTTCCTCAATTTGGAGGGACATGACGAACCCATCAATCTTGGGAAGGAGTTCAAGAGCGAGGAGCGGGCGGAAAACTGGCTGAATGTTTCCGAATCCGTGACGGCGATCGAAATGATGATCCGCAAGCATAAGAAGTAGGGTCAGCTCGAGAACTCTGAATTTATTAACAGTTTATGGCGCTTGCGCCACCCCTAGCGATGAAAGCACTCGCGCCATAAGCTGTTTCCCTCACCCCATCCTTCTCCCAAAGGGCGAGGGAGATCAAAGTGTTCGCTTCGCGACTTTCATGGTAACCCGGCCCACATGTCATGGTGGGAGCGGCCTTCAGGCCGCGATCTTCGCGGGCTAAAGCCAGCTCCCCCACAAATACCTGACCGGGGATTTTTCGGGCCATCTTAATAAGCCGTCGTTCCGGCATGGAAGGTCGCGACTCAAGCGACGCTTGCGATTGGAACTGCCGGAATCGAGGTTACAGGGATGTGAAACGCCTCAGCCATCCTTGGTCTCTGGACCCCGGCATTCCCTGCCGGGGTGACGATGTGCCTCTTAACTTTACGGCATTGCCCTGAGAGAGAGGGTCATAAAATCGGTGATTTGGAAGATAGACCTGCCTCCAAGACCGGATGGCTTATAGGCTTATCCTCGGCCGAAACTCAGCGCTCCATCGGCGACATCCACGCGGATCACATCGCCCGGTTCGAAACGGCCGGAGAGGATACTTTGCGCCAGCGGGTTTTCCAGTTGATGCTGGATGGCGCGCTTGAGCGGGCGGGCACCGTAGACGGGGTCGAAGCCGGCTTCGCCGAGCTTGTCCAGGGCTGCTTCGCTGATTTCCAGGGCGAAATCCCGGTCTTGTAAGCGCTTTTGCAGCAGGCCGATCTGGATGCGGGAGATGGCGCGGATCTGCTCCTTAAGCAAAGGATGGAAGACCACGACTTCGTCGATGCGGTTGATGAATTCCGGGCGGAAGTGGTAGCCGACGATTTCCATCACCGCCGCTTTCATGGCAGCGTAATGTTCATCTCCGGCCAACTCCTGGATGCGGTCCGAACCCAGGTTGGAGGTCATCACGATCACGGTGTTGCGGAAATCGACCGTGCGGCCGTGGCCGTCGGTCAGACGGCCGTCGTCCAGCACCTGTAACAAGATGTTGAACACGTCCGGGTGGGCTTTCTCCACCTCGTCGAGCAGGATGACCGAATAAGGCTTGCGCCGCACCGTCTCGGTGAGATGGCCGCCTTCCTCGTAGCCGATATAGCCGGGCGGCGCGCCGATTAGCCGGGCCACGGAATGCTTCTCCATGAACTCAGACATGTCGATGCGCACCATGGCTTCCTCGGTGTCGAATAGGAACTCCGCCAGCGCCTTGCACAACTCGGTCTTGCCCACGCCGGTCGGCCCCAGGAACAGGAAGGAACCGTTCGGCCGGTTAGGGTCGGCGAGTCCGGCGCGCGAGCGGCGGATGGCGTCGGCCACCGCCTTGATGGCCTCGTCCTGGCCGACCACCCGCTTGTGCAGGTTGGCTTCCATCTGCAGGAGCTTTTCCCGCTCGCCTTCCAGCATTTTGGAGACCGGGATGCCGGTCCATTTGGACACGACCTCGGCGATTTCCTCCTCGGTGACCTTGTTGCGTAGCAACTGCTTTTCCTGGGTTTCCGCATGTTCGGCCTGCTCCAGCTCCTTTTCCAGCTTGGGGATCTCACCGTATTGCAGCTCCGACATGCGCGCGAGATCGCCGGCCCGGCGGGCGGTTTCCAGATCGAGCCGCACCTTCTCCAGCTTTTCCTTGATGCTGGCCGTGCCTTGCAGCGAGGCCTTTTCCGCCCTCCAGATTTCGTCCAGATCGGCAAAGTCTCTTTCGAGTTCGTCGATATTTTCCTGCAAGGCTTCCAGGCGCTTGCGCGAGGCCTCGTCGGTTTCCTTCTTGAGGGCTTCTCGCTCGATCTTGAACTGGATCAGCCGGCGTTCCAGCCGATCCATCTCTTCCGGCTTGGAATCGATCTCCATGCGGATGCGGCTGGCCGATTCGTCGATCAGGTCGATGGCTTTATCCGGCAGGTTGCGATCGGTGATGTAACGATGCGACAACACCGCCGCCGCGACGATGGCCGGGTCGGTGATGGTCACGCCGTGATGCACTTCGTACTTTTCCTTCAAGCCGCGCAGGATGGCGATGGTGTCCTCGACGTTGGGTTCGTCGACCAGCACCTTCTGGAAGCGGCGTTCCAGCGCGGCGTCCTTCTCGATGTACTGGCGGTATTCGTCCAGCGTGGTCGCGCCGACGCAATGCAGCTCGCCGCGCGCCAGGGCGGGCTTGAGCATGTTGCCGGCGTCCATGGCGCCCTCGGCCTTGCCTGCACCGACCATGGTGTGCAGCTCATCTATAAATAAGATGATCTTGCCTTCCTGCTTGCCGATGTCGTTGAGCACGGCTTTCAAGCGCTCCTCGAATTCGCCGCGGAACTTGGCGCCGGCGATCAGGGCGGCCATGTCCAGGGCCAGCAAGCGCTTGCCCTTGATGCCCTCCGGTACTTCGCCGTTGACGATGCGCTGGGCCAGTCCTTCGACGATGGCGGTCTTGCCCACGCCCGGTTCGCCGATCAGCACGGGATTGTTCTTGGTGCGCCGCTGCAACACCTGGATGGTGCGGCGGATTTCGTCGTCGCGGCCGATCACCGGGTCCAGCTTGCCCTGCTCGGCCCGCTCGGTCAGATCGATGGTGTATTTGCTCAGGGCCTGGCGCTGTTCCTCGGCATTGGGGTCGTTCACCGCCTGCCCGCCGCGCAGCGAATCGACGGCCTTCTCCAGCACTGCCTGGGTGAGCCCATGTTTGCGCAGCAGCTCGCTCAGCGAGCCTTTATCCAATACGGCGGCCAGCACGAACAATTCGCTGCTGATGTACTGGTCTCCGCGTTTCTGGGCCAGCTTGTCGGTCAGGTTGAGCAGCCGGGACAATTCGTTGGAGATCTGCACGTCGCCGCCGCTGCCTTCCACCTTGGGCATGCGCTTGAGGGTGTCGGTCAAGGCCTGGCGCAGGGCCTGCACGTTGGCCCCGGCCTGGGCCAGCAGGGGCTTGACCGTGCCGCCTTCCTGGTCGATGAGGGTGGCGAGCACGTGCACCGGTTCGATGAATTGGTGGTCGTGACCCAGCGCCAGGCTTTGCGCGTCGGCCAAAGCCATCTGGAATTTGCTGGTCAGTTTGTCCATGCGCATGATCGTTCACCTGCAATGTTGAGTGGATGGCGCATTAGTGGGGCTGCCGCCCCCCCTTTTCAAGCAAGCTGTCATATGGACACGGTATCCTTGCCCGGACGCAAAAACCCTGCACTTTAGTTGGCCAAATTTGGGTGCTAACCGGTACAATGCTTGCTTTTTGCGCAGGCTTGCTCTTACCCGCCCGGACTGGCGCACTCACTACATCTCGGCTCTCCCGCCGCTCAACAAGGTTTTATGATAGAAAAGCTTAGAAACATCGCCATCATCGCGCACGTCGACCATGGCAAAACCACCCTCGTCGACAAGCTGCTCCAGCAGTCCGGCACTTTCGCCGCCCACGAAAAGGTGGAAGAGCGCGTGATGGACTCCAACGCGCTGGAAAAGGAGCGCGGCATCACCATCCTGGCGAAGAACACCGCCATCGACTGGAACGACTACCACATCAACATCGTCGACACCCCCGGCCACGCCGACTTCGGCGGCGAAGTGGAGCGCGTGTTGTCCATGGTCGACTCGGTGCTGCTGCTGGTCGACGCGGTCGACGGCCCCATGCCGCAGACCCGCTTCGTGACCCAGAAAGCCTTCGCCATGGGCCTGCACCCCATCGTGGTCATCAACAAGATCGACCGCCCCGGCGCGCGCGCCGATTGGGTCCTGGACCAGACCTTCGATCTGTTCGACCGTCTGGGCGCCACCGAAGCGCAGCTCGACTTCCCCGTCGTTTATGCATCGGCGCTGAACGGCTACGCCGGGGACAACCCGGACATCCGCGAAGGCAACATGGACTATCTGTTCCAGACCATCGTGGACAAGGTGCACCCGCCCAAGGTCGACCGTGAAGGCGGCTTCCAGTTGCAGATCTCGCAGCTCGACTACAACTCCTATGTCGGCGTCATCGGCATCGGCCGCATACAGCGCGGTTCGGTCAAGACCAACACTCAGGTCGTGGTCGTCAGCCGCGACGGCAAGACGCGCAACGCCCGCGTGCTGCAGGTCTTCGGCTTCAAGGGTCTGGAGCGCGTGGAAGTGCCGCAAGCCGACGCCGGCGACATCATCGCCTTCACCGGCATCGACACCCTGGAGATCTCCGACACCCTGTGTTCGCCGGACAACGTCGAAGCGCTGCCACCGCTGACCGTGGACGAGCCGACCGTGAGCATGACCTTCCAGGTCAACAACTCACCCTTCGCCGGCAAGGAAGGCAAGTTCGTCACCTCGCGCCAAATCCGCGAGCGCTTGCAGCGCGAACTGTTGCACAACGTGGCGCTGCGCGTCGAGGACACCGCCGACCCGGATAAATTCAAGGTTTCCGGCCGCGGCGAGCTGCACCTGTCCATCCTGATCGAAAACATGCGCCGCGAAGGTTACGAACTGGGCGTCTCGCGCCCGGAAGTCATCGTCAAGGAAATCGACGGCGAGCCGAGCGAGCCTTACGAATACGTCACCATCGAAGTCGAGGAGACCAACCAGGGCGCAGTGATGGAGAAGCTGGGCGAGCGCAAGGGCGATCTGCTCAACATGGTGCCGGACGGCCAGGGCCGCGTGCGCCTGGAATACATGATGCCTTCGCGCGGCCTGATCGGCTTTCAGACCGAGTTCATGACCGCCACTTCCGGCACCGGTCTGCTCTATCACGTGTTCGACCACTACGGCCCGCTCAAGAAGGGCAACATCGGCCAGCGCATCAACGGCGTGCTGGTTTCGATGGTGGCAGGCAAGGCCTTGGGCTACGCGCTGTTCAACCTGCAGGAGCGCGGCCGGCTGTTCATCGAACACGGCACGGAAGTGTATGAAGGCATGGTCATCGGCATCCATTCGCGCGACAACGATCTGGTGGTCAACCCGACCAAAGCCAAGCAGCTCACCAACATCCGCGCGGCCGGTTCGGACGAAAACATCCTGCTGACTCCGCCGATCAAGATGAGCCTGGAACAGGCCCTGGAATTCATCGACGACGACGAGCTGGTGGAGGTCACCCCGCAGACCGTGCGCATCCGCAAGAAACTGTTGCTGGAGCACGAGCGCAAGAGGGCGGGACGGGCGTCGAGCGCGGAGTGATCGTCGACTCGTCGCGGAAGCCAGCCGGACGGGCCTCCCGTCCGGCTGCTTTGTGATGCAGTTCACAAAATTGGCGGGAAAAGTTTATTGACTTCGGCGCCGCGTATAACAACAATCCTTACTCGCGCAGAGACCTCGCAATCGGACGGTTTCCGGCGCTTCACGGCCGACCGGCTGTTGAGTTCATGCTTGCTAACAACCTGTACTAGAGGGACTTTTATGAAGCTTAGAAACACTATTTCCCTGTTCATCAGCACCCTGGCTTTGGCCTTCGGTGCCCAAACCGTTTCGGCGGATGCCGGCGGCGCGACCAACAACACGGGCATCAGCCGTGATCAACTCGTCGCTGCGGTAAATCAAGCCACCACCGACGACCTGGACGGCGGCTATCCGCTGAAGTTTTGGGTCACCCTGGTGGACAACACGGGAAAAGTGATCGAAGTGGTGACCAACGGCGCAACCGGTGAAAACGCCAGCAACAGCGAATGGCTGGGCAGCCGCGTCATCTCCGCGCAGAAGGCCAACACCGCCAACGCATTCAGCCTCAACGGCTATGTCATCTCCACCGCGAATCTGTATAAGGCCACCCAGCCGGGTGGCAGCCTGTTCGGTCTGCAGCACAGCAACCCGGTCGACGCCAGCACCGCCTATGCCGGCAATCCCAAGAAATATGGCACCGCGGAAGATCCGCTGAAAGGCCGTCGCATCGGCGGCGTCAACGTCTTCGGTGGCGGCCTGGCGCTCTATGCCGGCGGCACGAAGGTCGGCGCGATCGGCGTATCCGGCGATACTTCCGTCGCGGATCACGCTTTCGCATGGCGTGTGCGTGAAGCTCTGGGCAAACATCCTGCCGCAGGTACCGTCGGCATCACGACCTTCAACGTCGATGTAGCCGGTGTCGCACAGACGCCGATCGCCGGCGCCGCCAAGGGCGACGAGCTGATCCTCGAAAGCGGCTCCGCCGACTACTGGAATGCCTGGTCCCACCCGGCCGCTCCGAACACCAAGGTCGGCACCAACGTCGGTATCCTGCAGGCTCCGTAATTCCGTAGTTACAGTCTCCAACGAGCGGGCGTACATCGCCCGCTTTTTTGTTCCGGGTATGGCGTGAGCGCATTCAGCCGTCGTCTTCTCTTGGCATCGGGCGTCGTGGCAACCGCCACAGTCCTTTATTTCTCGGCGCGTTCGGCGCCACCACATCCCATCCGACCGCCGGTCACCGATGCGCGTCCCGTCGCACCGGCGCCCCGTGCACCGACCGAAAGGCTACAAGCTCTGGCGGCCGGCTTTTCGAGCGCCTCCGGACAAGCCAACGGCGAAGCCGGGGAAATTTCCGGCCCCATCGTCACCGAACAAATAAATCTGGCCGGCAAGGAATTGCAGAGTCCGGACGCCGAAATGCGTGTCGGTGCCCTACAACAACTGGCCGCTTATCCGAACAAGGAATCGGAAGGGATCCTACTGCGCGCGCTGCAGACCGACCGCGATGAAAGTGTGCGTTCAGCGGCGGCGGAGGCCTTGTCTTCGGTGAGCAAACCCGGCAAATCGACCGTATCGGCGGTCGTCGCCGCCAGCGCCGATCCCAGCGGGCAAGTGCGCACGCATGCGCTAATGACTCTGGAAGTTTGGGTCGAACGGGAACCCTACGGTTCGGCGCGAACCAAGGCTATCCTGGAACAGCTCAGGCAACAGTTGAAGCGCCGCCTGAAGGTCTCGACGCGCGCAGACATCCGCGACTTTCTCGCGGACCACGCCTCATGAAATGAGCTGTGGGACCACGGACCTCCATACACCGATCCCCGAGTCCGGCGCTACACAATCTTCCGGGCATAAAAAACCCCCGTGCATCCCTGCCGGGGGTTGTCGCCTGCTTGGTTGGCATTACTCCTTCCGTCCCTGGTCACTTTCCTGTGCAATTTCCTTGAAATCCGTATCCGATTTTGGCGACGGGTGTAAGTCTGACAAAATCCGGGGCGCTTGTAAGTTAGATAATGCCGTATTCGATGTGAAATAGTTCACTTTTGGATAATTTCGCCCTCCAACGCGCGCGCCATACCTACGATGCGCGACAACTGGCTTCAAACTATCGCGTGAAACGGCAGATCCAGCAGGGCGTATTCGCGCCAGTCCTTGTAATCGAAATGCCACCATTCCGTCGGGTATACGGTGAAGCCGTCCGCTTCCATGGCGGTGCGCAGCAGCTCTCGCATGCGGCGAGGTTCGGGGTCGCCGCCGGCATAGTCCGGATGGGCCCGCTCGTTCATTTCGTCGTACGCGCTGGGCATGGTCACCTCTCGACCGGTCATCAGGTCGTATAGTGTCAGGTCGACGGCGCAGCCCCGATTATGACGCGAGCCTTCGGCGGGATCGGCGACATAGGGTCGTTGCTTCTCGGAGACCAGTTCCCAAAACAGTTGGGTAATCGACCAGGGCCGGTAACCGTCAAAAATCAAAAGTCCATAACCCAGGCCCTTAAGACGGCGGTTGATACGAACCAGCGCTTCGGCGCCGGGGCGTTGCAACAATACTCGCGCCTCGGGATAAACGGCACGTCCGATGAAATTCTCGGCCGTCGCGTAACGCACATCGAGACGCAACGCCGGATCCAATCGGATCAACTCGACCAATTCGTGCGGACGACACGACGCAGGGGACTCGACGGCACCCGGTAGGGCTACATGAATGTTCTGCATTTTTGCTTACTCGCGCGCAATCTCGTCGTGGCCAGCACGGGCGAGACATGGAATTCGGGATTGGATATCGTATTATCCTCACCGGCCGCGACATTTGCCCAACCCAAGCATGGGTTAACGGATATTGAATGCAAGAATTTCTGATCGGTCGCCAGCAAATCTTCGATCGCAATCTCGACATTTTCGCCTATGAACTGCTGTTTCGTGATGCCCAGGGACGCGGGCCACAGGAAACCGAAGCGACCGACGCCAGCAACGAAGTCATCGTCAACAGCTTGCTCGAGGAAGGGCTGAACAAGGTCGTTGGTCCGCACCGCGCCTTCATCAACTTCACCCGCGAGAACCTGCTGAACGGCACGGCCCATCTGTTGCCCAAGGACAAGGTGGTGATCGAAATCCTTGAGAGCGTGGCGATCGACGATGCCTTGATCGGCGCGGTACAAGCCTTGGCCCGTGACGGCTATACGATTGCACTGGACGACTTCGTCCTTTCCGACCCCTGGCTGCCGGTGATCAAACTGGCCCATATCGTCAAGCTGGACATATTGAACATGAGCCCCGAGACCGGCCGGAAGTACATGGAATTGCTGGGCCGGTTTTCGGTTAAATTCCTGGCCGAAAAGGTCGAAACCCACGAGCAGTACATCGAGTATCGCACGATGGGCTGCGACTATTTTCAGGGTTACTTGTTCAGCCGCCCGCACGTGGTCCAGGGGAAAAAGACCCATCACGGGCACCACGCGGTGGTCCGCCTGTTGGCTGAAATCAATCGTGCCGACGTGGATGTCGGCGAACTGGCGCAGATCATTTCGACCGACGCGCGCCTGAGTTATAAATTGCTCCGCTACCTCAATACCTCGGCGGCATTCGGACTGCGGAAAAAAATCGAAACGATCCGCCATGCCATCGTGATGCTGGGCCTCAATGAGACCAAGCGCTGGGCCAGTCTGCTCGCCCTGGTCAGTTTTCCCGCAGAGTCGAAGGAAATCATCGTGGTTTCGCTGAGCCGCGCCAAGATGTGCGAACGACTCGCGGTCGCCGCGCACCGTGGGAGCAGCGATGAATTCTTTCTGACGGGCCTGATGTCCATGCTCGATCATATGTTGGGCGCGCCGCTGGATGAAATCATCGAGGACTTGCCGCTGGCCGATGCGGTCGCGCGGGCACTGGTTAATCGCGAGGGCGTGCTGGGCGAAGCGCTGAACTGCGTCATCGATTATGAACATTGGAGCCTGGATACGCTGCGATTTTCCGAGCTTCCGGTAACCGAGATAGGACGGGCCTACCGGGAATCCGTCGCCTGGGCAAATGAAGTCGCCGCCTCGCTCGACCTTGCGGGCTAGGTGAGCATCCTTCCGCATCGAGTGATTTGGCCTCGATGACCCGGGTGCTCAAGGTGGCCGCCCAGGTTCCGCTGCGGCAAACCTATGATTATCTGCCGCCGGCGGACTTCCCCATGGAGCGGCTCCAGCCCGGCATGCGCCTGCTGGTGCCTTTCGGCCGGCGCCTGTGCGTCGGCTTCCTGCTCGGCATCGAAGACCAAACCAGCGTCGACCCCAAACGCCTCAAGCCGGTATCCAGCGTGCTGGACGAATGCTCCCTGCTCGCGCCGGCCGACGTCTCCGTCCTGCGCTGGGCCAGCGCGTATTATCACCATCCCGTCGGCGAGGTGTTCGCCACCGCTTTTCCCATTCTGCTGCGACAAGGACGGCCGGCGCGCATCGAAGCGGCTCAGGTTCTCTGCCTGACCGAAGCCGGCAAATCAGCGGATGGCAAGGCGCTCGCGCGCGCGCGCCGCCAGGCCTTGCTGTTCCAATGGCTGGGCGAGCGGCCTACCGGCGTTCCGGTCGATGAGCTGGCCACCCAGGAGTGGGCCTGGCGCCCGCCGGCGCAGGCCCTGATCGAGCGCGGCTGGGCTTGTTTCCGGGATGCACCGACCGACTTACCGCCCTCCACCGAACACCTGGCGCCGGCGCTCGCGCTCAACGACGCGCAAACGCAGGCCCTGGACCGGCTGACACTATCACTGGGCCGCTACGGGGCCTTTCTGCTGGACGGGGTAACAGGCAGCGGCAAAACCGAGGTTTATCTGCAAGCGGTGCAAGCCGTCTTGGCTCGCGGTGAGCAGGCCCTGATCCTGTTGCCGGAGATCAGCCTGACGCCCCAACTGGAAGCGGGATTTCGGACCCGATTCGCCGAACGGGTGGTCGTGTTCCATTCGGGCCTCAGCGAGAGTGAAAGGCTGCGCGCGTGGCTGGCCATGCAGCGTGGAGTAGCCTCGGTGATGCTGGGCACGCGCTCGGCGGTGTTCACCCCGCTCAGGCGGCCGGGCTTGATCGTGCTGGACGAAGAGCACGACACTTCTTTCAAACAGCAGGAGGGATTCCGCTTCTCCGCCCGCGATCTGGCCGTGGTGCGCGCGCGCCGCCTGAACATCCCCGTTCTGCTGGGATCGGCAACGCCATGCCTGGAAAGTTTGGGCAACGTCCAGCGTGGCCGCTACTGGGCCCTGCATTTGCCCGAGCGCGTGGGTGCCGCGCGTCCGCCCAAGTTCCGGGTCATAGACATCCGCGGGCAGCGCCTGAACGAAGGACTGTCCTCCCCGCTCGTTGCCCAGCTCGGCGACGCATTGGCCCGCGGGGAACAGGCCCTGTTGTTTCTCAACCGCCGCGGATACGCCCCGACCCTCATCTGTCACGCCTGCGGCTGGGTCGCCGAATGCCGGCGTTGCGATGCACATATGGTGATTCACGCACGCGACCGGCGCTTGCGCTGCCATCACTGCGGCCACGAGCACCCGGTGCCGGAGCGCTGCCCGAGTTGTCGAACCGCCGACCTGCGTCCGCTCGGACTGGGCACCGAGCGGGTGGAGATGGCCCTGTCCACGCTGCTCCCGCATGCGCGCGTTGCGCGCATCGATCGGGACAGCACGCGCCGCAAGGGTAGCCTGGATAGGCTGCTGGAAGACGCGCGAAACGGCGAAATCGACATCCTGCTGGGCACCCAAATGCTGGCCAAGGGGCATCATTTCCCCAAGGTCACCCTCGTCGGCATCCTGGATGTGGATACAGGTTTTTACAGCCAGGACTTCCGCGCCGGCGAGCACACCGCCCAGCTCATCATGCAGGTGGCCGGACGCGCCGGGCGCGAGAGCCAGCCGGGCCTGGTCGTCCTGCAGACCCGCCACCCCGACCATCCCCTGTTGCAGGACTTGCTGCGCGCCGGCTATCCGGCCTACGCCGAAGCCGCACTGCAGGAACGCCGCGCCGCGGCCCTGCCGCCCTATTCCTACCAGGCGCTCTGGCGAGCCGAAGGCGGCGATGCCGAAACGCCCCGCCTGCTGCTGGAACGCGTCAAGGAATGGACTGGCCGCGGCGTGACCGGCCTCGGCCCGGCCCCCGCCCCGTTGACGCGACAGGCAGGCCGCTGGCGTTGGCAATACCTGATGCAATGCGAGCAGCGCGCGCCGCTCCACACGCTCATCGACGATATCCTGCAGCGATTGCCGGCCGTCCCCGAGCATAGACGCGTGCGCTGGTCGGTGGACATCGATCCCATCGACTGGAGCTGAAGCGCACCGCCGCAAGCCTGGCCAACCGCCGAGCCGAACGCATCGCACCGACATCCGCGCATCGTTCCCCTTTGGATCGGAGCATGCGGTCTTCTAGACCTACACCTCCGATTCCCGGCATAAGCTCGTCTGCCGACTCCGCCAAGCTCATCCCACGCTACCTCAGGAAGACCGCCATCCGTGCAGGCTGTCCCCGCAATTCGCGAGCGAGCTCGGCGTGCGGCCTCAGGCACAACCGAACACGGCCGTTGACGACAGTAACAAGAATAATTATCATTAAGCCGTCATGAATAAAAACACCTCTTATCCCATCGCCGCTCCGCCCGTTTCGGAAAGCGAGGCCGGTGTTCGCAAACAGAGACGCCGCATCAGCAGTTCCGAACTGCTCGGGGTGGAGCGCGAACTGGTGATCGAACATGGCGGCAGCGAATACCGCTTGCGCATCACCAGCAACGACAAACTGATTTTGACGAAATAGCATCCGCCCGCCGAGTGCGGGCCAACACCAGCCAGCCACCCCGCCCGACGGCCAGGTAGCCAGCCAACGATAAGGTCTGTTTATTCGACTCATCGAGAGGCGGCATCATGCTGGCAGCAGTCTATACACAGGGCACATACACTCCCCCCAGCGGAGCCGAGAGCGCTCCGGCCCGAACCGCGTGCCTGCTTGCGGCGGTTCTGTTGCATGCCGCGGCGGCCGCGTGGGTGTTCGAGGGGGATAGACAGGAAGCGGCTCCGGCGAGAACCCCGCCCGCACCGGTCATGGTCGAACTGATCGCCCCTCCCGCACCGCCGACGGTGCAGCCGCCTCCGCCGGCTCCCCAACCTCCAGCCACGGCCAAGCCCAAGGTCGAACCGCCCAAGCCCAAGCCCAAACGGGTCGAGCGCCCGGCTCCGCGCCCGCCGGTGATTTCCCGCCCGGCCGAGCAGCCCGCAGCCGCGGCTCCGGCCGTGGCCGAGACGCCCCGTCCTCCTGCCGAACCGGCGCCCGCAGCCCCGCCGGTCCAAGCGGCCCCCGCTCAGCCGGCTCCGGCACCCGCCCCGGTCAGCCCACCCAAGTTCAATGCGGACTATCTGAACAATCCCGCGCCGGCCTATCCGTCGGCATCCCGCAGCCAGAGCGAGCAGGGCGTGGTCGTCCTGTGTGTGCTGGTCGATGCGAGCGGCGCGGCCGAGCGCGTGGAGCTGCGCAAATCCAGCGGGCACGAGCGGCTGGACGAGTCCGCCCGCGACACCGTCAAGCGCTGGCGCTTCGTGCCGGCCCGCCAGGGCGATCAGGCCGTTTCGGCCTGGGTCCTGGTACCGATTTCTTTCTCACTCGAAGGGTAAGTCTCATGGAAACCACAGCCAACCTGGGCATCAGCCACTTCCTCGCGCAGAGCGACGCGGTGGGCAAGGGCATCTTCGCCATCCTGCTCGCCATGTCGGTCGCCAGCTGGTACTTCATCGTGGTGAAAAGCCTCCAGGGCCTGATCGCCAAGCGGCGCACCGCGCGCTTCCTGGCGAACTTCTGGAACGCCTCCTCGCTGGCCGCCGTCGAGTTGCAGCTGGAAGAGCACCATCCCGACGAACCCTTTTCCCATTTGGCCTATCACGCCCTGGCGTCTTCCCGCCATCACGCCCGGCACGGGGCCAACCGGCTGAACGAAGCGGGCACGGCGGCGGACTTTCTCACCCGCGCCATGCGCCGGGTGATCGACGAGGAGACGGCGCGGCTGGAATGGGGCTTCACCCTGCTTGCCTCCATCGGCAGCACCGCGCCCTTCATCGGCCTGTTCGGCACGGTCTGGGGCGTCTACCACGCCTTGATCAGCATAGGCATGAGCGGCGACAGTGGCCTGGACAAGATCGCCGGTCCCGTCGGCGAGGCGCTCATCATGACCGGAGCCGGCCTGGCCGTGGCCATCCCCGCCGTGCTGGCCTACAACGCCTTTGGGCGATCCAACCGGCTAGTGCTTGCTCGGCTCGATGCGTTCGCCCACGACTTGTTCGCCTTCCTCACCACCGGCGCCCATTTCGCCGGCGCCTCCGGCGAACCGAAGGAAGCCCTGCCGCAAAGCTTCGCGGGAGGTGTGTGATGGCCTTCGGCAGCTTCAACCCCGCGCACGGCGGCACCCGGCCGATGAACGAGATCAACATGGTGCCGCTGATCGACGTCATGCTGGTGCTGCTGATCATCTTCATGATCACCGCCCCGCTGCTCAGCCACCAGGTCAAGATCGACCTGCCCAAGGCCAGCAGCCATCCGGCGAGCGAGGAGACCGACCACGTCGAACTCGCCATCGATGATGCGGGCCGGTTCTTCTGGAACGGCGAGGGGCTCGACCGCGCCGCGCTGAAGACCCGTTTGGCCGAGGCCGCGCTGAAACAGCCGCAGCCCGAACTGCATCTGCGCGCGGACAAGGCCACCGCCTACCAGATCCTCGCCGAAGTGTTGGCCGATGCGGCCAGCGCCGGCGTAACGCGCATCGGCTTCGTATCCGACCCGCGCGAGGCCCGCCCCTAACCCATCCGGCCGCCACCCAGCCGCTATCCGCCAGGCCGCCTGATCCTTACCAATAGACCGGAGACCCGTCATGACCACGAAACCCCCACACCGCCCGCTGCGGCGGCTCGGCCCCCTGTTGCCGCTCGGCGCCGCGTTGAGCGGCATGTCCACCGCCGCCCTCGCCGCCGACGAAGACCTCACCACACTGGCCCCGGTCAATGTGGTCGGCCAGCGCGTCAAGTCGGAAGGCGACACCCGGGGCTACGTCGCCAAGCGCAGCAGCACGGCGACCAAGACCGACACCCCCTTGATCGACACCCCGCAGTCCATCACCGTCATCACCCAGGAACTGATCAAGGACCAGGCCATGCAGAGCATCGCCGACACGGTGCGCTACGTACCCGGTGTCGTCATGTCGCAGGGCGAGGGCAACCGCGACGCGCCGATCTTCCGCGGCAACGCGTCGACCGGCGACATGTACGTCGACGGCATACGCGACGACGTGCAGTATTTCCGGGATCTTTACAACATCGACCGGGTGGAGGTGTTGAAAGGCCCGAACGCCATGATCTTCGGCCGCGGCAGCTCGGGCGGCCTGATCAACCGGGCCACCAAGCAGGCGAACTGGGACAACCCGCGCGAGGCGAACCTGCAAATCGGCTCCTGGGACAAGTTCCGCCTGTCCGGCGACTTCGGCCAGGCCATCAACGACGACTTCGCCGTACGCCTGACCAGTATGTGGGAAAGCTCGCGCAGCTACCGCGAAGGCTTCCATGCCGAACGCTGGGGCGTCAATCCGACCGCTTCCTGGCGTGCCGGCGAGCAGACCAAGGTGACCGTGGGCTACGAACACTTCGAAGACGACCGGGTGGCGGACCGCGGCATCTCGTCTTTCCGCGGGCGCCCGGTGGACCTGAAGGCCAATGTCTCCACCTTTTTCGGCGATCCGGAGCGCAGCCCGACCTGGGCCAAGGTTGACGCCTTCAACGCCGTGATCGACCACGACTTCGGCGGCGGCTTCAAATTCCGCAACCGCACCCGCTACGCGAGCTACGACAAGTTCTATCAGAACATCTTTCCGGGAGCGGTCAACGCCGCCGGCACCCGGGTATCGATCTCGGCCTACAACGACGCCACCCAACGCGAAAACTTCTTCAACCAGACCGACCTGACCTATGCGCTGGACACCGGGCCGCTCAAACACACCCTCCTGGCCGGCGCCGAATTCGGCCACCAGATAACCGATAATTTACGCCGGACCGGGTATTTCACGGCGGTCGGCCCCAACGCCACCTCGGTCAGCGTCTCCCTGGCCGACCCGCGCTACACCGGCCCAATCAGCTTCCGCCAAGCCGCCTCGGACGCCGACCGGCACAGCCTGACGACCATCGCCGCCGGCTATTTCCAGGACCAGATCGAACTCGGCAAGTATTGGCAACTGGTCGGCGGGGTGCGCTACGAGCGTTTCGAGGTCGATTTCCGCAACAACCGCAACGGCCAGACGCTGTTCTCCGGCGACGATTTGCTGTCGCCGCGCGGCGGCCTGATCTTCAAGCCGCTCGACGATGTATCCCTGTACGCCAACTACAGCATCGCCTACGTCCCGCGGGCCGGCGACCAGTTGGGTTCCTTGACGGTCACCAACCAGACCCTGCAGCCGGAACAGTTCAAGAACTACGAAGTCGGCGCCAAATGGGACATCCGCCCCGACCTGTCGGCGACCCTGGCCTTCTATCAGCTGGACCGCCACAACGCCCTGGCCACCGACCCCAACAATCCGGCGATCTCCTTCCTGGTCGACGGCCAGCGCACCCGCGGAATCGAGCTGGGCGTGAGCGGCAACATCACCGACGCATGGCGCGTCATCGGCGGCTACGCCTACCAGGACGCCGAGATCACCGAAAGCCTGTCGGCCAGCGCCCCGAAAGGCGCCAAAGTCGCCCAGGTGCCGGAACACACCGTCTCGTTCTGGAACCGCTACGACTTCACGCCGAACTGGGGCGCCGGCCTGGGCGCGGTCTACCGCAGCGCGATGTACGCCGCCACCGACAATCTGGTCACCCTGCCGGGCTTCCTCCGCTTCGACGCGGCGGTTTACTACAAGGTCAACGACCACGTTCAGGTGCAGGTCAACGTGGAAAACCTGTTCGACAAGGAATACGTGTCGTCGGCGCACAGCAACACCAACATCATGCCCGGCTCACCCATCGCCGCCAACGCCGGTGTACGGGTGAGTTTCTGATGCCGGTGCCATAGCCCGACTAGATGGAGGGAAGCCAGCCGACCGGCGAGCGAGATCGTCAGATAACGCCCACCGGCGGCCACGCCGGCTGCACGACCCGGCCGATTCGTAACGCAAACCCCAAAACGCCACCCAGCCGATTTTCGCCAGGTAGCCCGCTCGTTAAATCCACAAGACGGGAGACTACCCATGATAGAGAAGATCAAACACCGCCCGTTGCGGCGGTTCGGAACCCTGCTGCCGCTCGGCGCCATGCTGACCGGCGCCGCCCTGGCTGCGGAACCGCTGCCGGAGCAGCCGCCGAAGGAAGACGAAGTGACCTTGCCGCAGGTCAAGGTCAAAGCCGCACGCGAAGCAGCTCGTTACAAGGCCGACACCGCCACCACCGGCAGCAAGTTCGAGGCGCCGATCAAGGACATCCCGCAATCCATCGGCGTGGTGAAGAAGGAACTGATCGAATCGCAGAAGGCCTTCAGCCTGCGCGACGCGCTCAAGAACGTCAGCGGCCTCACCATCGCCGCCGGCGAGGGCGGGCGCACCGGCGATTCCATCACCCTGCGCGGCTTCAGCGCCAACTCCGACACCTATCTGGACGGCGCCAAGGAGAACGGCCAGTACGCCCGCGACACCTTTTTCCTGGAACGGGCCGAAGTGCTGAAAGGCGCCTCCTCCGTGCTGTTCGGCCGCGGCGCCACCGGCGGTGCCATCAACCAGATCGCCAAGAAGCCCTTGCGCGAAACCCTGGCCTCCGGCCAGTTCACCTACGGCTCCTTCGACTTCAAGCGCGCCACGGTGGATTTGGGCACGGCGATAAACGACCAGATGGCGGTACGCCTGAACGCGCTCTACCAGGACGCCGGTTCCTTCCGCCAGGAGAACTACACCAACCGCCGGGGCGTGGCGCCTTCGTTCAAGTGGGATTTTTCGCCCGACACCAACGTGACCCTGCATCTGCTGCACCAGGAGGAAGAAGGGGTATTCGACTACGGCCTGCCCATGTACCACGGCAAGCCGGCCAACGTGGCCATCGACACCTTCTACGGCTGGGAAGACGACCGGTTGATGAACACCGACGTCAACGTGGCGACGGCGATCTTCAGCCACCGCTTCACGGACGAGATCTCCTTCAAGCACACGGTCCGCTACGGCGATTACGAGCGCCACTACCGCACCCTGCTGCTGGGCGCGGTCACCGACCGGGGCCTGGCCTCCACCGTCGCGCGCACCCAGGCCTTGCGTCTGAACACCCAGCAAAGCCTGTTCAACCAGACCGACTTCATCGTCAAGCAGCCGGTGTTTGGCCTGAACAACACCCTGGTGTTCGGCATGGAGTTCGGCGACGAGGATTACAGCTTCCTGTCCAAGGACTCGACCGGCGCGCGGGCGGTTTCGGTCTTCGATCCGGTGCTCACGCCCACGGTCGGCGCCGGCCGGGCCAACAATTTCACCGGCACCCTGGCGACCAACCGCCTGACCACCTCCCAGACCTATGCCGGCTACCTGATGGACCAGATCGAGCTGACGCCGGAATGGAAGCTCTTGGGCGGTGCGCGCTACGACGTGTTCGAGGCCAAGCAGGAAGACCGTCTCAGCAATGCGGGCAATTTCGCCCGCACCGACCGGCAATGGAACCCGCGCGCCGGCCTGGTCTGGCAGCCGGTCAAGTGGCAGTCCTATTACTTCAGCTACGGCACCTCGTTCAACCCGTCCGCCGAGGCTTACAGCCTCAGCACCACCACCAGCAACATCGGCCCGGAGCAGAACCAGAACCTGGAAGTGGGCGCCAAGCTGGATCTGTTCGATGGCCGTCTGTCGGCCACCGGCGCCTTGTTCCGCCTGGAAAAGACCAATGCGCGCACCACCGATCCGAACGACCCGACCCGCAACATCCTGGCCGGCGAACAGCGTACCGACGGCTTCGAACTGGGCCTGGCCGGCGAGATCCTGCCCGACTGGGACTTGTCCGCCACCTACGCCTATCTGGACGCCGAGGTCACGGAGTCGAACACCACGGCCACCGGCGGCGTCAGCGGACGGGTGAAATCGCTGCAAGGCAAGGTGCCGGTCAACGTGCCGGAGCACAGCGGCGTGGTCTGGACCAGCTACCACATCACCAAGGAATGGGAGGTCGGCGGCGGCGTGTTCTACGCCTCCAAGCGCTACACCGACAACGTCAACGAGGTGACCCTGCCCGGTTACGCTCGCCTGGATGCGGTCATCGCCTATCACCAGCCACATTACGACGTGCAGGTGAACGTGTTCAACCTCACCGACAAGGAATACTACGAATCCGGCCAGACCCGTTCCGCTCTGCCGGGCGTGCCGATCTCGGCCCAGGCCTCCATCAACATCAAGTATTGACCGTAGGGTGGGTTAGGCGCGCAAACACCACGGCCCTCCCGGTCAGTTTGATCCGGGGCGCGTCGTAACCCACCGATAACCACACCCACAGAGGAAACCATGAGCCGTCCAAATTTTGCCGACCCACCGCCCGCCAGACCGTCCGGCGGCTATCTCTTCCTTCCCCGCCGCTTGGCGCGCGGGAGCTTTCTCAAATGGCTGCGCCGCACCCACGCCTGGCTGGGCTTGTGGGGCGCGGCCCTGGGCCTGCTGTTCGGCACCACCGGCATTTTGCTTAACCACCGGGAGGTGATGAAAATCCCCGCGCTCCGCGTGGAACAGAAGGAGGTCCAACTGCCCCTCACTGAACCTTACCCAGCCGATGCCAGGGCTCTGGCCGCCTGGCTGGAACAAACCCTGGGCGTGGCCTTCAGCAAGGCACGCATCCAGCAGGAGCCACCCAAGCCGGTGAGCTGGAATGGCGTTGCCGTACAGCAGCCAGCGCGCTGGCAGATATCCGTGCGCAATCCCCAGCGCTTTTTGCAGGCCGAATACTGGCAGGGCAACGCCTATGTGACGGTGAAGCAGGGAGAGGCGAACGCTTTCGCCTTTTTGACCAATCTGCACAAAGGCGTGGGGGTCGGCACCGGCTGGATACTGCTGGCCGATACCCTGGCCGGCTCCCTGGTGGTGCTCAGCCTCACCGGCGTGCTGATGTGGACGCGGCTGCATGGCCGCCGACTGGCCGCGGCCGGACTCGGCCTGGGCTCGTTGAGCCTGGCCGTGTGGTTCAGCCTGCAGGCGACCCTTGCGTGAATCGTGGATTTCCGGATTGCTGTTCGGTGGGTTACGCCGCGCCTACGCACCACGCGAACGGAAGGGTCGTCCGATTTGCGCGTCTAACCCACCCTACGACGAGCCGTTCGATATTCGATAGACAGTCTCAAGGAAAACGCCATGTTGTTGCACATACCCGAGGTTCTTACCCCCGAAGCCCTGGCCCGCTGCCGGGCGGTGCTGGAAAACGCCGCCTGGGTGGACGGGCGCGTCACCGCCGGCACCCAGTCGGCCCTGGTGAAAAACAACCGGCAACTGCCGGAAGAGTCGAAGAAAGCCAAGGCAGCGCGGGCCATCGTGCTGGAAGGCCTGGAGAATAGCCCCCTGTTTTTCTCCGCGGCCCTGCCCAAACGCATCTTCCCGCCACTGTTCAACTGCTACGAGGGCGAAGCCAACGCCTTCGGCAACCACGTCGACAACGCCATACGCACGATGGCTGCGACCGGCCAGCGTGTGCGCACCGACCTGTCGGCCACGCTGTTTTTGTCCGAGCCGGACGAATACGACGGCGGCGAACTGGTGATCGAGGACACCTACGGTGCCCACTCGGTCAAGCTGCCGGCCGGCGATCTGGTGCTCTATCCCAGTTCCAGCGTGCACCGGGTCGAGCCGGTCACCCGCGGCGCGCGCATCGCCTCCTTCCTCTGGCTGGAAAGCATGGTGCGGGAAACCGAACGCCGCCGCCTGCTGTTCGACATGGACATGGCCATCCTGGAACTACGCCAGACGCAAGGCGACACGCCGGCCGTGGTCAACCTCACCGGCAGCTATCACAACCTGCTGAGGATGTGGGCGGATGCGTGATCCGTGATTTAACCCAGGCCTGGGTCAAGTCCCGCAGTCGTCTCGGGCTCAAAGCGGTCTTTTCCGTTCCCAGGAGTCGGTGAAATGCCGCATTCGGGCGGGTGGCCCGCTAATTGCCCTCGCGACTGAGGGCCGGGAAAGACGCGTTTCTCTCTTCGGCCCGTCCTATCGCACCCAGAGAGAAGATCACGAATGCAAAATCGAAAAACTGTACTCGCCGCCGCCTGCCTGATCGGCGTCACGCTTTACCCGGCCGGTGCTTCCGCCATGATGGGAGGCGGAGGCTGCATGATGGGCTGCACATCCACGCCCACCCTCATCGATCCGCCGCGCGGGGCGGCGTTCAGCGACCCCGTCACCATGCCCAACCTGTCGACCACGGCGGGCATCGTCGAGGTGAACGTGGAAGCCAAGGTCGCGCCGGTCAACGTCAACGGCACGGTCGCCAATCTCCAGACCTACAACGGCTATTACCCGGCCCCCACCATCAAGGTGAAAAAGGGCGATTTGCTGAAGGTGCATTTCAAAAATTCCTTGCCTTACACCGGCCTGAACATGCACGGCCAACCGCGCGATCTGACCAATCTGCATACCCACGGCTTGCATGTCTCGCCTTCGGGCAATTCGGACAACATGATGCTGATGTTCGGAAGCGGCGAGGCGTTCGATCACGAGTTCGACCTCTCGCTCCATCCCGGCGGCAACCTCAATTTCTACCATCCGCATGTGCACGGCAATACCGCCGAGCAAGTCTGGGCGGGCCTGGCGGGTGCCCTGGAAGTGGCGGACGAGAACACGGCGCTGGCGGGCTACGAGACGCACACGCTGGTGCTGAAGGACATCAGCATCAGCAACGGCGCGCCGGCTCCGCACAGCGATTCCGACTTCATGAACGGCAAGGAAGGCGACACCATGATGGTGAACGGGCAGGTCAACCCGGTGCTGGCGATGAAGCCCGGCCAAGTGCAGCGCTGGAAGATCGTCAATGCCAGCAATGCCCGCTTCTACAAGCTGAATCTGGCCGGCCATAATCTCAATGTCATCGGCACGGACGGCGGACTGCTGAACAAACCCTACGCGCAGAGTACCGTGTTGCTTTCGCCGGGCGAACGCATCGACGTGCTGGTGAAGGCCTCGAGCAGCAAGGGCTATTACAAGTTCAAAGCGCTGGCCTACAACCGTGGCGCGGGCGCCTCGGCGAATCAGGAAATCACCCTGATGACGACCAACGTCACCGGCACGGCGGTCAGTCAGAGCCTGCCGGCCTCGGTCAACCCCAACGCCGTCAAGCTCAGCGTGCCGGCCAACGCCGTGACGCGTCAGATTACGCTCAGCATGGGCATGATGGGCGGCGGCGCCAGCATCAACGGCATCACCTATACGGATACCAGCGCCTACACCATCACTTCCAGCCTGAACACCTACGAGGTGTGGGAAATCTTCAATCACAGCATGATGGATCATCCCTGGCACCACCATGTGAACCAGGCGCAGGTGATTTCCATCAGCGGCGGGGATACGGCCTACAAATCCTTCTACACCAGCGTACCGGCCTGGAAGGACACCGTCATCGTACCGGCCATGGGCAGCATCAAGATCCTGGTTCCGGTACAGGATTATGCCGGCATGACCATGTTCCACTGCCACATCCTGGAGCACGAGGACATGGGCATGATGGGCGTCTGGAATATTCAGTAATCCTCAAAGGCAGGGACGCCGACATTCCCACAGCGCCGGACGAACTCGGTGCCCAGCGGCTCATCGATGAGTCCCGCCATCGGTCGCAACCAACGGCGAACGCAGACGAGGTGCGCGCGCTTGCGGCATCGGCGGTAGAATGCTCGCCGCGGTCGGCATCATAGCGATCGCGCCATTCATCCAACGGAGTGCCCGCCATGCCCAACCATGTCTATAAAGTCATCGAGATCGTCGGCTCGTCCACCGTATCCACCGACGACGCCATCCGCGCGGCGGTCGACAAGGCCGGCCAATCGATAAGGCATTTGAATTGGTTCGAAGTCGTGGAAACCCGCGGCCACATCCAGGACGGCAAGGTCGCCCACTTCCAGGTGACGCTGAAAATTGGTTTCCGCATCGAAGACTGACAGCCCCACGGACCGACCATGACCCTGCCCAACGCCCGCACGTCTTTCCTGCTCGGCTTCCTGTTCTGCGCCGGCCTGCTGCTGACGGCCATCTATTTCCAGTTCGTCAACGGACTGGAACCCTGCCCCTTGTGCATCTCCCAGCGCATCATGGTGCTCGCCACCGGGCTGGTGCTGCTGATCGCGACCCTGCACAACCCGGACCGCCTGGGCGTGCGCGTCTATGCGGTGTTGGGTGCGCTGGTCGCGCTGGGCGGTGCCTCCATCTCCGCCCGACACGTCTGGATACAAAATCTGCCCGCCGAGGAAGTGCCGGCCTGCGGCCCGGGGCTGGAATACATGTTCCACAACTTCCCCCTGGGCGAAACCCTGAAGCTGATGCTGACCGGCACCGGCGATTGCGCCCAGGTCGACTGGACCCTGCTGGGTCTGAGCATGCCGGCCTGGGTGCTGTTTTGCTTTCTGGCGCTGGCCGCGCTCAGTGTCGCTCAGTGGTGGAATGCGCCGCAGGCTCGGGACTGAGTGCGGGCGGCGTTTCCGGACCGGCGGCCGGGTCGGGCTTACCCCGCCGCTGTCATGCGGGCTAGGACTTGCGCCGGCTCCAGCCGATGAGCCCGGCCAATCCGCCGGCCATCAAAGTCAAGGAAGGCGGTAAGGGAACCGATTCCACCGCGTTGATGTGATAGCTATAGCCCTCCGTAACGTTAACTCCGGTGGGTATCCAGCCGTTCAGCTGCAGCGCGTGCTCCTGCACCGTACCGGTCAAGCCGCTGGTATTGCCGGTCGACCAGCCCGAGCAATAGGTGTCGGGACCCGAAGGAAAGGAGCAGGGGCCGGAATCGCCGGATAATTCCGCACCGATCACCCGCAGCAGAAAGTTGGGCAGCGCAAACCCCGCCAAGCTTTCCGCACCGTGCAATTCGGCGTTTTTCAAACGCGCCCAGGGCTCCTCCGTCGTATAAGGCGTCGCTCCCGATTCGGCGTCGGGCGGTAAAGACGTCCACCAATACCGATAGAACTCGACATTGAATCTGCCGCTGAGCGCATAGGTTTGCGGTTGCGGCTGGGCCGGTGGCGGCGCCCCGGTGGATGGGTCGTAAAAGCCAAAAACGGGCGCCGGAGTATAGGTAACGCTACTGCCCTCGCCTATCACATAGGTTCGCGTGGAGGTAAGTTCCACGCCACCGTCCACCGTGGCGGCGTAGCCATCGCCAACGGCCACCAGTCCCACGATTCCTGCCCATATCCCAAACGAAACATTCGACATCCGATTCCTCCATTCCTCATGATGGCCCGGTATCTGGGCCTGTTGCCATAAAAATCGCAAAGCGAACACTTTTATTCGGTTTATTTCGAGCGCATCAGCCACGCGATGACGCAGCTGAGACTGGCAATGATAAAGGCCAGGAGCCAGGTCTTTCCAATCAGATCGAGTAAGTTCTCCGACTCGACTCCATCGAATACCCAAAGGGTCAGGAGTACGGCCGACAAACTCAGGGCGAGGATCGCCACCAGTTTGAGCGTACCGGACAGGCCGTATTTTTCGCTCTTCGTATCGGGGGTTTGTTCATTCATGCTGGCCATCCTGAAACTTGCTCGTTCAAATTGCGGGAAAAAACCCAGAGGCGGAGAGCTCGCAGCCCCACCTGACACCGTCAATCCTCCACGATCAGGCTGTGGCGCCCGGTATCGCGCATGCGCAGGTAAACGATGAGCGACAGGCCGACCATGGCGCTGACGTACCAGTAGAAACCCCGCTCGATGCCTTCGGTCTTGAACCACAGTGCGGCGTATTCCGCGGTGCCGCCGAACAGGGTGTTCGCCAGCGAATACGGCAGCGCCACCCCGAGCGCGCGGATGTGCGCTGGGAACAGTTCTGCCTTCACGACCGCGTTGATCGAGGTGTAGCCGGTGACGATGGCCAACGCTCCCAGCACCAGCAGGAATGCCAGGTTCGGGTCGCCGGCGGTCTCCAGCGCCGAGAAGATGGGCACTGTGAACAAGAGGCCCAGCACCCCGAAGCCGGCCATCAGCGGTTTGCGGCCTATCTTGTCCGACAAGGCGCCGGCGACGGGTTGCAGCAGCATGTACAGGAACAGCGCCGCCGCTGTGATCCGGGTCGCTACCTCGCGGCTGAAGCCGGAGGTGTTGACCAGGAATTTCTGCATGTAGGTCGTGTAGGCGTAAAACGCCAGGGTGCCGCCGGCCGTCAGCGCCATCACCAGCAAAGCTTGCCGGGGATAATGGCGGAACAGGACCCAGCCGCTCGATTTCGGTTCATCCGTTTCCTGCGCGTTTCGAAAACTGGGCGTCTCCGCCAGGCGCCGCCGCAGCCAAAACACCACGAAGGCCAGCAGGCCGCCGGTCGCGAATGGAATGCGCCAACCCCAGCTTTCCAACTCGGCTTCCGACAAACAGGCCTGCAAGCCGATCAGCAGCGCCAGGGCCAGCAATTGCCCGGAGATCAGGGTCACGTATTGGAAGCTGGAGTAGAAACCGCGCCGGCGCCGCCCGGCCATTTCGCTCAGGTAGGTCGCGCTGGCTCCGTATTCCCCGCCCACACTCAAGCCCTGCATCAGACGGGCCGCGACGAGGATCGCGGGCGCCCACACGCCGATGTCGGCGTAACCGGGCGTCGCGGCGATGAGCAGCGAACCGCCGCACATCAGCGACACCGACAGCGTCAACCCGGCCTTGCGGCCCTTGCGGTCGGCGTAGACGCCCATCAACCAGGCGCCTATGGGCCGCATGACGAAACCCACGGCGAAGATCGCCGCCGCGTTCAGCAATTGCGCGGTCGTGTCGCCCTTGGGAAAGAAGACCGGCGCGAAATAGAGCGCGAAGGCGGAATAGACATACCAGTCGTACCACTCGACCAGATTGCCCGCCGACCCGCCCACGATGTGGCGCAATCGCTCCGCACGCGTCCAGTCCGGCTTGACGGTCACATTCACCGCGGCGCTCCCGGAGCGAGACGGCGCCGCGCGCCGAAACTCAGATAAGCGGCGAAGCCGATGCCGTTCCAGACGAGGAAATAGAGCTGGGTGCGTTGCGGCAGGCTGGCGAACAGATAAAGGCAGCCCGTTATGGCCAGCGGGCCGGTCAGCCAGGGCAGCGGCGCCTTGAACTTGAGCGCTGCGCCCGGCTCCCGCCGCCGCAGGATCAGCATGCACAGCGCCACGGCGCAGAAAGCCGCCAGCGTGCCGGCATTGGCGAGCGCGGCGATATCGGCCAGCGGAAACACACCGGCGATGGCGCCGACGATAGTCGCGGTGAACCAGGTGGTGCGCAGCGGCGTGCCGCGGCGGGTGAGTTTGGCGAGTCCTTTTGGCAACAGGCCGTCGCGCGCCATGGCGAAGAAGATGCGGCTCTGACCGTAGAAAAACGCGAGGATCACCGTCGGCAGCGCCACCACGGCCGAGACGGCCAAATAGCGGGCGATACCCGGCCGGCCGAGTTCGCGGAGTATCAGGGCCAGCGGTTCCGGACTGTCGGCGAAGCGGGTGTAGGCGAGCGCGCCCAACGCCGCACCCGCCACCGCGATATAGATCGCCACGCAGGCCAGCATGGAACCGACGATGCCGATGGCCAGATCGCGCTCCGGATTGCGGGTTTCCTCCGCCGCGGTCGCGATCGCGTCGAAGCCGTAGAAAGCGAAGAAAATGATGGCCGCCGCGGCCATCACGCCCCGCTCCACGCCGTCCGGTCCCATGGTCTTGGCGAAACCGAAAGGCATGAAGGGTTCCAGATGAGCCGGATCGAAATAGGCCGATGCCACAGCGACGAACACCACCAGCGCGCTGATCTTGACCAGCACCAGCACCGCGTTCAGGGTCGCGCTCTCGCGCGTGCCGAAAGACAACAGCACCGCCACCACCAGGATGATCGCGATCGCGGGCAGATTGGCGATGCCGCCCAGTTCCGGCCCCTGCATCCACGCCATCGGCACGGCGAGCCCCTCGTGCAGCAGCGGCGCCGCATAGCCGGACCAGCCGACCGCGACGGCACTCACCACCAGCGAATATTCCAGGATGAGGCTCCAGCCTATGATCCAGGCGAACAGCTCGCCGATCACCGCGTAGCTGTAGGTGTAAGCCCCGCCCGCCGTTGGAATGCGCGTGGCCATCTCGGCATAGGCCAGCGCCGCACAGGCGCAAATCAGGCCCGCGACGGCGAAGGAAACGATCTCCGCCGGCCCCGCCTTGGCCGCCCCGACGCCGATCAGGGTCAATATCCCCGTCCCCACGATCGCCCCCACGCCCAGCGCAACCAGATGCGGCCAGCCCAGCGTCGGCGACAGCCGGTGTTCGGGCGCCGTTTGTGTGCTCGCCACGATGTGTTTACGTGTACGCCCGTTGCTCAATTCGGCTCCTCGTCATCAAAGGCGCTTGGTATTAGCCCCGGCAGGTAGGTGCGCACGCCGACAATTCGCAAGAGAACGTTCCAACGGCAAGTGCCGATCGCCGGTATAAGCCCAAGCGAGCATCAGGCGTCGTGGCTTGTTTCCCATTCTTTAATGAATACGATTGTTAGATTGCATATACCTGTAACTCCATTTTAATTGCCTTGGCCAACCCAGTAAGATCGCCATATATAACTTTTGCATTAATGCCAGCCTTTCGCAATAGTGCATAAATATTCTCATAAAAGGCATGGCTGACCACAAACTTGTACATTCGGCATTTCTCATAGATCCCGGAGCTTACGATTGACTCAATAGTTTTTCCCCTATTTCCAGAGATCAAAAATGTCCCAAACTGCCTGTCCATTCGCGCATTTTGTTCTAACGGCTCAGTGATCCACAAAATATC
This sequence comes from Methylococcus sp. EFPC2, assembly GCF_016925495.1. Classification (NCBI taxonomy): domain Bacteria; kingdom Pseudomonadati; phylum Pseudomonadota; class Gammaproteobacteria; order Methylococcales; family Methylococcaceae; genus Methylococcus; species Methylococcus sp. EFPC2. Next base: position 4,020,994 of record NZ_CP070491.1, on the reverse strand, counting down.
GTACGCGAATCGATCAACCACCTCATCAAAAATATGATCTTTTTTGTCGCCAATAGAAGCTCTGGTTTCAGAGAATTTAGAGTCACGATTTCTTATGAATTCTATGGAGGCCTCCATTATGGCCGTATAGTCTATTGCATAAACTGAAAAATCTTCCTTTGATAGTGGATTATATGCTTCCAAAGCAAAATAAAGCGCCACATAAGGGCTCTCGGTAAAATCCAGCAGCCTAGTAGGAATACCGTAGTGCTGCATCACTGATAGCCACGAAAGCTTTGATGTCGGTACATGCTCAGATTTAGCGTAAATATGATATTTTGAACGAAATGATCGATACGAATAATCTTCAAATTTTCGTGCGTTTTCTGAACTCCATTTGTCGCCGATTACACGCTCTAGGGCCGACTCTAGCTTCCACCCTGCATTTGAGTGTCCTCTATAAATAAAATGATTAGGAAGGTCATTGAGTTTAAACATTAAATCATTCGGGCTTTCGATAAAGATTTCTTCAATCATTTTCTCACCCTGTAATAGGCTTCCTGCATTTCCTTTAAAGCCTCTGATTTAGGTTTTTCTGTATCTACAGTAATTCTCACAGCGTCGCCTTTCAACTTAATTATTGTGTATTCTTTGTCATGGCTAGGCTGTATCTTTGCTGATGCCGTATTTCCAGTAGCTGCTGTTGACTTAGCAACAGCCACAATATTTTCTTCGTTTAATTGCTCTCCAACAACCTCCACAGTTCCGTATTGGCCATTAACCTCTTTGCAATATACCGAAATAGGTTTTTGAAAAACCTCATCAGCATCAATAGGATTAGGCCCAGAAAAAGACGCCTTAAAACGCTTAATTGAATATGCGGAACGGAGCTTCTTAATGAAGCCATCAGGGTCAGGAATAATATCAATCCTAACTTCAACGCCATGTTCTTTTACTGTGTCTCCACTTTCAAATAATTTGGTAATTTTCCTTGCTATAGACTCAACGTCCGGGGCTAATTTGGTTTTTTTTGCAATACCTAAAAGCCCAATGGAACAATCAAATAGAACATTCGTGTATGGGCCAGAGTCGTCGATCAAGTCAATGAAATTACCCGTTTTAGCATCAAATCGCTCTACAGTTGTCTTCGTTGTGCGTCCGACCGCAAATGAACCGGTCATTTCATCGAAGTATTCAATATTCCCTATATGCCAAACATTGTCTTGCTTTAATGTAATCTCAGGCTTTTCATCTAGCGTTATCTTAAAAAGCAAAGAAGAAGAAATGTTCGGCAAGAACAGGTCGCCTTGCGTTGACTTAATGAACTTCGCTCGATGAAGATAGTATTCGATAACTGACATTATATTTGGCTCCTTCCCTATATATTTAAAATCTCATAGGTTACGCAATGCGTACCTTAAACTGCTCCTCAAGAGACGTCGAACACTTGTGTTCTCCAATTTAGCCATGTAGGGCGCATACCGTAATCTGCGACGTTTAGCCGCAGAGTAAGAGCCACGCGATATATACCATACGACTGAGGCTTCGCAGGCCTCTGACGCTATGGGAGCACAATGATCCCCACCCGCTTCGCCGCATCTGCGAGCGCATGGTCTTTGGTCGCCAAAGGCAGACCTCGCCTCATGGCCAATTCCAGATAAACCGCATCGTAGGTGGTTAGTTTCTCTGCGCGGGCCAGGGTCAAGACTTCCCGCAACGCTCTTGTTGTTGTTTCCTCATCTGTAGCTATGGGTAAATTCGCCAATAGCTCCAGGCGTGCCGTCACGTCTCCCGTGCTGATTCGTCCCCGGCGTTCGGCCTGTAGGAGCACATTCCCCAATTCGAGGTGCCACAAGGCGGGGACGAGTGCGGTCTCGTCCCGCACGCGTTCCAGAAGTTCATCCGTTGCGGCGGAAGCTTCATCCTCGAAACACCACGAAACGGCAATCGAGCAATCCAGTACGAAGCCGGTCACCGCCGCCCCTCGTCGCGCAGTTCCTTCCACGACCAGCCTTCCAGCCTTACTCCGCGCCTCAAGGCCTTGAGCTTGGCGATCGATTCGTCGACACTGGCACGGTCCAATACATGGGCGGGTACCAGCCGTGCGATAGCCTTGCCGTGCTTGGTTATCAAGACCTCTTCGCCCCCAGCCACACGTTCCAACAAGCTCGATAGATGGGTTTTTGCTTCGAAAGCACCGACGGTAATCATGAGGCGACCTTCTTAAACCAGTTCGTTAAACCAGTTTTGATTGTACAGCAGCGCTCGACAAGAGACTGAATGCAACGCCACCCCGAGTACTTGCCCGGCGGGCTGTTCTCCGGTTAGTAGTAGGGTGGGCAGCGCTTTTCTGCCCGCCAGCTTTGATTCAAACGGTGGGCAGACGATGAAACTGTTTGCCCACTCTACCCTGCTAGAAAAATTTGCAAGACTGATGTCGATTTCCGTAATCCCTGTTCGACTTTCCTATGCCAGGCCGATGAGGCCAGCTCAAACAAGGAGACAGACGATGCGTGTGATAGTGTTTGTGAAGGCGACCGAAGACAGCGAAAAGGGCTTTGTCCGCACGCCCGAGACGACGGAGATGCTCGAGGCGATGGGCAGATTCAATGATGAGCTGCGCGATGCCGGCATCCTGCTCGCCGCCGACGGCCTCACGCCGTCCTCGCAGGGCAAGCGTATTGCGTTCGATGGTCCCGGCCGTGCGGTCATCGACGGGCCTTTCGCCCACCCCAGGGAGCTGGTCGCCGGCTTCTGGCTCTGGCAGGTCAAGGATATGGACGAGGCGGTCGCCTGGGTAAAGCGCTGCCCCAATCCCATGCCGGGACCAAGCGAGATCGAAATCCGCCCGCTGTACGAGCTGGCTGATTTGGAGTAGGTAGGGTGGGCAGCGCTTTTCTGCCCACCGGCTTTGATTCAAACGGTGGGCAAACGATGAAGCTGCTTGCCCACCCTACCCGGCTCATATCGATGGAGAAGTGACATGATCAAGCAAGCGAAGAACACGATTTGCCTTTGGTACGATGGCGATGCCGAGGACGCGGCGCGGTTTTACGCCAAGACCTTTCCCAATTCGTCCGTCGGCGCGGTGCACCGCGCACCGGGAGATTTTCCGTCGGGGAAGGAAGGGGACGTGTTGACGGTCGAGTTTACCGTGATGGGCATTCCCTGCCTCGGGCTCAACGGCGGGCCTGCTATCAAGCATAACTGGGCATTTTCGTTTCAGGTCGCAACCGATGACCAGGCCGAAACGGATCGTTATTGGAACGCGATCGTCGGCAACGGCGGCCAGGAGAGCGCGTGCGGCTGGTGCACGGACAAATGGGGATTGTCCTGGCAGATTACGCCGAGAGCCCTGACGGAAGCGGTCACCGACCCCGATCCGGCCGTCGCCAAGCGCGCGTTCGATGCGATGATGCAGATGACCAAGATCGACATCGCTGCAATCGAGGCGGCACGCCGCGGTTGAGCTTGCGCCTTCGCCGCGTGCATCCCGGCAACGCGAGGGAAACAGGGTGGGCAGACCCGAACCCGCTCGGCCGTGTGCCTACGGTTTTCGACCGGGGGGCGAATAGGCCATTCCCTATCAACCCGATGAAGCACGGCTATGTCCGGCGCGTGTCGAAGTGGCCCCACTCGCCTTTCATCGGTATGTCGAATGGGGTATCTATGCGCTGGAAGGCGAGCGGGATTGAATCCCGTGAGGCGTAAACGGCTGGCGCCTCGCGCCCTACGCGGGCTACCCTGATCTTCACGAGTTATAGGATTTCTCTATCTCCAATATATCGGTAACTGAATCAATTTTGCTGGCATCATCAATTTCCGACCCTTTCGACTTGGACAGAATCGATTGCACGCGCTCGTTTGATGCAACGCACTTAAAGCCAGCTTTCTTGGCCATTGCTAAAAGTGTCGCCTGAGAGAAGTCCACGACATGAGCGATATTGAAATACCTTCTGAGATCCCCCTTGTATTCCCCTTTAGAAACCATCTTTATAGAAGGAACCTCTACATATAACATGTCATCCTGCTCCATTATTCTCCATAAATCCCTAAGAGTTGTTAGCGGGCTATACACATGCTCCAATACATGCGAAAGGATAAAGAGCCTGGGGCTTTTGGGCAAAACTCCGGGCAGACTGGCCACTTCAACGTCTAGCCCTAAATGATCTCTTGCGTACTTAACACCTTCAACATCCAAATCGCAGCCAGAGACTTGTTTCGCATAAGGCTTAAGCTCGGCGAGTACACCGCCCGAACTACATCCTATCTCTATGACCGAATAATCAGAAATATGAAAAAACTTCTCAACAAAGCCAAGAATCTGTCGACCTCGAGCCCTTTGAGACACTTCCAGTTCCGAATAATCTACAACCTCTGAGTTAGTGTAAAGCTTTCGGTAGTATTTATCATAAAACTCATTGTGAAACTCAGGCTTAAGCGATGGATGGGTCTGCACAAGCCCGCAGGCGTTGCATATCTTTTTCTGTAAATCAAACCCAAACCGACCCGTCTCGGCCAGCAGCGAGAAATCGTTAGCATCACAAAGGACGCACGTAGAGTCCTGCAAACCCATGCTCTTATACAATTGTCTGACGGCTTTTATCTGCTTGGATCGACTACTCGTGTTTCTCCTAAAAAACCCATAAATCCGACCAAAGCGAAAATGTGTCAACTGTCTTTCAGTCATATATTAAATAGTGAGTGGTGGTTAACAGAGGAAACGCGCAGGATACCATCAATATGGAAAAACCGGTCAGGCACAATTTAGTCGCTCTCCTTTTCTTGCACTCGGCCCACTTTGTAGCGCCATTCGCCCCGTTATAGGACGCAGAAAACCGCCGTTCAGGGTGGAGTGCAGCGACCAGCAGAACGGCATTCGACTTAGCGATTCCGCGCAGATAAGCTGACCTGAATCGAATGCAGGTGATTGTGCACTCTGATTTTTGTGATCTTCCCGCTGCGCCTGGCCTGTGAGGCCATGGCTCAAGACCAAGTTCTACTCGGCCGGCGCGGACTCGATAGCGCCGACGGTAATCATGAGGCGACGTGCTTAAACCCGTTTGATTGTACAGCAGCGCTCGACAAGAGGCTGAATGCAACGTCAGCCCCAGCACTTGTGCGGCAGGCTGTTCTCCGGTTTAGCCGCGTGCGAAGATGATCTTCCGACTATCCCATACGCCCAGAGGACGGCATGCCCTACGCGATACGCTTTCATCGGACCGGCGGACCGGACGTGCTGCGCTGGGAAGAAACGGCCTTGGCCGAGCCGGCAGACCACGAGGCACGGATCCGTCATCAGGCGATCGGTCTGAATTTCATCGATATCTATCACCGCAGCGGCCTCTATCCGGTGCCGCTGCCGTCGGGTTTGGGCCTCGAAGGTGCAGGCATCGTCGAAGCGGTGGGCTCGGCGGTGACCGGCCTCCAGCCCGGCGACCGCGTGGCCTATGCCGGCGGATCGCTGGGCGCCTACGCCGAGGTGCGCAACATTCCCGCCGACCGTCTGGTCAAGCTGCCGGATGCCATCGCCTTCGAGACCGCCGCGGCCATGATGCTCAAGGGCCTCACCGCGCAGTATCTGCTGCGCCGCACCTACCGCGTGCAGGCCGGCGACACCGTATTGATCCACGCGGCCGCCGGCGGCGTCGGCCTGATCCTGTGTCAGTGGGCCAAAGCCTTGGGAGCCACGGTGATCGGGACCGTCGGAACCGACGAGAAGGCGGCCTTGGCGCGCGCCCATGGTTGCGACCACGCCATCGTTTACGGGCGCGAGGATTTCGCCGCGCGGGTCAGGGAAATCACCGGCGGCCGCGGCGTGCCGGTCGTCTACGACTCGGTCGGCAAGGACACCTTCTTCGGCTCGCTCGACTGCCTCCGCCCCCTGGGGCTGATGGTCAGCTACGGCAACGCCTCCGGCCCGGTGCCGCCCTTCGAACTTCTCGAACTGTCCAAGCGCGGTTCGCTGTTCCTGACCCGGCCGACGCTGGCGAGCTATGCGGCCGAGCGCGGCGACTTGCTGCAAATGGCCGGCGAACTCTTCGAGGTGGTAACGACGGGAAAGGTACGCATCGAGGTGAAGCAGACCTATGCCTTGCGGGATGCCGCGCTCGCCCACGCCGACCTGGCCGCCCGCAAGACGACCGGCTCGACCGTATTCACGGTTTATTAACAGGTTATGGCGCTCGCGCCACCTCTGCCGATGAAAACACTCGCGCCATAAACTATTTCCCTCACCCCGTCCCTCTCCCAGAGGGCGAGGGAGATCAAAGTGTTCGCTTCGCGACTTTCATGGCAACCCGGCCCATATGTCATGGTGGGAGCGCTACCGCATCACCAGCCCGGTCCGCCCATGGTCTGCCGCAGATGCACGTAGTCGTAGAGGTCGCTCAGCATGAAATGCCTGTTCAGCGGGTCGCGCATGTGGGCCAGGGTCGCCTGGTCGCCCGCCAGATAGCGCGACGCCGTGGTGCGGAACTCCTGCGGCATGCTCAGGTTGAAATCAGAGGGCTTCGTCAAAAGGCCGCAAATATGCTCGAACAGCAAGCGGTAGCGCTCGTCTTCCGGCTCGAGATAAGCGTCGCCGAAATCCTTTCCATAGCGCGCGAAGAGCGCCAGGTAATCCTCCGTGTCGGGTTTGGTCATGAATGTTGCCTCGTATCGAACGTCTATCCGCCAATTCCAGGAGACCGGCCATGGGGCGAGTATGAACCGTTCGAACGTGCGGCTGAAGCCGCGCCCAGGAAACACTGATGTGCCGGTGCGTGTCCGCTCCCATCGCGCTTCGGTAGTCTGATCGCATGCGTCCGCAGAAGGCGCACATCTAAGGGGCGCCTGGCGTTAAACTAAACACAGTCTTGCGATGCTCCCCCGATCCCGGCGCCTCTTAATTCTCTTCACAGAGCCTTCCTCCCCGAATCATGCGACAGAAATGGATATGGATATTGGCCCTCGGCTCGCTGGCCGCGGCAGGTGGCGTTTACTGGTGGCGGGAGGGGCCGGTCGCCGTCAGCGTGGTGAAACCGACGCGGGGGCCGGCGGTGGAGGCGGTTTACGCCACCGGCACGGTGGAGCCCACCGTCATGCTGCCCATCGCGCCGCGTCAAGCGGGCTATCTGGCCGAACTGAACGTCGATGAAGGAGACCGGGTGCGTAAGGACCAGACGCTCGCCCGGCTGGACGACGCGGATTTGCGCAATACGGTGGAGGAATTGACGGCGCGCGCAGAGTTCGCCCGAGCGCAGTATCAACGCACCCAGGAACTAGTGAACCGGAAGCTGCTGGCGAACGCGGAGCTGGATAAGGCGCGTACCGATCTGGACGCCGCCAATGCGCTGCTGCGGCGAGCCCGCTCCCTGCGCGACCACATGACCCTCTCCTCGCCCGCCGACGGCCTGATCATCCGGCGCGACGGCGAGATCGGCCAGTTCATTCCCGTAGGACAAGCCGTTTTCTACCTGTCCTGCTGCGCGCCGCTGCGGGTCACGGCCGAAGTCGACGAGGAAGACATCCCCAAGGTGCGGGTGGGCCAGAAAGCCGTGCTGCATGCCGACGCCCTGCCCGACCAGGTGCTGGACGGCGAAGTGGCGGAAATCACGCCCAAGGGCGATCCGGTCGCGCGCAGCTACCGGGTGCGCATCCGCCTGGCGGAGCCGGAAAAGCTGCTCGTGGGCATGACGGTAGACGCCAATCTGGTGATTTCCGAACGCCAGGATGCGCTGCTGCTGCCTTCCGCCGCCATACAGAACGGTGCCGTGTGGCTCGTCGCGGACGGCAAACTGCACCGCCAGCCGGTGCGGATCGGGCTGGCCGGCGCGGTACGCACGGAAGTCGTCGAAGGACTGACACCGGACGCCCAGATCGTCGACGCCCCGTCGGACAAGCTGCGCGAAGGCCGCGCCGCGCGCATCGTTCCGCCCGCCGCGCCGAAATCCTGATGGTCATCCAGCTCCAGGTGGCGCTCACCCACCTCACCAGCCGCAAGCGCCAGACCCTGGTCTCGCTCACCGGGGTGGTGCTGGGCGTCGCCTTCTTTCTCGCCGTGTCGTCCCTGATGCGCGGGTCGGAGAAGGACTTCATCAAACGCCTGATCGACAACAGCGCCCACATCACGGTCTACGACGAGTACCGCCGTCCCGCCGTGCAGCCGGCCGAGCTGCGCTGGCCGGACGGGGCGGTGAAGGTGAGCAACGTCAAGCCTCAGACCGAAACCCGCGGCATCCGCGGTTACCGGCAGAAACTGGAGTTCGTGGAATCCCTGCCGGGCCTGCGGGCCGCGCCCGTGCTGCTCGGCTCGGCCGTGCTCACCTTCGCCGGGCAGGAAAAAGGCGTCAGCCTGTCCGGCATGATACCGGAGAAGATGAAGACGGTGACGACCATCCAGGAGAAGATGCTGGAAGGCTCGCTGGAAGCCCTCACGGCCAACCCGAACGGCATCATCATCGGCAACGGGCTGGCGCAGAAGTTCAACCTGCGCATGGGCCGCAACGTCAGCGTGGTCGCGCCGAACGGCAGCAGCCGAGCGATGAAGGTGGTCGGCATCTTCCGTACCGGCAACGCCAACTACGACGAAAGCCAGACCTTCACCCTGCTGAAGCGCGCCCAGGTCATGTTCGACCGTTCCAACCGGATCAACCGCTTCATCATCCAGCTCGACGACGCCTACACCGCGCGCGACGTCGCCCGGCGCATCGAAACCGTCACCGGCTACAAATCGGTCTCGTGGATAGAAGCAACCGAAGACATCCTGAGCGTGCTGGTGGTGCGCAACACCATCATGTACAGCGTGGTCTCGGCCATCCTCATCGTGGCCTCGTTCGGCATCTACAACACCTTGTCGACCATCGTGATGGAAAAGACCCGCGACATCGCGATCATGAAGTCCATGGGCTTCCACGCCCGCGACGTGCGGCTCATCTTCCTGTTCGAAGGCGTCATCATCGGCCTGATCGGCAGCGCGGCCGGCCTGGCCCTGGGAGCGGCGCTCATGAAAGTGCTTTCCGGCATCCAGTTGAAGCCGCCCGGCGTATCCGAGAAGGTGTTCATGCCGATCTGGTGGGGCCCAGAACAGTTCGCCCTGGCCACGGCCTTCGCACTGTTCTCCTGCATCCTCGCGGCCTATCTGCCGGCACGCCGCGCGGGCCGCGTGCACCCGGTCGAAATCCTGCGGGGCGCCGGATGACAAAGGTATTGCGCGCCGAAAACCTCGTGCGTACCCTGCCCGGCGAGGTTCCGGTCACCCTGGTCGACGACATCAATCTCGACATCGAGCGCGGGGAGTTCATCTGCATCATGGGGCCTTCCGGCTCGGGCAAATCCTCGCTGCTTTATCTGCTGGGCCTGCTCGACGTGCCCACGTCAGGCAAGGTGTGGCTGGACGGCGAGGACACCTCGGCCTACGGCGAGAACGAACTGGCCAACCGCCGCCTGGAAAAGCTGGGCTTCGTGTTCCAGTTCCATTTCCTGCTGGCCGAATTCACGGTGATCGACAACGTCATGCTGCCCATACGCCGGCTCGGCAAGCTCAGCGATGAGGCGGCGCACGCGCACGCGCTGGATCTGCTGGGCCGGTTCGGCGTCGCCGAGCAGGCCGAGAAACATCCGCACCAGCTCTCGGGCGGCCAGCGCCAGCGCGTGGCCATCGTCCGCGCGCTGGCCAACGATCCCCTGATCGTCCTGGCGGACGAACCGACCGGCAATCTCGACACGGCCTCCGGCGCCACGGTGCGGCAGATATTGCGCGACCTTGCGCATGACCTGGGCAAGACGGTGGTGGCGGTGACGCACGATCCGGCCTTCGCCAGCGCCGCCGACCGCCGCATCGGCATCGTCGACGGCAAGATCAACGCGGCGTGGAGGCCGGGATAAAAACGGCGTACTCCATCAGCGCACAAGCGGCCCGTTCCTGCGGGACGCTCGTCTGCGACGGGTCAGGGATAGCGTGGGTTGCTATCGGACTCGGCTAGCGACTGTCCGTCACCATGCGCTTCAACTGCGCGAGCATCACCTCGCTCCGGGCATGGAGCTCACCCAAAAGCGCCTCGACTTGCCGGGTATGGCCCTGTGCATGAAGCGCCAGCACCTGCGCCGCCATCGCATGCACCTGCCTGTGCACCGCATCGATCTCCCGGATGTCGGACTGTACGCGTGAACGGTTCAGTCCTTCGGTCTCCAGCCATTGTCCGAAGTGACACTGCTTGTGATCCATGAGCGGCGGGATACCGCGTCCGCCCTGGAGATGGCTTTCCAGGTCCGCCATCCAGGCGCGGTGCTCGACACCGGCAAATATCAACGGCAAGTCCTTGCGGTGCACCAGCGGCTGGTTGCGCCAGGAATCGTGCGGGCACCAGCTCGCCACCCAGGCCGGAATTTGCGCGGCCGGCATGGGACGGGCGATGCCATAACCCTGGCCCAGTTCGCAGCCGAGCTGCAACAGGAGTTCGCCGTGCTCCCTGGTTTCCACGCCTTCCGCGATCACCTTGCGGCGGAAGGCGGCGGCCAGACCGATCACACCCTCCAATATGGCCAGGTCGTCCGGGTCCACGAGCATGTCGCGCACGAAGCTCTGGTCGATCTTGAGCAAGGTCACGGGCAGGTGTTTGAGGTAGATCAGCGAGGAATAGCCGGTACCGAAATCGTCCAGGGCGACCGCTACCCCGAGTTCGCGGCAGGCGGCTATGGTTTCGGTGACATAGGCGAGATCTTCCAGCGCGCTGGTTTCCAGCACTTCGAGCTCGATGCTCGAGGGTTTGATACTGCCGTGTCTGGCCAGAATGCCGCGCAGGCGATCGACGAATTCCGGTTGCTGTAACTGGCGGGCGCCGATGTTGACGCTGACGGGGATATCCAGCCCAGCGCTCTGCCAGGTTTCCATTTGGGTCAATGCCGCATCGATGACCCACTCACCGAGTTCGACCGCCAAGGGATGATCCTCGATGAGCGGCAGGAAAACCCCCGGGGGCAACAGGCCCGACTCCGGATGCTGCCAGCGTATCAGCGCCTCGGCGCCGGTGGCTGTGCCGCTGCGCATATTGACCTTGGGCTGGTAATACAGCACGAATTCATGATGTGCCAGCGCCTGGCGGATGCGCTCCAGGCTCTCGTGGTAGCCGCGTATGCTGCGGTCGTGCTCGGCATCGAAGATGGAGTAACGGCTCTTGCCGGCGAGCTTGGCCTGGTACATGGCCTGGTCGGCCTGACGCAACAGCTGGTCGGCATCGACGCCTTCGGACTGTTGGTAGAACGTCACTCCGAGGCTGGCCGAAACCTGCAGAGTCAGGCCGCTCAAGCCGACCGGCCGGGCGGCGGCGGTCAGCAAGCGGGTAAACAAGCGCCCGTTCTCGGCATCGTCGCCCACGTCGGGCAGCACGGCGACGAACTCGTCGCCGCCGATGCGCGCCAGCGTATCGCTTTCGCGCATCTCCTGGCGCAAATGGCTCGTTACGCCGACCAGCAACTGGTCGCCGACCTCGTGCCCGTAGCTGTCATTGATCGCTTTGAATCCATCGAGATCGAGATAGGCCACCGCCAGGCGATCGCCGCGGCGCTGCGCCTGCGCCATCGCCAAATGCAGGCGGTCGGCCAGCAGCACGCGGTTGGGCAAATTGGTCAGCGCATCGTAATGGGCGATGCGTTCGAGTTGCCGCTCATGCTCCTTCAGTACGGTGATATCGGAGAACATGCCCACATAGTGCTGGACAACGCCGGATGCGTCGCAGACGGCCTCGATGGCAAGCTTCTCGGCGTATACCTCACCGTTCCTGCGCCGGTTCCAGATTTCACCGTGCCAGTGTCCCTTCTCTATCAGGCTGCGCCACATCTCGGCATAGAACTCCTTGCCTTCACGCCCGGAACTGAGCAGGCGCGGGTTCTTGCCCAGCACTTCGTCCCGCTTGTAACCGGTGATGCGCGTGAATGCGTCGTTGACCTCGATGATCGTGCCGTTAGGGACGGTGATGACGATGCCTTCGTTGGCATTGGTGAAAACGCTGGCCGCGAGCTGGAGATTTTTTTCGGCGCGCTTGCGTTCGGTGACGTCTTCAAATACCCAGATGCTTCCTGCGCTTTGATCGTCCGGACTGATCGCCTTCCCCGACAAACTGATCCAGATTCGATGGCCATCGCGATGCCGCATCTCGGTTTCGAGCGAGTAGCGTTCGCCGACTGCGAGTACCAGGTAGGCTTTATTTCCGAATGAATCAAACTCCTCCTGAGAGGTAAAGAACATCCGCGTGCTTTGGCTCGTGATTTCCTCGCCGGCATAGCCGAATATCTCCGCCATGCGTCGATTGGCCCAGATCAGCGTCCGTTTTCTGACCAGGGAAATACCGACGCTGGAATTATCGATGATGACCGACAATTCATTGATTTTTTCCGCGATCCGTTGCTCGAGCTGGATGCGTTCGGTGATGTCGTGAACGATGGAAAGCAACAGCAACCGCCCTTCGCTTTCGATGGGCGTCGAATGCACTTCCACGTCACGGACTTCTCCCGTAGCCAGACGGTGAGAAAAGATGAAGTAGTTGCATTCTTCGCGCACGGCACGCTGCTTCTCCTCGATCAGGCGTTCCGGCGGCAGCGAGTTGATGTTGCCGATCGGCATGCCGATCAACTGCTTGAGGGGATAGCCGTAATACCTCACCGCCGCCTGGTTGGCATCGACGATACAGTTCGATGCCGGTTCGATGAGCAACATCACCGACGAATTGTGTTCGAAAAACCGGCGGAACTTCGACTCGCTCGCGGCGAGCGCCTGCTCCGCGGCCTTGCGCTCCGTGATGTCGATGCAGGACCCGATATAGCCCAGAAAGACGCCCTGATCGTCGAACCGCGGCACACCGTGATCGAGGATCCAGCGATACTCGCCATCGAATCGGCGTAGCCGGTATTCCATGGCGAACTCCTGCCGCGCATCGAAGCTCGTCACATAAGTATCGAGACAATGCCGGAAATCGTCCGGATGCACGCTGTCGATCCACCCGTCGCCCTTTTCCTGATCCAGGCTGCGGCCGGTGAAATCCAGCCACACCTTGTTGAACCAGTAACAACGCTTGTCCAGGCCCGCGATCCAGATCAAGACCGGTGCATGGTCTGCCATGATGCGGAAACGGCTTTCACTTTCCCGCACGGCCTCTTCGGCACGTTTACGCTCGGTGACGTCGATGAAGGTCCAGAGGAACTCACCGGTTTCCTTGTGCAGCAGTGCGGCACTCTTGTCCAGCCAGATGCGCGTGCCATCCTTGCGCACATACTTTTGCTGGGTATGAACCACCTCGGTCCCGGCTATGCCCTCGCACGCCGTGATTCCCTGCAGGTAATCTTCTTCGTCCGCATAGAACAGCCGCGCCGGCGCGCCGATCAATTCCCCACCGCCATAGCCGAGCAGCGCTTCAAACGCCGAATTGGCCCATACCACCTTTTGATTGCGGACCGCGACAACGCCGACCATTTGATTGCCGAGTATGGCGCGCCGTTCGGCAAGCATGTTTTCGCGGCTTTCGGTGACGTCCTGTATCGTGCCCCGCAGACGCCGGGGCTGCCCCTGGGTGTCGAATTCCAATCGGCCGATTGCGCGTACCCAGCGCTCGGCCCTGTCGGTGCGGCGGACGATGCGGAATTCCTTGAGGAAGTCTTTGCGTCGGACTATCACCTCGTTTCTGAGCATATCCTCGACCACGGCACGGTCGTTGGGATGGACCAGGGCTAGCAATCCCGCCGCCGAATGGTCATAAGACGGGTCTATGCCCAGCAACTGATCCAGCACGTCGGAGCTTTTCCATATTTCGCTGCCGAGGTCCAGTACATAACTTCCCAGTCCCGCGATCAGTTGCGACTCCCGCAGGGTCAGCTCGCTTTCGCGTAACGCCTGCTCCGCCCGCCTTTGTTGCGTGATGATCCGGGCGATGCCGAAAAGGCCGGTAATGTTTCCGTGCTCATCCCGGAGCGGGTACTTGCGGTTGTCTACCCAGCCTTTGTTCCCTTTGACGTCCAGTGTTTCCTGAATTTCCTGGGCCACTTCAGTCCCGGCGAAAACCTGCTTTTCCAGCTTGTAGTAGAGATCGGCGTATTCCTCCGGGAACACGTCGTAGTCGGTGTGTCCGAGCAGATCGGTCCAGTGCTCGGAGGGATCGGTCACGGACACCAGGGTTTGACTAGCCCCGGTGAACACATGGTTGCGATCCTTGAAATAGATGAAATCGTCCGTGTTCTCCATCATGGCCTTGAATTCCGCCGTCATGGAATCGGCCGTGCGGCGTTGCCACAGGCTCTTGGCGTCCTGCAGACCCAATTCGAGCATGACGTTCGCTCCGGTGTCGTCGCGCGTCTTGCGGTAATGCCCTTTGACGCAGCGGACGCGGCCGTCAGCATGCCGGAGCCGGATGTTGAACGTGCCGGACGACGCGTCTGGATCGGGCGCAAACAAATCGTCCGCGATGTCCTGATCGTCGGCGTGTATCAGGTTTTTCAGGGACACGTGGCCAGCAAGAAAATCCTCCGCCCTGTAGCCGAGGAGTTCTTCGGTTTCCTCGCTGGCGGATATCGTCGCGTAAGGTTCCGTTAGTAGAATGCGAATACGGGCTTCCAATGTGTTAACCAGACAGATATGAAGGCGGAATGACAGTTTGGCGTCCCTGCCGCGCGGATGCTGCCGACCTCGGCAGGCGCGAGCCCATCAGGCCTATAAATCTTTATAGGATAATACCGGCCATCCATTAGCGCACAGTAATATTCACATGCACTGCATCGCCGCGTGGAGGCCGGAGTGAGATACGGAGGAATTTTGAGGCGATGAAGCGGCTCGCGCGTCATCTTTATTTCTGGGTGCTGCTCGCCATCCTGGCCGGCGGGCTGCTGGGCTATCTCGATCCCCAAACCGGTCAGAGCCTCAAGCCGCTGGGCGACGGATTCATCGCCCTGGTCAAGATGCTGATCGGCCCCATCATATTCTGCACCGTGGTTCTCGGCATCGCCGGCAGCGCCGACATGAAGAAAGTGGGCCGGGTCGGCGGCAAGGCCTTGTTGTACTTCGAAGTCGTGTCGACCATGGCGCTGGCGATCGGCCTGACCGTGATGCATCTAATCGGCCCCGGCCGGGGTTTCAACGTCGATCCGCAAACGCTCGACGCCAAGGCCGTCGCCGGCTACGCCAAGGCGGCGTCCGAGCAGAGCGCGGTGGACTTCATCCTGCACATCATCCCCAAGACCTTCACCGACGCCTTCACCGGCTCGGGCGATCTGCTCCAGGTCTTGCTGCTGGCTGTGTTGTTCGGCCACGCCGTAATCCGCCTGGGCAAGGCCGGCCAGCCGGTACACCGTTTCATCGAAGACGCGTCCCACATCTTGTTCGCCATGATGGGCACCATCATGAAGCTGGCTCCCCTGGGCGCGGGCGGTGCGATGGCCTTCACGCTGGGCAAATACGGCCTCGCCGCACTGAAACCGCTGGCGGCGCTGATGGGCAGTTTCTACCTGACCTGCGCGCTGTTCGTGTTCATCGTGCTCGGCCTCATCTCACGCTGGGCCGGCTTCAACATCGTGCGATTCATCCTGTACATCAAGGACGAGCTGCTGACGGTGCTGGGCACCTCGTCGTCGGAATCCGCCCTGGTGCCCCTGATGGAAAAACTGGAACGCATGGGCTGCTCCAAATCCGTGGTCGGCCTGGTCGTACCCTCCGGTTATTCATTCAACCTCGACGGCACCAACATCTATCTGACCATGGCGGCACTGTTCATCGCCCAAGCCTTGAACGTCGATCTGAGCCTCGGCCAGGAACTGACCCTGCTGGGCGTGGCCATGCTGACCTCGAAAGGCGCATCGGGCGTCACCGGCGCCGGTTTCGTCACCCTGGCCGCGACGCTGGCGGTCGTGCCCTCGATTCCGGTCGCCGGCCTGGCGCTGATACTGGGCATAGACCGATTCATGTCGGAAGCGCGCGCGCTGACCAATTTCATCGGCAACGGCGTCGCCACCGTGGTCGTGGCGAAATGGGAAAACGAACTGGACGGCGGGAAACTCGCCGAGACGCTCGCGCCGGGTTCAGGAAACGACGCGAGCCGGGAAAGCGAAGGCGACGCATCGTCTCGGAGGAGCGCAGGCTGCAAGCCGAGTTAGCCGCCCCACCCAACGCGATCACGCTCCCCTGGCCTTCGATCCTAAAACCTTGTCGCAGTCGAGGTAGGATGGGCAAAGCCGAAGGCGTGCCCATCCATGCCGCGCCGATGGGCACGGGCCTTCCGCCCTTTGCCCATCCTACCGCGTCGGATTCGATCGACGAAAAACAGGAAAATTTTCCGCGCGCGCAGAAAACCTGCCCACGGCCGTAAAAACCTTGCCGACGGCCGCAGGAAATAAATTCACGCGCGTAAATGACGGCGCTACGGCCGTGTAAAACGATACTCGGCGCGCAAAAAAGATTTCTACGGCCGCAGCAAGCCAATTGGCAGGCGTGGAAAAGATTTCGCGGCGCGTGGAAATATTTTCAGCGGACGCGGCTGGAGAATTTACGGCCGCATGAACGATTTCTACGGACGTAAAAAACTTTTCTACGCCCGTGGAAAAGTTTTTTACGTGGCGCGACCCAAGCATACGGCCACCGCCGGCCGTCCCCGACGCGGGAAAGCCGGCGATAATGATGCGCTTCGCGTTGCTCAGCGCATCCTATGGTTCCGGCCTTCGATCCTAAAACCTAGTCGCAGTCGAGGTAGGATGGGCAAAGCCGAAGGTGTGCCCATCCTACCGCGCTGCGGGAACTCCTTGACGCTCTCCGCCCCGCCTATCTGCCTATTTCCGTAGACAAAGCAAACACCCGAGGAACGCGCACGATCATCCCCGGCATGGTATTTTCCGCCACACGCCCTCGCTTCGCCCCGGAAACACAGCCGTCAAAAGGAAACATGAACACCACGCTCGCGCTAGCCGCCGAATTCCCGGAATTTGACATCCAGAGCGCTCTCGCCCGCATCGGCTCGGAGGCCGACTGGATCGGCCTGCGCTACGTGCAGGAAACGACCCATAGGCGCAGCGTGCGCAACGGAAAACCGGAAGACAATTCGGTCACCTTCGAACGCGGCGTGATGGTGGAAGCCCGCGTGGACGGCCAGCTTGCCTACGCCGGCACCAGCGACCTTTCCGAAAAGGGCTTGCGCGAGGCGACCCGCCAGGCGGTCCGTCTGGCCCGCATCTCGGCGCCGCACAAGGCCATGACATTCACCGACCGGCACCGGCCCCAGGCGGTGGGCCGCTACCTCAGCCCCCATCGCGCCGGGCTCGATACGCAATCTCTGGGCGAATTCACCGACCGGCTGATCGCCGCCAGCCGCCACCTGAAAGTCGCCGACAAGATCGTCAACGCCACGGCCGAGGCCACTCTGGTGGAAACCCGCTTGCAGTATGCGAGCACCAACGGCAGCGACATCGACGAGCAGTTTCTGCTGGTCGCATGCAATTTCGGGGTGACCGCCCAAGACGGTGGCGTAACCCAGCGACGGTCCCTGAACGGCCCCGTCGCGCGCTGCCGGCAGGCCGGGCTGGAATTCTTCGATTTCGAAGCCCTTTACGCCGAGTGCGAGCGGGCGGGCGTCCAGGCCCTGGAACTGCTCGCCGCGGACGACTGTCCGAACGAGACGCTGGACCTGGTGCTGGCGCCGGACCAGATGTTGCTGCAAATCCACGAATCCATCGGCCATCCGCTGGAGCTGGACCGCATCCTGGGAGACGAGCGCAACTACGCCGGCTGGAGCTTCGTCAGGCCCGAAGACTTCGGCCGATTGCAATACGGCTCCCACCTGATGAACGTCACTTTCGATCCCACGGTGGAGGGCCAGTTCGCATCCTACGCTTTCGACGATTGCGGCCATGCCGCCAGCCGCGAGCATCTGATCAAGGACGGCCTGCTGCTGCGCGGGCTCGGCAGCCTGGAAAGCCAGTCGCGCCTGGGGCTACCCGGCGTGGCCAATTTCCGCGCCGCGAGCTGGAACCGCGCGCCCATAGACCGCATGGCCAACATCAACCTGGAGCCGGGCAGCGGATCGCTGGACGACATCGTCGCCGCGGTCGAACGCGGGGTTTACATGGAATCGAACATCTCCTGGTCCATCGACGACTACCGCAACAAGTTCCAGTTCGGCTGCGAATACGCCCGGCTGATCGAGAACGGCAGGTTCACCCAGGTGCTCAAGAACCCCAACTACCGCGGTGTCACCGTGCCCTTCTGGCAGTCGCTGACACGGGTAGGCGGAACCTCCGAAATGTTCGGAACGCCGTATTGCGGCAAGGGTGAACCCAGCCAGATCATACGGGTCGGGCATGCTTCCCCGCCTTGCCTCTTCACGGGCGTCGAAGTCTTCGGAGGTGGGCTGTGAGCTTTCTGTCCGAGATTAGAGCTGTTTTCGACCGCCTGGCCGAGAGCGCATTCGCCGAGTTGAAAACCGGCGAAGCGCTGAACCTCAACCTGAGCGGCGAGGATCAGACCTATGTGCGCTTCAACGATTCCAAGGTGCGCCAGGCCACGCAGGTGCGGCAGACGACCTTGTCGCTCACCTGGCAGTCGTCCGGGCGCAAGGTGGAATACAGCTACGACCTGTCCGGACAGCAAGAGTGGGACTTGGCGACGCTGCACTCCCTGATGGCGAGGGCGCGGTCGGAAGTGAGGGTGCTGCCGGAAGATCCCTATTTGGTCCCCCTGGAGAACCATGGCGCCAGCGACCGCCATCATGCCGGCCGACTGCCGGTTGACGAGGAGATCATGGCGACCATCGCCGGCGAAACCGCGGGAACGGAGCTGACCGGCTTCTTCGCATCCGGCCCGCAGTTCCGCGCCAACCGCAATTCGGCCGGGCAGAACCACTGGTTTTCCACCGAATCCGCCTTCCTGGATTACTCCTTGTTCACGATCAACGCCTCGGGCGAGAACAAGGCGGTCAAGGGCTTATACGCGGCCAGGGACTGGAACCGGGATGAATTCCTCGCCGCCGTCGAGGCCAGCAAGAACTGCTTGCCCCTGCTGCGATCCGCCACCCGTCCGGTTGCGCCCGGCGAATACCGGGTGTATCTGGCTCCCGCCGCCGTGTCCGACATCGTCGGCATGTTCTCCTGGGGAGCGGTCAGCTACAACGCCTGGAAAAAAGGCGATTCCGCCCTGCAGCGCCTGATAGCCGGCGACGCCCGCTTCTCGGAGCAATTCAGTCTCCGGGAAAACTTCGAGCTGGGGCTCACGCACCGCTTCAACACCCTGGGCGAGCTACCGCCGGCCGATCTGCCCATCATCGAGCGAGGCCAGTTGAAAAACCTGCTGGTGAGCTCGCGCTCGGCCAAGGAATACGGAGTCGAATCGAATGCGGCGGATCCGGCCGGCTGGACCGGAGAATACCTCCGTTCCGCCGAAGTGCTGCCGGGCGAGCTCGCCGAGGCCGACGTGCTGCAAGCCCTGGGCACCGGCCTCTACATCGGCAATCTGCATTACCTCAACTGGAGCGACGTGCAGAGCGCCCGCATCACCGGCATGACCCGCTACGCCTGCTTCTGGGTGGAAGACGGCGTCCCCGTCGCGCCCATCCGCGACCTGCGCTTCGACGAAAGCCTCTATCGCATCTTCGGTTCCGAGCTGGAAGCCCTCACCCGCGAAAGCCGGCTCATCCCCTCCGTCGACACGTATTACCGCCGCTCGCTGGGCGGCAGGAAAATTCCAGGCGCGTTGCTGCAAGCTTTCCGCTTCACGTTGTAAAGCGGATTTGACGAGCGCCGCCGCCCACCGTGATCAGCGATGGCTGAGCCTGAATCGCGAGCCTCGCAGCTCCAACACCACGCCGTCGGCCTGTATTTCGGCCAACACGGCGCCTCCGGGCAAACGGTCGCCCTTGCCGTACTTGACCATGTTGATGATGGCGAAACGCTCTTCGGGCGACGAGGAGTAAGCGAGGACGTTGATTTTCAACTCGGACAGGCCGCGTGGCGGGGTCTCCGACCATACGCTGTGGGGTGGCGGATCATCCGCGGATTCCCCGGCCTGGCCGTCCGGAAGCGGCGAAAGCGTCTCATCGGTCTCGGGCAAGCCGGCGCTGTCCTGAGGCGCCGCCGTTTCGGCCGGACGAAGCTGTTTTTCCCCGGCTGATTGTGCGGCCACTGCATGCGAGCCGGCGTCTGCTTCCGGGTTCGGTCTGGATTTTGCGATCGGATTGGGGACGGGCTGTACGCGCGTCGGTTTCCTGGGCGCGTCTTCTGTTACCACGGACCGCAAGCTCGGTGCCGTCGGCTTTACCGGCTTGCCGAAATCGGTTCGTGCCTCGACTTGAACCGAAGGAGCGGGAGGTGGAGCGCCGGGATCCGCGGACTTTTTCGGTTCATCGGTCCTGGCCGGGGTTACTGTCTGGACCGGAATGCCGGGCTGACCGTCCGCATCGCCACCGAGCGCGCGAGGCGGCGATTTATCAGCGGCGCCGAGCCATAGCCAGAAAAGCACCGCGCAGACGATGCCCAAGACCAACACCAGCAACCAGGGCAGCCATCCGGGTCTCGATGGATGCGGGTTGTCCAGCACGCTGGGCAGGGTGGGTGCTTGCGCAAGCTGCCGTTCGCGCTCGGACTTGCGGAGTGCTTCCAAGATGTAGGACATGTCGGCTCTCGCTCAATGAAGGGTGGGGCCTGGCCGGGCGGCGGCGGCACCCCGCGTCGGCCGCATCAGATGGATCATGGTCAACGGTCCGACCAACCCGTCCGGCGGCAAACCCTGCTCGCGCTGGAACGCCATCACGCTCGTTTTCAATTTGGCGTCGAACAGATCGGCCGGACCGGCAGCATCGGTCTGGGACAAGCGCTGCCTGAGCCATTTCACGCCGGCGGCGCGATCGCCCGGATGCAGCGACGCCGTCGAATTCACCGGCGGTTTCCACAACAAGATGGCTTCGCCTTGCCAAAATTCCGCAACGGCGCCCGGTTCGAACGACTGATCGTCGGAGTCGATACCGGCCAGTTCGAGGCGGTTTTCGCGTATCCGGGTGAGCGCGGCGTAACGTTTGCTCCCGTCGGCCAGCACCAATGCCAGTACGGCCGGGTGGTCGAGCTTGGCGAGTTGGGGCCAGCTCCCCTGGAAGATCAGGCAGCGCAAGCCCTCCTGCCGGGCTGCGCCGCACTCCTCGACCCCGGGTGCCGGCGGCGGCAGGTGCCATAAGGCAAAAAGCTTGGACAGCGCCGCGCCGCGCGTATAGGCCGGCGACGCGATGAAATCACCCAGCTTGGCGGGTGTGGGCTCAGAGGAAGGGCTTGCCGAAACCACGGCACTTGCTTCGGCCGGCGGTATGGACGGCTCGACGGATACCTCAGCGACCGCCTCCGGCGGCGGGATTTCGGCACTGCCGGCGACCGCACTCGCGGCTGAAGAGGACGGCGGAAGCGGATCGTCCTTTTCGGCCGGTGGGTTGGCGAGCCTTTCGCGCGATTCGGACCTCAGCTCGGCAAGCGCGCGCTTGCCCCAATCGGTAAAGTTCGCTGGTATCCATCCGAAGTAGATCAGTCCGGCAATCCCCAGCATCACACTCCCCACGCCGACGCCGGCGAGGCGCAAGGAAACGCCTTTGGGCGACGGCAACACCTCCCGCGCGCTTTTACGGACGATGCGCCAACTCACCCCCTTTTTGCCCAGGGCGTAGGCGCCCAGCAGGGCGCGGTCGCAGATCAGGTTGATCAGACGCGGGATGCCGCCCGACAGACGGTAGATCGCGAGCAGGGCCAGTGGGCTGAATAGCCCGCCTTTGCCGCCGCTGACCGCAATCCGGTGATCGATATAGGCGCGCATCTCGCGGAAGGACAGCGGCCGAAGGTGGTAACGGGCGGTGATGCGCTGGGAGAGCTGGCGCAGATTCGGCCGCTCCAGTAGCTGCTTCAGTTCGGGCTGGCCAACGAGGATGATCTGCAGCAGCTTGAATTCGTTGGTTTCCAGGTTGGTCAGCAGGCGTATCTGCTCCAGCACGTCGTGGGACAGGTTCTGCGCTTCGTCGATCAGGACGACCGTGCGCCGTCCACGGGCATGGGCGGCCAGCAGGTGCTGGTTCAGTCGGTCGATGAGCAGCTTGATGCTGGCCCGGTGCTCCGGATGGGGAATGCCCAGTTCGTCGCAAATGCTGGCCAGCAATTCCCGTGCGTTGAGTCTGGGGTTGAAGATCAGGGCGATATCCACGTCGGCCGGCAGTTGCTCCAGCAGGCAGCGGCACAGCGTGGTCTTGCCGGTGCCGACCTCGCCCGTCAGCGCGACGAATCCGCCCCCCGCGCCGATGCCGTAAATCAAATGAGCCAGCGCCTCCCGGTGCTGTGGGCTCAGATAGAGGCAACGCGGGTTGGGGGCGATGGAAAAGGGTTCCGTGCTCAGATTGAAATGCTGCACGTACATGGCGTGGCTGGGATCGCGATGCTCGACGGAGGGTTAACGGTAAGCCGAAGGGGCGGACAAATTCGCCCGAAGCCGCAGTGTAAACCGGTACCGCGCTCGTTCATACAGCGGCGACGCTGATGGCCGCAAGCGGCGAGTCATAGTGCCGCGAGCCGGGACCTGCACGACAGCCCGACGGTCGATGGCGGCCACGCATGCCATTGCGCCCCCCTTGCATTTTTGCCGCTCGCCGCAATTTTTCTGGCATTCCCGGCGCCAGACGGTTACCCTCTAGCCGGGGTCAAGGCAAAACCTTGACGTCAAATTTGTGCCATCCGCAGGATTTCAGCGGTACGACGTTATCGTTCCGGCACCCCACAATTTCGCCGCGAGGCCCAACGCACAGGCAAGTGCTCAAGCTATGGAGGTCAATAAAAGGTTCGAATGAACCAGAAAACTTGTTGTGCTGTTTAGTTCAGTTTTTTCCAAGAAAAGGCCGTTCTAAGTAGTACGCTTTCGAAAATAGAAGATGTGGCCGCCCAATGACCGTATCCAAAATACCGGTAATTGGCTGCAACTTCGACGACGATAGGAAACGGAACTATGACAAACAACCTTGTCAAAATCGTATGTGTTTTAGCATTCTCAACTTCCCCCGCTGTCGCTAAATCCAGCCATCATCACGATGGACGGCAGCAACATTCTTACCATCATCAACGCGTCAAGCATCGCCTGCCTCAGGCCGACGTACCGTTGGACAGCGTGACCTGTCTGGCGAATACGGCTTATCGCGAAGCGCGAAACTCCGAAACCAATCTGCAGGCCGTGGCAAACGTCGTCAAGAACCGCCTTAGGGCCGGTTGGGGACGCGATTATTGCCATGTAATCCGGACCGGCCGGTTCGTTTACCGGGTAAGCCATGTGGACAGAGACGATTATGCTAAAGCATATGAAGTGGCCCAAAAGGTGATACAGGATGAACTGCCCGATAACACGGGAGGGGCGGTTTTCTTTCATGCCTCACGGCTGAGGCATTTACCGGGCTGGGCAAAACCCGAACTGAGGACCGCCAGTATCGATGGAAACGTCTTTTACCGCGATGAACTGGAGATCCAGGAAAATTAACGGCTTATGGTGCACGCGCCAGCGATGAAAGCACTCGCGCCATAAGCTGTTTCCCTCCCCCTCCCTCTCCGATCGCAAACGGTTGCTTTAGTCGCAACCCTTCCCGGAGGACGAGGGAGATCAAAGTGTTCGCTTCGCGACTTTCGTGGCGACCCGTAAACCCGTCAGGAACCGCCTCCATCGGCTTCCACCCGAGGGAGGCGGATCGTGATGACGGAGCATGCCTGGCGGATCGCCCGTTCGGGCATCCGCCCTACGCGTCCGCCGTCTTTTCCGGGTATTCGCAGAGATCGGAGATCACGCAGCTTCCGCAGCGGGGCTTGCGGGCGATGCAGGTGTAGCGGCCGTGCAGGATCAGCAGGTGATGAGCGTCCTGCTTGTGTTCCTTGGGCACCCAGCGTTCCAGCTTCTTTTCCACCTCCAGCACGGTCTTGCCGGGCGCGATTCGGGTGCGGTTGGCAACGCGGAAGATATGGGTGTCGACCGCGATGGTGGGGTGCCCGAAAGCGGTGTTGAGGACCACGTTGGCGGTCTTGCGGCCCACGCCGGGCAGGGCCTCCAGCGCTTCGCGGGTCTGCGGCACTTCGCCGCCATGCTTTTCCAGCAAAATCTGGCACAGGGCGATGATGTTCTTACCCTTGCTGTTGAACAGGCCTATGGTCTTGATGTATTCCCGCAGGCCGTCTTCGCCCAGCGCAAAAATGGCGGCCGGCGTGTTGGCGACCGGGAACAGCTTGGCCGTCGCCTTGTTCACGCCTTTGTCGGTGGCCTGAGCGGACAGCACCACCGCGACCAGTAATTCGAAGGGCGTGCCGTAGTTCAGCTCGGTGACCGGTTCGGGGATGGCTTCCGCCAGCCGGTCGAAGATGAGTTTGCGGATGGCGGCGTTCAAGGGGTTCAGGCACTCTTTTCGCTGCGCGCGAAGCTCACGGGCGCATCCGCCGGGGCCGACCTGGCGGCGGCGCGGGCGTCGATCACGTTTTTCACCGCGATGATGATCCCTAAACCGATGAAGGCGCCGGGCGGCAGGATGGCGAGCAGGAAGCCACCGTAATCGTCGACCAGTTGTATCGTCCAGTTCCTGGCGATCTCGCCGAACATCAGCTCGGCATGCGAGAACAGCGTGCCCAGGCCTATCGCCTCGCGCAGCGCACCCAGCACCAGCAGCGCGGCGGTGAATCCCAGCCCCATGAACAAGCCGTCCGCCACCGCCTTGTCGACCGTGTTGCGCGAGGCGTAGGCTTCGGCGCGGCCGATGATGGCGCAGTTGGTGACGATGAGCGGGATGAAGATGCCCAGTATCTTGTGCAGATCATGGAACAGCGCATTCATCAGCAAGTCGATGATGGTCACGTTGGCGGCGATGACCAGCACGAACACCGGCAGGCGCACCTCGTGGGTCACGCGCTCGCGGATCAGCGAAACGATGCCGTTGGAGAGCACCAGCGCGGTGGTGGTCGCCAGGCCCAGCCCCAGGGCGTTGATGATCGAGTTGCTGACTGCCAGTAGTGGGCACAGACCCAGCAGGGCGACCAGGGCCTGATTGTTTTTCCACAGGCCTTCGAAGGCGATCTTGCGGAATTCCGGCGAATTGCGCATCTCGCGGAACTTCTCGGCCAGGTTGGAAAGCAGGGGATTATTCATCTTCGTCTACCGGTGAATCGACGTCGGTTTGCGGTGCCTGCGTGTACAGCTCGGCCTGATGCGCGGCGAAATAGTCCAGGGTGCGGCGCACCTGCTTGACCACGGCGCGCGGCGTGATCGTCGCGCCGGTGAACTGGTCGAAGGCGCCGCCGTCGCGCTTGACCTTCCATTGCGCCGCTGGCGGATTGTTCAGCGACAGGCCGGCGAAGCGCAGGATCCAGTCCGACTTGTTCTCCTCGATGGGGTCGCCCAGGCCGGGCGTTTCCTTGTGTCCGATCACGCGCACGCCGGCCAGGGTGCCGTCGGCCTTGACCGCCACCAGCATGCGGATTTCGCCGCTGTAGCCGTCCGGCGCGCCGGGTGCGAAGACCACGGCGACCGGCTGATTGCCCTTGCGGGCTCGGTAGATCGAAACATCCCGGGCGCTGCCCAGCTCTTTGGCATCGACCTCGATGCCGTCGGCCAGCAAGTCGTTGTCGTAGGCCTCGGCCGGCACCAGCGCCTGTAGCGTGTGCAGCAGTGTCTGCCTCTGGTTCGCGGAAATACGGTTCTCCGTACCCTTGTGCACCAGGGCCACGAGGCCGGTGCCGATCACGGAGAACAAGGCCACGACCTTGGCGGCCTTGACGACGGAGGGCGGTAGCAGACTCATCGGGCGTGACCGTAAACGCGGGGGCGGGTGTAATGGTCGAGCGTGGGCGCCGCCAGGTTGAGCAGCAGTACGGCGAAGGCCACCCCGTCCGGATACCCCCCGTAGACGCGGATGACGATGACCAGAAAGCCGATCAGGCCGCCGTAGATCAACCGACCGCGCGGCGTGGTCGACGCACTGACCGGGTCGGTGGCGATGAAAAATGCGCCCAGCATGGTCGCGCCGCTGAACAAATGGAACAGCGGCGGCAAATTGGCGGCGGAATCGAAGAGGAAGAACAGCAAGGCGCTGACGAACAGCCCGGCCAGGAAGCCGGCCGGTATCTGCCAGGCGATGACCTGCTTGCGCAGCAGCCACAAGCCGCCCAGCAGATAGCCCAGGTTCACCCACTGCCAGCCCTTGCCGCCCAACGCGCCGAAAACCTGGCCCGAGAGGATCTCGTCCACGCCCAGGCTGAGCCCCAACTGGGTCTTGGCGCTGTCCAGCGGAGTCGCCTGGGCCAGCCCGTCGTAGGCGCTCTTATCCACCTGCTGGAAGATCAGCACCGCCGCATCGCTCAAAGACAGCGAAGTCGTGGCCAGATCGGCCGGCGGCAGCCAGGCCGTCATGTAGCGGGGAAAGGAAATCAGCAGCACCGCGTAGCCCACCATGGCCGGGTTGAACGGGTTATAGCCCAGCCCGCCGTAGATCTGCTTGGCGATGATGATGGCGAACAGCGCGCCGAACACCGTCAGCCACCAGGGCGCGAGCGGCGGCAAGGCGACGGCCAGCAGGGCGGCGGTCAGCGCCGCGCTGCCGTCCAGCAGCGCAGGCAGGACCGGCCGCCGGCGCAGTATCAGCACCGTGGCCTCGGCGATTTCCGCCGTGACCAAAGCAAGGCCCAAATTGACCAGCACCCCCGGACCGAATTGCCACCACTGGGCCAGTATGCCGGGTATCATGGCCAGCAACACCAGCAGCATGATGCGACTCACGCTGTTGGTCGGCGCGAGATGGGGGGAGGGAGTTGTGGGGAAGTGCATGGGGTGAGGGTTCAAAGAAAATCCGATAGCGAAGCCGATAGTAGTTGACGCTCGTTAGGAGGAAGCCCACTTGTGGGATGTCAATGTTTTTTCCTGATGTATACCGACTTGGCGCCGCTGCTATTCGACGACCGCTCCTCGATATCGAACACGTTCAGGGATTTAACGAGGTCGCTGAACTTTTTAAAGCCGTATAGACGGGGATCAAAACCCGGTGAAAGCTTATTTATGTTGCTTCCAACCGCGCCAAGGTGAGCCCATCCGCTGTCTTCCGAAACATCGTCCACGGTGGTAATGACTAGTTCGATTAACTTTTGCTTATCTACCGGCTTGTCAGACTCTTTAGGGGTTATCACCTCCTGAAGAACCTCACCTTCTACACGCAAAATCTCGGTATAAACAAACTTGTCGCAAGCCGACACAAATGGTTGCGGCGTCTTTTTCTCACCAAAACCATAGACGACCAACCCTTCCTCTCTCAAGCGTGATGCCAGGCGAGTAAAATCGCTATCACTCGATACGAGGCAAAATCCATCAAACCGCCGGGTGTATAGCAAATCCATCGCATCAATGATGAGCGAGCTATCCGTTGCATTTTTCCCTTTTGTATATCCAAATTGCTGGACCGGCTGAATCGAGTGTTGCAGCAAAACTTTTTTCCACCCGCCCAACTGAGGTTGTGTCCAATCTCCATAGATTCGCTTAACGCTCGCAATGCCGAATTTCGCAATTTCGGCCAATAATCCTTCGATGATCGATGGTTGGGCGTTGTCAGCGTCAATCAAAACTGCGAGCCGTGATTCGGCATCTTCGGACTCTATCTTTACGGCAAACTTCGACTGAATTCCTTTGTTATTGACTGACATCTCGCCACCTGTGCTCCTTAGAGAGTTATCAAACCAACGATGTGTCGCTGGAATTCGTTAACACTCATTCCAGCCTACTAAACTGCCTAATCCGCCCCTGTGCCTCATCTGAGTATAGGTGTTACTAGGCCGCTCCTCACCTCGTCACGACGCTTACGCGCCTCGGCTATCCAAAGCGACTTGGCTATTCCATCTTCGGCCGGGTCCAGGCTCTCTACCAAGCGATCGGCAAGAAGGGCGCGCGCCTCGCTGGGCAGCGACAGAACCTCTTCCTCAATTTGTTCGACGGTTAAGGCCATGGGCTTGTTCTCCGGGATAAGGTTGGTGAGCCTGTTTCACTCGTAGTGCGTCCACAATCGTAATACTTTCACGGCTTGCTCTTCCTCAAGAACTTGATAAACCAAACGATGCTGAATGTTGATCCTACGCGAATACGCGCCGCTCAAATCCCCAACTAGCTTTTCGTATGGCGGCGGGTTTTGAAAAGGGTTTTCGGCAACCAGCCTTAATAATTCTTGGGCTTTTTCTTTCAATCCGGCCGCGGCAAGTTTCTTGGCGTCTTTTTGCGCTTGCTTGGTATAAACGAGTCTCCAAGTCACCAATCCAGCTCCGGAGTGCATTCCTCGGCCGGGGTATTAAGTCCCTCGACGATGGAATCCCGCATACCCGGAACGGACAAGAGAAACAGGGTTTCCTGTATGGCGGCCCAGTCCGCTTCGGATACCAGAACCGCGTTAGCCCGCTTACCCGTAATCAATATGGGCTCGTGCGACTGCGCCGCGTCATCTATCAGGCGGTAAAGATTGGAACGCGCTTCGCTTGCCGTGATGATGGTCATAGCTTCACTCCCGGAAGTTTATACATCCAGCGTACGCTTTATCGTACGCATGTCAAGCGTTCCAGCTACGGCTCTTTATTCTCTCTCCAGGAATAAGGAGTGACGCCATCTACACCGATCTCGTTGAAGCGGGCTTCAGCCCGTAACTGGCGCCTAATCGCGGGCTGAAGCCCACTCTCACAGGGGATCAACCAAACAATGATCATCAGCCTCAGGACAATCCGGCTTCGAGATACCCCGCCCATTTCTGCGGCGTGATGGTGGCCAGATAATCGCGGGCCATCTCCGGGGTCAGGAACTCGATTAGTTGACGATTCTCGACCCAGAACTCGACGACCTTGAACAAACCGCCACGCTCGCAAGTCACCGCGCGCCAGCCTTCCCGCTGGGCGATGGCATGTATGGCGGCTTCGTCGCGCGCGACGGATATCGCGGCATGGGTCGGGCTATAGCCCTGGGCTTGGCCTTCATCGACGAAACGCACCTCCTCGTCCGCTTCGCCGGGCTGCATGAGGGTCTGAGCCAGATAGACCTCGATGGCCGTGGCGTGGCCGTCGTCGCACAATGCGATGTAGCCGCCGCGGGCCGGCGGAAAGGCGAACGACACGCCGCCCAGGACTTCCGCCAGGACGGCGGCGACATGTTCGGGATTCTGGGCGGCGATGGAAATATGATGAATCATGCGGCCTCCTTCCGGCCTTGGCTGTCAATTGAGATGCGCGAAACGGCCATCCTATCATGCCTCCTGGGCGGGTAAGGCCGGCTGGGCGTCCACCTGCGCGGGCTCCTTGGCCTTCTCCAGCAGCTCCTTTTTCCGCCGGGCACTTTCGGCTTTCTCCCGCTTTTCCTCGTCCTTGCGGGCTTGGCGGGCTTCGAAGCGCTCGCGGGCGTGCTCGGCCTTTAGTCGGTCTCTCTCTTTGGCGGCGATGCGGCTCTTGGCGGCGCGGAAATACTGCACCAGCGGGATATGGCTGGGGCAGGACACATCGCAGCAGCCGCATTCGATGCAATCGGCCAGCTTGTAGTCCTGCGCACGTTCCAGCTTGTCGGCACGGCTGTACCAGTAAAGCTGCTGGGGCAGCAGGCCGACCGGGCAAGCCTGGGCGCAAGCTCCGCAGCGTATGCAGGCCAGGGCCTGCTTCTCGCCGATGACCTCGTTCGGGCCGGCCACGAGTATGCAGTTGGCCGCCTTGACCAGGGGCAGATCGTCGCCGGGCAGGGCCAGGCCCATCATGGGTCCGCCCAAAATGAGACGCTGCGCCTGAGAGGTATAGCCACCGCACTGCCCGACCAGGTCGGCGATGGGCGTGCCGATGCGGGCCAGCAGGTTTTGCGGCTGGGCCACGCCCTGGCCGGTGACGGTAACGATGCGCTCGATCAGCGGTTCGCCGTGCACGATGGCACGATAGATCGCCGCCGCCGTGCCGACGTTCTGGCACACGATGCCGGCATCGGCCGGTATGCCGTTGGCGGGCACCTCGCGGCCGGTCAACACCTGGATGAGCTGCTTCTCGCCGCCGGTCGGGTAGATCGCCGGTACCGGCACGATTTCCACGCCGGGATAGCCGCCGTGGGCCAGTTCTTCGTTCAGGGCGGCGATGGCCTCGGGCATGTCGTCCTCTATGCCCAGCAGGCAGCGGTCGACCTCCAATATCTGCATGAGGATGCGCGCGCCGCCAAGCACCTGACCGGGATAATGGCGCAGCAAGGCATCGTCGCAGGTGATGTAGGGCTCGCACTCGGCGCCGTTGAGAACCAGGGTGTCGATGGGGCGCTGCTCGCCGGGATTGACCTTCACCGCCGTGGGGAAAGCCGCCCCGCCCAGGCCGACGATGCCCGCCTCGTGGATGTGGGCGCGCAGCTCATCCGGACTGATAGCGCCGTAATCGGGTGTGCCGGCGAACTCCAGCGCCTCGTCCTCGCCGTCGGCCTCGATCACGATGCAAAGACCGGGCAGACCGGACGGATGGGGCAGTTCCCGTTCCTCGATGGCGCGGACGATGCCCGAGGTGGCCGTGTGGATGGGCGGGTTCATCGGATGCCCGTCGCGTGCGATGACCTGGCCTTTCAGCACGCGCTGGCCGGGTTCGACCACCGGCTCGGCCTCGCGGCCGCCGCGCTGCTGCAGGGGGTAGATCAGCATTTCGGGCAGGCGCGCCGTACCCAAAGAAACGCGGCTGGATTCCTCCTTGTGCGTGTCCAGGTGGACGCCGCCGGAAAACGACCAGAGCTTGAACATCAGTGCACCTGCTTGGCGGGCGCAGGCCACTGCCAGGTGGCCAGGGTATCGGGAATGGCTTCCATGCTGATGCAATCGACCGGACAGGGCGGGATGCAAAGCTCGCAGCCCGTGCATTCCGAGGCGATGACCGTGTGCATCTGCTTGGCCGAGCCCAGGATGGCGTCGACCGGGCAGGCCTGGATGCACAAGGTACAGCCTATGCATTTCTGCTCGTCGATCAGCGCCACGCTCTTAGGCTTCTCCGCCGAGGCGCCGCCGGCCAGCGGCTTGGGATCGACACCCAGCAGATCGGCCAGAGCATTCACGCCTTCCTCGCCGCCGGGCGGGCACTGGTTGATGTCCGCCTCGCCCTGGGCGATGGCTTCCGCATAAGGCCGGCAAC
The DNA here is from genome assembly GCF_016925495.1 of Methylococcus sp. EFPC2. NCBI lineage: Bacteria > Pseudomonadati > Pseudomonadota > Gammaproteobacteria > Methylococcales > Methylococcaceae > Methylococcus > Methylococcus sp. EFPC2. The sequence goes on along the minus strand of NZ_CP070491.1, from coordinate 3,989,884 downwards.
CGGGAAAGCTGCACTGGCCGCACTGGGTCTGCGGCAGGATGGCGTCAATCTTGTCGACCAAAGGATCGCCCTCGACCTTGAAGCGCAGCGAGGAATAGCCCAGCACCAGGCCGAACACGGTGAACAGCGCACAAACCGCCAGTATCGCCAGCATGGGATCAGCCCTTGACCAGGCCGGAGAAGCCCATGAAGGCTACGGACATCAGGCCTGCGGTGATGAGGGCGATGGCGTTGCCCTTGAAGGGCTTGGGCACGTCGGCCGCGTCCACCCGCTCGCGGATGGCGGCGAACAGACTCAGCACCAGGGTGAAGCCGGCCGCGGCGCCGAAGCCGTAAAGAAAGGATTCGATGAAGCCGTGCTTGGCCTGCACGTTGAGCAGGGCCACGCCCAGCACCGCGCAGTTGGTGGTGATGAGCGGCAGGAATATACCCAGCACCTGATAAAGCACCGGGCTGCTCTTGCGCACCACCATCTCGGTGAACTGCACCACCACCGCGATGACCACGATGAACACGATGGTCCGCAGGTATTCCAGGTCCAGCGGGGTGAGCAGGTATTCGTTGACCAGATAGCTGGAAACCGAGGAGAGCGTCAGCACGAAGGTGGTCGCCAGTCCCATGCCCACCGCCGTCTCGAGCTTGCGCGACACGCCCATGAAGGGGCACAGGCCGAGAAACTTCACCAGCACGAAATTGTTGACCAGCATCGTGCCGAGCAGGATGAGCAGATAGTCTTTCATCGAGAAAGGGAATAGCCGGAGCGGGAATTACAAGTGGTCGGCCATTTTAGAGGCGCGGGCGGGCTTGTCAACTAAGTTATTGATTTCCTTATTTACCATCAGGAAAGAGTGTGTCTCTTAGCGGGATGGCCCTGCTGCCGACGGTAACGAAGATGCTCGGAAAACACGACGCTGCCTTCGCCGCCAGGTGATCTGCCCGGGCAAGGCTCAGCCGACGATCGTGCCGTAGCGCTCGAAGTAATCGGGGAAGGTCTTGGCCACGCACCCGGGGTCGTTGATGGTTACCGGCACCCCACCGAGTGCGACCAGGGAGAAGCACATCGCCATGCGGTGGTCGTCGTAAGTGTCTATGGTCGCATCCGGGATGAGCGCGGCGGGCGGCGTGACGCGGATGTAATCGGCGCCCTCCTCCACCGCCGCGCCTACCTTGCGCAATTCGGTTGCCATCGCGGCGATGCGGTCGGTTTCCTTCACGCGCCAGCTCGCGATGTTGCGCAGCGTGGTGGTGCCGTCGGCGAACAGCGCGGCGACGGCCAGCGTCATCGCGGCGTCCGGGATGTGGTTGCAGTCCAGGTCCAGGGCGCGCAGGCGGCCTTCGGCGCTCGATTCTATCCAGTTCTCGCCGACGGTGATCTTGGCACCCATGGCTGCCAACGCTTCGGCGAAGCGCACGTCGCCCTGGATGCTGTCGCGGCCGACGCCCTCGACGCGCACCGGACCCTTGCCGATCGCGCCGGCCGCCAGGAAATAGGAGGCGGACGAGGCATCGCCCTCGACGTAAAGCGTGCCCGGACTGGTATAGAAGCTTCCGGCCGGCAACGTGAATGCCTGCCAGCCGTCGCGCCGCACGTCCACGCCGAAGCGCGCCATCAGCTTGAGGGTGATTTCGATGTAGGGCTTGGAAATCAGCTCGCCGACCACACCGATGGTGATGGACCGGCCGGTCAGGGGCAGAGCCATCAGCAGCGCGGTCAAAAACTGGCTGGACACGTTGCCGCGCACCGAAACTTTGTCACCCGCTATCGTCCCCGGCCGTATCTCCAGCGGCGGAAAGCCCTCGTTGCCCAAATAGCCGACATCGGCACCCGCTTGGCGCAAGGCATCGACCAGATCGCCGATGGGGCGCTCGTGCATGCGGGCGACGCCGGAAAGCGTGTAATGCCCGCCGGACAGGGCGAGTGCAGCGGTCAAGGGGCGGAACGCGGTGCCGGCATTGCCGAGGAACAGATCGGCCTGTTTGACCGGGAAGTGCCCATCCACACCCTCCACGCGCCAGTCATCTGTGCCGGTCTGCGTGAGTTCGACGCCCAATGCCTGCAAGGCTTCCAGCATGCGGGCGGTATCGTCCGAAGCGAGCAGTTCCTTGATGTCGGTCGTGCCCCGAGCGAGCGCGGCCAGCAACAGGGTACGGTTGGAGATGCTCTTGGAGCCGGGCAGTTTGACCGTGCCGCGGGCGCCGTGGGCGGGATTGAGCGTGAGAGTTTCCATCGGGTGAGTTTGGCGAGATCAGGAATGCGGACAGCTTGGAAGCCGCCCAAAACGATCGGGGCGGCTCGTGGCCGCCCCGCTTGCGCCTCAGTGGCTGTGGCCGTGATGGCCGCCGCAGCAGGTCGGCTCCGGCTCGTTGGGGTCCACCGTGCTCTTGCTCAGGCCAGAATAAACCGGGCACCAGCGGCTCTTGCCGGTGTACAGCAGGATGGCCCCGAGCAGCAGGAGGGGAATGTTGCCGAGGAAGACCGATGCGACGGCGGCAGCGGCGCCGACGCCATAACGGATTTTCTGCTCCTTCAGGCCGACGTTGATTTCCTTCTGCAAGGCTCTCTTGAAATCGAAACTCATGGCAAAGCTCCTGGTAAATTAACAGCCGGATTGTGGGGTCTGTGAAAAAAATGCGCAAGCCGAATTCCGGTAGAATGGCGGCATGGATATCACCGCGCTCATCGATCCCCTCAATCCCGCCCAACGGCAGGCGGTCACCGCCCCGCCTACTTCCATCCTGGTTCTGGCCGGCGCCGGCAGCGGCAAGACCCGCGTGCTGGTGCACCGCATCGCCTGGCTGATGCAGGTGGAACAAGTCTCGCCCAACAGCATCCTGGCCGTCACCTTCACCAACAAGGCCGCGCGCGAGATGCGCGGGCGTATCGAACAATTGTTGAACTTCTCCGCCGGTCCGATGTGGATGGGCACCTTCCACGGCCTGGCGCACCGCCTGCTGCGTCGCCATGCCAAGGAATGCGGCCTACCCGAAACCTTCCAGATCCTGGACTCGGACGATCAGACCCGCTTGGTCAAGCGCATCCTGCGCGGTCTGGAACTGGACGAGTCGCGCTGGCCGGCGCGCCAAATCTGCTGGTACATCAACGGACACAAGGAAGAAGGCCGTCGCGCGCGCCATTTGCCCGAGGCCTACGATCCCTTCGAGCGCCAGTTGCAGCGCGTCTACCGCATCTACGAGGAGCAGTGCGAGCGCTCCGGCCTGGTGGATTTCGCCGAGCTGCTGCTACGCGCCCACGAGTTCCTGCGCGACAACCCCGAGCCCCTGGCGCATTACCGTCGGCGCTTCCGCCACGTGCTGGTGGACGAATTCCAGGACACCAACAGCATCCAGTATGCCTGGCTGAACCTGCTCACCCAGGATCACGACAACCTGTTCGTAGTCGGCGACGACGACCAGTCCATCTACGGCTGGCGCGGGGCCAAGATCGAAAATCTCCACCAGTTCCAACGCGACTATCCCAACCACCAGTTCATCCGCCTGGAACAGAACTACCGTTCGACCGGCCACATCCTCGACGCCGCCAATGCCTTGATCGCGCAGAACGAGGGGCGTCTGGGCAAGAATCTGTGGACCGAGGTCGGCGCCGGCGAGCCTATCGGCCTGTACGCCGCATTCAACGAACAGGACGAGGCTTATTTCGTGGTCGACCGCATCCGGCGCAGCGCCCAGGAAGGCGGGAGGCGGTCGGAGATGGCCATACTCTACCGCTCCAACGCGCAGTCGCGGCAGTTCGAAGAAAAGCTGATCGCCATGGGCATCCCCTACCGCATCTACGGCGGCCTGCGATTCTTCGAACGTCAAGAGATCAAGGATGCTTTGGCCTATCTGCGCCTGATCTCCAACCGGCACGACGATCCGTCCTTCGAGCGGGTGGTCAACACGCCCACCCGCGGCATCGGTGCGCGCACCCTGGATGCCGTCCGGGAATGGGCCCGGCGCGACCAGGTTTCCCTCTGGCAGGCGGCGCAAGCCTTGAGCGCAAGCCAGGAACTGCCGGCGCGCGCGCGCGGCCTGCTGGCCGCCTTCCTGGAACTGATCGAGAAGCTGGCGGCCGCTAGCCGAGACCTACCGCTGCACGAACAGGCCCGGCACGGCATCGAAAAATCCGGCCTGCTGGATCACTACCGCAAGGACAAGAGCGAGCAGGCCGAGACCCGGGTGGAGAACCTGGAGGAACTGGTCACCGCCGCGCGCCAGTTCGAAAACGAATCCCAGCCCGAGGACGAGGGCTTGAGCAAGCTCGATCAATTCCTCGCCCACGCCGCCCTGGAAGCCGGCGAGGCGCAGGGCGATCCTTCCGAGGATTGCGTGCAGCTCATGACCCTGCATTCGGCCAAGGGACTGGAATTCGAGCAGGTCTACCTGGTCGGCCTGGAAGAAGGCCTGTTCCCCAGTATGCAATCGATGGAAGAGCCCGGCCGCTTGGAGGAGGAACGCAGGCTTTGTTATGTGGGCATCACCCGCGCGCGCAAACAACTGGTCATGACCTACGCCGAATCGCGCCGGCTGTACGGCAAGGAAACCTATTCCCGGCCGTCCCGCTTCCTGCGGGAAATACCCGCCGAGCACTTGCAGGAAATCCGCCCCCGCGCCCAGGTCAGCCGGCCGGTCACGGCGGCTACGGTCACGAAGTCCGCCTCGCTCAGTTCGGGCCACGCGGGAGGTTTCAAGCTAGGGCAGCGGGTGACGCACGCCAAGTTCGGCGAAGGCGTCATCCTGCAAGCCGAAGGCGAAGGCGCCCAGGCCCGCGTGCAGGTGAATTTCGCCAAGGAAGGCGCGAAATGGCTGATGCTGGCTTACGCCAATCTGCAGCCTGTTTAGGACAAATCGACCGAGAAAAGTGCTTTGCCACACCAAAACACGGCGTACAATCCCTGCTTGTCCGGTCTAAACTGGTGCTGAGTTCGCTCCGCAAACGAGCGGGCCTGCCGACTCGCTTCCATCACTTAAGGAGGGTAAAGCCATGTTTCTCAAACAAAAAAAAGATGGCCATCTGGTCGAAGTGCTGAGCCTCAATGATCTGGTCAATCCGACCCACAAGACGCTGGTAGGACGTTTTCATTATGGCGAGGAAGTCCAGGACGCCGACAAGTTCCTCAAGACCGATCTGCAGTTCCAATCCGGCGAGGACTTGCCGCGTTGCTGGCTCGACGTCCACTACCGCGACCAGGAATTGCGCAAATAAGTACGGGCCGCGCCCGTAGCATGGACCCTATCATCAGGGTCCCCGATAGGTTAAACGACCTATTCCCCAAGACCTAACCGGAAGCCAGCCCATGCGCCGCACGGGTGGTTTCCGGCAGGCGATAACGGGTGGTACAGCGCATCACCCAATCCACCGCCGTAGCCAGCCCGATGCGGTGTCCGGCGGAAACATACAAGGGTTGCACCCCGACCCGGCTGCGCAGCACGGCCCCCACCACCTCGCCCTTATCCAGCAAAGGCACCCAACTCCCCCGTTCCGTCGGCGGCTCGTCGTGCTTACCGATCAGCCGGGTCTTGCCTACGCCGATGGCGGGCAGACCGGTCAGCAAACCCAGATGACAGGCGATACCCAGGCGCCGCGGATGAGCATAGCCCTGGCCGTCGACCAGCAGCAGATCGGGGGCCTGCCTCAAGCCTTCCAGTGCAGCCAGGATCGCCGGCACCTCGCGGAATGACAGCAATCCAGGGACGTAGGGAAAGGTCGTGGGAAGTCGCGCCACAGCCTGATCTACCGGCTGCAGACCGGGAAACGACAGGACCGCCACCGCCGCGCGCGTCGTCGTGCCGCCATCTTCGAAGCCGCAATCCACGCCGGCCACGCAGCGGATCTCTCCAAAATCGTCCGTCAACACCAGGTACTCACGCAGCGATTTCTGGATGGCGACAGCCTCGGAGGGCGTCACGTTCCAGGGATGGCGAAATGGCAATGGAATCATGTCGGAACGGGGGCGGCCGCATGCCGCCCCAATGAGGCCACGCTAGGCGCCGGTAACTGCGCGTAAAGGTGGCTCCACCGCATCCTGCCGTTCGTAATAAGCGCCTTTGACCAGATCGGCGCGCAGGGCCTTGGCGAGTGCGACGTCGCGTTGATCATCTATACCCTCCACCACGAAATGGGCATCCAGGCTGTGTATGACCGAGAGCAAATTGGTCTTGCGCCTCGCCGAGACATCCTCGTTCTGCCGCAAGGTTGAGAAGAAGGTGCGATCCAGGCGCACGAAATCCGGTGTGATGCGATAGAGAAACTCGATGCAGTAACGTTCCAGAAAAGCCGCGTTGGCCTTGTCGTCGAACTTGATGGCCGTTCCGTACCCGCGTTCCTGATAGTTCTTCAAGCCTTCGAGCAGCAGAATCAGTTGGCGGTCGTAGACCGGCGTGACGGGCACGCTGATGACCACGCGGCGCGGGGAAAGTCCGCAACGGAATATTACTTCCTCGAAATAAGCGCCGTGGTCCCGTTTGACTCCGAGGATGTGGCGGGGATGCACATGCAGAAACAAATAGCCGTTTTCATGAGCGTCGGGCAGGTAGTTCAGCATGTGGATGGTGCGAACCATGCGGTCCACGTTGATGATGCTGCCGACGTCGGCGGCATGGAAGACCTTGGCGGCCAGGTTATGGCTGGATTCAGGTTCGAATGCCTGAAGCGTGGCGTCGTGACCGATTACTTGACTGGGATCGTCTGCACGGCGGATGGGATGAAATTCACTGGCCAGACGCAGATCGCCGAAGCGGCCTTCGATCTGTCCGCCCCGCACACTGAGTGGGGGTATTTTTAATCCTTGTTCATCACTGATACGTTGATTGAAATATTCGACCAGATCGTGCAATGGCATAGCTAGTGTCCTCTTGAATTACTCCCTGATTACGCATTATCCGGAAAGAGCGGGGAACCCCACCGGATAGCCCGCGTGAGCGGGTAAATGATAGTTTGGAATGGGTACATCGCATGACGTTGTGCATGGCTTACCTCCTCGACAGATGAATTAAATAACCGGGATGAAGACCCGTGCCCGATGTATGTGTGCGGCACTTAAGCGCCTGGATTCCCTCACGTCGCCCATATAAAAAAGGCGGGCTAAATGCCCGCCAACAAGGCTACGCCCCAGGAGAGAAGTATGAACCGCTGATAGATGAAAGAGGCGCCCTAACGGGAAGAGCCGTTATGTTCGAGGCGGACTTTCTCACGCCGTTCAATCTGGACCACGCGTCCGTCATGTACGGTTAATTCGATCGATCCAAAGCGCAGGTTACGCAAAGCATCTAGAAGCTGACTGACGATGCGCGCTTCGGTTTCGGATATGCTCGCCACAGTGGGAGATGACACCTTCTTTACCTCCAATCTCCAAGTAGGTTCCTTGGGGAGAGAGTTTAAGAGGCAATTTTTATTCCGTATACGAATACGTTTTTACAAGCGAATAACCAAAAAGAATAAGCCAACGCGGCACTGGGAGCAGGAATAGCGCTAGCGCTCGGAATTTCCTTGAGCGAGATAGCGGGAGCGGGAACGCTGACGCAGACCGCCTGGCCACGGCGCGGTCTTTAACGGAACGTCATCTACAGAAATTGGCGCCGGCAAGCCCTAGTGGCCTGCCGGCGCCGAACTGGCTTGGCTTATTCGAATGCGCTTACTGTGCGTAAATCTGGTCGAACACGCCGCCATCGGCGAAATGGGCCTGTTGCGCCTTGGTCCAGCCGCCGAAAACTTCGTCAATGGTGAACAGATTCAATTGCTTGAAATCCTTGGCGTGCTTGGCGGCCACCTCGGGATCGCGCGGACGGTAATGATGCTTGGCCGCCAGCTCCTGCCCTTCCTTGCTGTACAGATAGGTCAGATACTCCTTCGCGGCATCTTCGGTACCGTGCTTGCGTACCACGTCGTCCACCCAGGCGACGGGCGGCTCGGCCAGTATGCTGAGGGAAGGAGCGACCAGTTCATATTTGTCTTCGCCGAACTCCTTGAGCGTCAGATAGGCTTCGTTTTCCCAGGTGATCAGCACGTCGCCGATTTCGCGCTCGGCAAACGACACGGTGGAACCGCGGGCCCCGGTATCCAGAACGGCGGTGTTCTTGTAGAGCTTCTTGACGAAATCCTTGGCTGCCGCTTCGTTGCCGAGCTTCTTCAGCGCGTAGCCCCACGCGGCCAGATAGTTCCAGCGCGCGCCGCCGGAAGTCTTAGGATTCGGCGTGACGACTGAGACACCCGGCTTGACCAGATCGTCCCAATCCTTGATTTTGAGCGGGTTGCCCTTGCGCACCAGGAACACCATGGTCGAGGTGTAGGGCGCGCTGTTGTTCGGCAGGCGCTTCTGCCAGTCTTCAGGGATCAGCTTGGCTTTGCTGCTCAGCTGATCGACATCGTAGGAAAGCGCCAGAGTGACCACGTCCGCGTCCAGGCCATCGACCACGGCGCGCGCCTGCTTGCCGCTGCCACCGTGAGACTGCTGCACCTCCAAAGACTTGCCGGTCTTCTGCTTCCAGTGCTTGGCGAAGAGTTCGTTGTATTCCTGGTAGAACTCGCGGGTCGGATCATAGGAGACGTTCAAGAGCTTGACGTCGGCGGCCTGCACGGACGCCGCGTTGAACAATAGAGCCGAAAGTACGGCGCCCAGCACGTTATTGAAGATTTTTGTTTTCACGCGATATTCCTTTGTTGGAAAGATGACTTGATAAAACTCATACGAAGCTTCCTCCCGCAGGGTTGGGGGACGAACGACATCCACATCCGCTTAGAATGACAACTGGAAACGGGTGGAAAAGACTTTTTCGTTGGGTCGGTCTTTGACGTGCGCCAGAGTACCTGCTCCACCATCGAAATAGGTCTGCTCGTAGTCGGCGCGAATCAGGGTGAACTTATTCAGATACCAGTTCGCCCCCAAAGACCAGGCCGTTGCATTTCGGATCGACCTACTGGGATCAAGCAATTGGAACGGCCGTCCATTGACCGTTTGGGTCTTGAAGCTGTCTTTGTCGATTTCCAGTTCGGTCCAGCGAGCAGCCAGTTGCAGCGCGCCCCATTTGCCGTTGAGCGGGTCGAAGGCTTCGCGCGGCTTCACACCCTGGAAAGTATTGTCCTCGCCGGTCAGCACGTAGGAAAACAGCACCTGCCAAGCACGATTGTCTTGCTGTATGCGCGCAGTGTCGCCAGCCGCGCCATTGGAGCCGTTTGATTTCCCTCCCAACAGCTCTTGGGATGAAATTGCGTATTCCGCCATCAAGCCAAATGGTCCGCTATACCAGTAGGCTTGAGGGTAGATTCGGTAGTGATCGCCGTCGGCCACCAGAGAAGTAGTCTTGGTATTCGCTCCGGTGGCCCCTCCGAGCGCACCATAATTCACTATGGTATTACCGCCGTTGGCACTCGATATATTGTTCAACGTGCCTTTATGGTTCGGTTGCTCCCAACTCCCCGCCACACCCACGCCCAAGCCCTCCAGGGCCTCTATGCCCGAATGCTGGAAGGGATGCGCCCAGATGCGGCCGACGAACTCCTTGTCGTCCTGCTTGCTGGAATCGCTCAGATTGGAGGCCGCACCGTTGTCGCCGCTGCCGTTGAACACGCCGAGCTGGTAGCTGATGAAGTTCCTGAAATCGACCGGGCCGCCGTAAGTGACGTCGTAACCCGGTTTGGCGAACGAACCGTGCAGCATCACCCCGACATCGCGGTTGCTGGCCAGTTGCGTGGGATAGGCGCGTTCCAGGAAGGTGCCGTCGGAGTCGCCCTGCAAGCGCTCCAGACTCAGAGGCGTCTTCTGCTTGCCGATGTTCAGGCTGGCGTAGGGGAAGTAATGCGCGTCCAGATAGGCGTCCTGCAGCAGCGTGCCGCCATTCTTGCCGAAGTCCGGCATGATCTTGAAATCGAAGTGCTTGAACAGCGTGCCTTCCAGCCAGACGCGCGCCTGCTTGAGCTCGAAGCGGTCGGGAATGTTGATGCCGTTGGCTTCGCCCCCCACCACGGCGTGGTTGTCGTCCATGTAGAACTTGCCGTCCGTCTGCAAGGCACCGCGCAAGCGCACGACATGATCGCCCTCGGGCGACACGAAGCGGACCCCATCGGCCCCCGCCTCCAACCGGGGACTGGTTTTCTTGGCGGCGTCGGCAACCTCCTTGTCGACTTCCAACTTCCGCTCGATGATTTTTACCTTGCGGTCCAGTTGCTTAACCACCGGGCTTTCAACCTCCGGGGGCTTGGTCGCCAACTGCGTATTACGTTTTTCACTTTCCTCCAGACGCTTTTCCAGCAATTCGAGCCGCTTCGTCAGCGCTTCGATTTGTGCGTCCTTGGGCGAGGCCTTGGCTTTCGCCTCGACCGCACCGATCTGGCCCAACAGCAGGCCATTGGCGACCGCGGCGAGAGCCAATAATTTGGTTTTTTTCATGGATTCACTCCAGTGGCTAAAGAACTTCCGGCAGTCCGGTGAGTTCGCTTATGAGTCGCAAATGGTTTGGGTCGCCATCGGTACGGTGGACCATTTCCTCATGTCACGAACACTGGATAAAGCGCGCGGAACTATACAAACTCGGCTTTATTCCGTAAATGACATGATACTTACATGCTTATGAACAAAAGGAATATATTGAAACACAGTAGAGCTTGGAGTTTGCCACTTGTTCGTGGAACTAGGGTGCCGCCCATCGTTGATAATCCATTCAACGCAACCGCTATGGTCGACCGACGCTATCGGTCTTCCCTACGGCCACATCCCGGAACACCCGGGCACGGTGTCTGTAATTTCCACGTCGGTGTCGAGGGGCCACACCTCGGCGCCCGATAAGGGGGAGCGGACTCAAGTCCAGCGTGGCGGCTAGCGCCCGCGCCAGATTACGTAGATCGCCGGGATGACCAGCAGGGTCAGCAGCATGGCCGAACCGATGCCGCCTATCATCGGAGCGGCGAGACGCTTCATCACGTCCGCGCCTATGCCGGTCGCCAGCATGGTCGGAAACAAGCCGACGATGTTGGCCAAGCCCGTCATCATCACCGGGCGTATGCGCTCCATGGCGCCGGTGTGCACCGCTTCCAGCAAATCCTCCACGCCGTTGAGTCGGCCGGCATCCCGGCGGCGGCGGACCGCTTCATCCAGGTAGGACAGCATCACCGCGCTGGTTTCGGCCGCGACGCCGGCCAGGGCGATCAACCCGACCCAGACGGCGATGCTGAGGTGGTAGCCGAGTCCGTACAAGGTCCACATCCCGCCGACCAGGGCGAGCGGCACGCCCAGCATGACCATGAGGGTCTGGGCGACCGAACGGAAGGTGAAGTAATAGAGCACGAAGATGATGGCCAGCGTCAGCGGGATGAACAGGCTCAGCCGCTCCCGCACGCGTTCCATGAATTCGTATTGGCCCGACCAGGTCAGGGTATAGCCCGCCGGCAATTCGATGCGTTCCTTCACGACCCGCTTCAAGTCGTCCACATAGCCGCCCACGTCGCGCCCGGTCATGTCCACGTAGACGTAGCCGGACAACATGCCGTCTTCGTCGCGTATCATCGAGGGACCGCTCACCATGCGGATGTCGGCGAGCTGGGCGATGGGCACCTGGGCGCCGCCGGGCGCGCTGACCGTCAGTCGGCCCAGTTTGTCCACGTCGTCGCGCAACTCCCGCAGATAGCGCAGATTGACGGAATAGCGCTCGCGTCCCTCGACGGTGGTGGTGATACTTTCCCCCCCTATGGCCGATTCGATGATCTTGCTGATGTCCGCGACGGTGAACCCGTAACGGGCGATCTCCTCGCGCTTGACCGTGAAATCCAGGAAATAGCCGCCCGACACCCGCTCGGCATAAACGCTGCGGGTGCCGGGCACGGCTTGTGCCGCTGACTCGATGGACATGCCGATCTCCTCGATGCGCTTCAGATCCGGCCCGAATATCTTGATGCCGACCGGCGTGCGCACGCCGGTGGACAGCATGTCGATGCGCGCCTTGATCGGCATGGTCCAGGCATTGGTCACGCCGGGAAATTGCAGGGCGCGGTCCATCTCGGCGATCAGGTCTTCGTAGCCCAGGCCCGCCCGCCATTGCGCCTTGGGCTTGAGCTCCACCACGATTTCCATCATGGAGAAAGGCGCCGGGTCGGTGGAGGTCTCGGCGCGGCCGGACTTGCCGAACACATGCTCGACCTCGGGAAAGGCCATGAGCTTGCGGTCCATCTGCTGCAGGAGCCTGCCCGCCTCGGTGACCGAGATGCCCGGCAAGGTGGTCGGCATGTAAAGGATGGTGCCTTCGTACAGAGGCGGCATGAATTCCGACCCCATGCGCTGAAAGGGTACGGCGATGCTCGCCACCAGCGCCAAGGCCAAGACCACCAGCGATACGCGATAACGCAGGGCCAGTCTCAGCACGGGTGCGTAGGCCCATTGCAATAGCTGGCTGACCGGATTGCGCCGCTCCGGGATGATGCGTCCGCGGACGAAGAAAGACAGCAGGGCCGGAATCAGCGTCACGGCCAGCACCGCGCTGACGGCGATGGACAGGTTCTTGGTCAGGGCCAGCGGCTTGAACAGCCGGCCTTCCTGGGCTTCCAGGGTGAACACCGGCATGAAGGCGACGGCGATCACCAAGAGCGATGCGAATATCGGCGGGCCAACCTCCTTGGCGGAATCGATCAGTACCCGGCGGCGTTCGCCCGCCTTCCCGTTCCTTTCCCATTCCTCCAGCCTCCGGTGGGCGTTGTCCACCATCACGATGGAGGCGTCCACCATGTCGCCCACGGCGACGATGATGCCGCCTATGGACATGATGTTCATGCCGACCCCGAGGATATGCATGGGGATGAATGCAATCAGGATGGCGATGGGCAGGGTCAGGATGGGGATCAAGGCCGAGCGGAAATGCAGCAGGAACACCACGATCAGCACGCTGACCGTGACGAGTTCCTCCAGCAGGTTTTCGTTGGCGGTGGCCACCGCACCGCGGATGAGGTCGCTGCGATCGTAAGCGGTCACGATCTTCACGCCCTTGGGCAGCGAGGCTTCCACCTCCTTGAGCTTGGCCTTGACGCGGTCTATGACCTCCATCGCGTCCTCGCCGTAGCGCATGATGACCACCCCACCCACCGCCTCGCCTTTGCCATCGAGTTCCACGAGCCCGCGCCGCATGTCCGGACCGAGGCTGACCGTCGCCACCTCGCGCAGCAGGACGGGTGTACCGCTGGGGTTGGCGCCGACGGCAATCTGTTCGATGTCGTGTGTGGACCTGATGTAGCCCCGCCCGCGTATCATGTATTCGATGCCGGAAAACTCGACGACCCGCCCGCCGACGTCGAGGTTGCTCATGCGTACCTTCTCGATGATCTCGTTCAGGTTGAGCCGGTAGGCCAGCACTTTGTTGGGGTCGAGGGCGATCTGGTACTGACGCACGAATCCACCCACGCTCGCCACTTCGGCCACCCCGTCGACGCTGCGCAACCAGTAGCGCAAATACCAGTCCTGGAATGAGCGCAGCGAGGCCAGGTCCTGCTGACCGCTCGTGTCCACCAGGGCATATTGATACACCCAGCCGACCGCCGTGGCGTCCGGCCCGAGCTGTGGCGCCACGCCTTCCGGCAGCTTGCCGGCCAACTGGTTGAGATATTCCAGCACGCGGGAACGTGCCCAATAAATGTCGGTGCCGTCCTTGAACAAGACGTAGACGTAGGAATAACCGAAATCGGAAAAGCCCCGTACCACGGTGACATTGGGGGCCGACAGCAGGGCGGTGATGATGGGATAGGTGACCTGGTCTTCCACTAGGTCCGGGGAGCGCCCCATCCAGGGCGTATAGACGATGACCTGGGTATCGGAGAGATCGGGCAGCGCGTCTATGGGCGTCTGCTTCATGGACCAGTAACCGCCGCCCGACAAGGCCAGCACCAGAAGCAGGACGACGAGCCGGTTGCCGGCGCAAAACTCGATGAGTTTTTCGACCATGGCCCTGTCTCAGTGCTGGTGTGTCGCGCCGGGCATGCCACCGATCGCCGCCTTCAACTGGCTCTCGGAATCGATGAGAAAGTTGGCCGAGGTGACGACGTGCTCGCCTTCATGCACACCCTCCAGGATCTCCACCCTGTCGCCACTGCGCAGGCCGATTTTGGCGTTGCGCCATTCGATCCGTCCTTCCCCCGAATGGATGAACACGACCTGCCGCTCGCCGGATTCCAGCACGGCGTCCTTGGGTACGGCCAGCCTCAAGCCGAGCGGAATCTTCAGCTCCAGGTTGGTGTACATGCCGGGTTTGAGCTTTTCGCCCGGATTGTCCAGCTCGAAGCGAACCTTGGCGGTGCGGGTCTGCGGATCCACGGTGGGATAGATGAAGCCGATATGCGCCTGCAAGGTGGAATCCGGCGCGTAGGACAGGCTGACGCCGGCCTTCTGCCCGACGGCGATCAGCGGCATCTCGTATTCGTAGATGTCGCCCACGATCCAGATATGCGACAAATCGGCGATGGTGTACAACTCCTCGCCCGGCCTGGTCTGCATGCCCGCCACGGCCGTCTTGCTGATCACCGTGCCGGAAAGCGGGGCATGGATAGGCAAGGCGGTCACGACCTGCCCGGTACGCTCCAGGTCGCGGATATGGTTTTCCCGGATGTCCCACAGCCGCAACCGCCGGCGCGAGGCCTCCAGCAGGGAATGGGCGCCTTCGGCCACTTCGGGGAATTCGCTTTTCCCCAGCGTGCGGCTGCTGCGCAACGCGATCAGGTATTCCTCCTGGGTGGCCAGCAGTTCCGGGCTGTAGAGCGTGAACAGGATCTGGCCTTGTTTGACCGACTCCCCGGTGTAGTTGACGTAAAGCCGGTCGATCCAGCCCTCCAGCTTGACCGTGACGCGGGCGAGATAGCGTTCGTCCACCTCCACCCGTCCGACCGTGCGTATGGTCCGCTCCAGCGGGCGCAAGGCGGCCGGCTCGAACTTGACGCCAATGGACTGCAGCCGCTCCAGACCGATGAGCAGGCTATGTTCCGATGCCGCCGGCGCATGGGCGGTGTGGTCGACTTTGGGTTCGGAGGCATGGCCGACGTGGCCTGCGTGCTCCGGAGCCACGGCGGGGGCTGGCTCCGGTTCGACCCTGGCGACGACCGGGGTTTCGGTGCGGTAGATGCTCACGAAAACCAGGCTGGCCAGGACGCCGAAGACTAGGCCGATGAACAGGTCGCGGAAGCGCGGATTCATGGCGCTTCCCCCAGGATGCCTTCCAGCCGGGCCACGGCCTTCTCGTGCTCGGTCAGCTCGCTGTGGAACTCCAGCTCGTTTTCCTGCAGGGTCAGCAGGCTGTTGAGCAGGGTGAGGAAATCCACCTTACCGACCGCATAACTCGCCTGGGCGGCAGCGAGGGTCAGGCGCGATTGCGGGATGATGGCCCCTTTCAGCAGATTGACGAGTTTGTCCGCGCGTTCGGCCTGGGCCAGATTGTCCCGGATGCGGGCCAGCAATTCCTGCCGCAGGGCCACCAGTTCCTGGTAGGCGGCTTCGCGTCCCGCCACCGCCTCGTTCACGCCTTCTCGCTGCTTGCTGGCGTAATAGAGCGGCACCTTGACGTTCAGCATGACCTGGTAGCCGTCGGTCTTCATGGCATTGTCGTGCAGTCCCCGCGCGTCCAGCTCGAAGTCCGGGTAATACTCCCGCTTGGCCAGGGCGATGGTCTGATCGCCCCGTTCCAGATTCTTTTGTTGGCCGTGCAAGAGAGGGGAGGACTGTTCCAAGAGCGTGTTCAGCTCGGCGGGGACATGGCGCAGCCGCGTGAACGCCAATTCTCCCGGCGGCGCGAGCGGGTCTGCGGGCAAGCGGTTGAGGATGCGGTTGATGTCCGCGTGCAGCGATTGCCGCTTTTGTTCCAGGGAAGCCAGGCGGGCCAGCAGGCGGGAGATCTCGGTCTGCGCGCGCAACACGTCCTGCTGGGCGGATTGCCCGACGGAATAGCGGGCCGTTGCGGTGGCCTCGAACTCTTCCAACAGTTGCTTGGTTTTACCCAGCACGTCGATCGCATCATGAACGTAGTGCAGGTCGTAATAGGCTTCCTTGAGCCGGGCGACGACCGCCAACTCGGTCGCCCGATAATCCTGCTCCATGCGCTCGGCATCGCGCGAGGCGATCTCACCCTTGAGGCGCAGCTTGCCGGGAAAAGGCACTTCCTGGCTCGCGCCGTACATCAACTCCCGCTGCGGCGCCATGTCCTTGTAGCCGACGATCAGCTTGGGATCGGGCAGGGTCTGCACCTGCGGAATCACGGCCCGGGAAGACTCCCAGCGCCGGCGCGCCGCCTGGATGTCGGGGTTGCGCTCCCGCGCCTCCTCGACCAGCCGTTCCAGGCTAGCCTGTGTACTGAGGCCCTCCGCGCAGCACCACCAGGGCCATAACAGAACCAGCCCAAGGATAAGCGGTTTCATGGCGTTGCTCCTTCCCGTTGCGGCGCGGCCGAGAAGCCCGCATGCGGGCTTCTCGCGCGATTCTGCTCATTTCACAGTCTGGCCCAGGCTATGGTGCAATGCAGCCAGTTCCTTGTTCGCCTTCGCCACTTGCTCGTACGAGCGGATCAGCGCTTCGCAATGCGCCTGAACCGTGGCCGCCTGCCTGCCGTACAGATAGCTCTGCGCCTTGTACTGGTCGAGCAGGCTCCGGTGTTCCTTAACCGCCGCTTCCGCATCCCTGGCCGCCTGCTCGTAATGGGTGGCCAGTGCCTCGTGGTCCGTTCTGGTCTTGGCGCTTTGCACCGCCGCGCTCATGTCCATGGGGTGAGGATTGGGCTGGGCGCAGCCAGCCAATAGCCCGGCGATAACGAATGCAAACAGCAAAGTCTTGATGACGTTGTTCATGGCACAACTCCGATCGGTCGATGACATCGTTTAATCAAAAGCCTTTCCTTGTGCTCGGGGTCCTGGGAGCGGACGGGCGTCCTTCCGCCCTCGCAACGCCGGTTTCAGCAAGGTGCACGACGGCCCCTCGCCGTAATGGCGCGTGGTTTAGCCCCCGTGGGCTAATTCAGCAGGACGCAGTAGCGGTAGATGAGGGGAACGTGCCGGCCGGCCGGTGGACCCGCGGTACGGCACAACAGGCAGGAGCGGATTTGTGCGGGGAGGGGGATGACTATGAACCCGAGCAGGAACAGCCCGAACACTGGAATCTGCGGTTTGGACTCCTCGTACCCCAGAGTCGGGTCGAGGGCGTGTACCAGGCAGGATTTGAAGGAGCAGTCCGGCGTGGGGCGTGGCTCATGTCCCAGGGTATGCCCGTGGTCCGGACATCCTGCCGGTGCGGAGAGGGAAACGAGAGTGGCGCGCCAGGAAGCGGGCATGACACAGGTGGACGAGACAATGGAAGCCAACCAACTCACCAGCAACACATACACCAGGATGTGCAGGCAAGAACGGTAACTTTGGGAGCGCAACGCGATGATCACGATGTCCACCAACCCTATAACTTGGGCTAGATAGTAGCACAACGCGCTTGGTCACCCGCAAAAAACAAACCCGCCATGCGGCGGGTTTGTTCGGTAGTACGCGGAGGCTGAAGACGGATCAGTCGCCGATCCAGATCAGCTCTACGCGGCGGTTCTTCTCGCGGCCGGCTTCGGTGCTGTTGTCGGCGATCGGATAATCCTCGCCGTAGCCCTTGGCGTGCAGGGTGTTGGTGACGCCCTTGCGCTTCAGGTAGTCGGCGACCGACTGCGAACGGCGGACCGACAGCTTCAGGTTGTGAGCCGCGCTCGCCTCGCTGCTGGTGTGCCCCTGGACTTCGATGTCCTTCTTGATCGGGTAGGCGGCCAACTGGGCTGCCACGTCGTCGAGGATCGACTTGGCCGTCGGAGTGAGTTCAGCAGAATCGACGTGGAAGTTCACGCCCTTCAGCTCGATACGGATGGGGCAGCCGGTCTCGTCGACCTTCGCGCCTTTCAGTGTGTTGGGGCACTTGTCTTCGCAATCGCTAACGCCGTCGTGGTCGGAATCGCGCGTGGAACACTCGGGCTTGGGCGCCGGCGCTGCCGCCACGGGTTCGATCCGGGTCGGTGCAGGCTTGTCGCCGAAAGGAATCACGAAACCGGCATTGACCACCAGATCGTGGAACTCGTTGCCGTTCGGCAATACGCCCGAGTTACCTTCGTTGTTGTAGCGATAACGAACATCGGCGCGCAACTGGAGATTGTCGAGCAACTCATAGCTCGCACCCACACCGGCCTCACCGAAAAAGGAAGCACCGCTCTTGCCATTGGCGCTGGTGTTCAAGCCACCCAGGCCGATAACGGTGTACGGCGAGAAGGTATCGCGCTGCAGGTAGTATTGGAGATCCACGCCACCGCCGGTTAAATCGGCGCGTCCGCCGCGGTGTTCGCCATCCAGGCCCTGCCAGAAACCGCGCAGTTCGACATTGAAATATTCGTTGATCGCACGGCCGACGCCCAGGCCGGCGCCCCAGCCTTCCTTCAGCTCGCGATCGCCGCCCGGCTTCACGAAGGTTCCGAACGGAGCGATGTAGTAACGATCATCGTAGGTGCCGTCGGCTTGTGCCGCCAGAGCTACAGTCGCCAGACTGGCCAAGGCAAAGGCCTTCAAAAACAAATTCTTATCCATAGCTTACCCCCTTGTAGCAATTTCACAACGGAATTAGATAATAACGCAACATGGGCGATAATATAGCTCACTACGAGCGTTGGCAAATCAATTCCGCGAAATTGTCGTTTTTCATGCCGTGATTTTTGCCGACCGCGATACCCGGCGCGCGGGAAAAATCGCACTGAAACAACTGCCTTCGCCCGGCTTGCTGACGATTTCCAGCCTGGCATCGTGCCGGCTCAACACGTGTTTGACGATGGACAGACCCAAACCGGCACCGTTGCGCCGGGGAACATCGGCGCTTTCCACGCGATAGAAACGCTCAGTGATCCGCGAGACATGCTCGGCCGCTATGCCGGGTCCATCATCCCTCACGTCCAGGCGCGCGCCTTCACCGTCGTCATGCCAGATCACCTGCACATGTCCGGCAGCCGGCGTGTATTTCAGCGCGTTGACGACGAGATTGGAAAATGCGCTGCGCAACTCCGTTTCGGAACCCGATAGGCGAGCGTCGGTTTCGATGAGGAGTTCCAAATTCGGCTGCGGCCCTTGTAGCAGCGACACTTCCTCGGTCAAACTGCGTAGCAAGGCGGCGACGTTGACTTCCTGGGGCGAGGACTGCGCACCCGATTCGAGGCGGGTCAGGGAAAGCAGGCCGTCGACCAGGTTTTGCATGCGCTCGGTCTGTTCTTCCATGCGGCGGAATATCTTGAGATGGCGTTCCGACACCTGGGCTTCGTCCGTCAGGGTTTCCATGTAACCCTTGAGCACCGTGAGCGGAGTGCGCAGCTCGTGGGAAACGTTGGCGACGAAATCGCTGCGAACACGCTCCATCAGACGCAACTGGGTGATGTCCTGGGCCACCAGGAGGCGCAGGTCGTCGCCGTAAGGCACCACGCGGATTTCCAGCTGCCGGTTGTCCGTGCCGGGAGCAGGAACGCTGACGGTGTTGTCGTAATCGCAGGCGCGCAGAAATTCGGCGAACTTGGGCGCGCGTAGCAGATTGGCGATCTGCTGGCCGATGTCATAACGCTGCAAACCGAGCAACTCCCCGGCCGCTTCGTTGAACCACTCGATTTCATCGCGCGGCCCCAGCACCACGGTGGCGTCGGGCAAGGCGGCGGTGGCGGTGCGGAAACGCTCCAGCATGACGATCAAGCGCTTCTTGCGGCGCTTGTTGCGGCGGCGCAACCGATAGATGAGGTAGTAGATCTCCTCCCAGATGCCGCCGCCCGAAGGCACCTTGCCTCCCAGGCGCAACCAGACCAGCAAGCCATTGATATGGAAGAGATGACGGGCGAGATAGATCAGACTGGCCAGCCAGAACGCAAGGAAATATTGACCGGTCAGCTTGC